>DHIZ01000233.1:0-3483 GCA_002404055.1 Chloroflexi bacterium UBA4733
GTGGCAGTCCCGGTAGAGGCGGAGCCTCGCCCAGCTCGCCGGATCGTAGGGGACGGACGGCAGCGGCAACAACGCCGCCAGCTCGGTAGTCTGGAAGCGCGCCATGGGCTGCTCCCGCGTCGTCCCGTGCAGGCGCTCGCCGGCCGTCTCCATGATCCAGGTTCGCAGCTTGCCATTCAGTTCGTCGATCCGCTCTGTCCCTTCCCGACCTGCCAGGAAGTTGCGCTTGAGGTAGTGGACGCCGCCTTTCTCCACTTTTCCTTTCAAATGGGGCGTCCGTGGTGGATTCGGATCAATCCGGAAACCATAGTGTTCGGCACACTCCCGGTAGCTGCGCTGCACTACGGGATCATGCACACTGGCCTGCAAAATGGCCGCTTTCAGATTGTCCAAGACAATCGTGCGCGGACAGCCGCCCCAAAACTCGAAGGCGTGGCGGTGGCAGAGCAGCCATGTGGCGATCCGCTGATCATAGACCAGTTCGGCGTAGCAGTGGCGGCTCCAGGACAGCACTACTACAAAGGCCCAGGTCTTGCGCGCTTTGCCGGTGGCCGGATCAATCGTCCAGCCGGCGTAGCCAAAATCCACCTGCGCCTGGCTACCGGGCGCTGTTTCGACCCGCACAAAGACCTCCGGCTGCGCTGGGTCCAGCCGTTGCAGCAGCCGCCACACCGCCATGTAACTCACCGGCTCGCCGTGAACTTCCTCCAGCCGGCCGCGAATGGCAGCGACCTCCATCCCCCGCGCCCGGTACTCCAAAATCTCCTGGCGGTACGTCGCCACCGTCGAGGTCTGTTGGGGCGGCGGGGTCACCGGCATCGTCTGCGCCACCAAGCGATGCACCTCGGCCACCTTGGGGAGTGGATTGCTCAAGAGCCCCTGCTCCTGCGCCCACACTCGGTACTTGGCCACACTCCGCCGCGTGTGCCCCAGACACGCCGCCACGGCGCGATCACTTTCGCCCATCCGTAGCAAGCGCAACACTTCCATGACATCCATCGTCGCAATCCTCCGCTGACTCATCGACGACTCTCCCCCTTTCTCTATGGAGAGAGTGTCGAATCTCCTCGGGATCGCGTCGGCCGTCCTTACCTATCTACCCGGCAGAACCCTCACTGCCGGCGCCCTTTGGCCGTGAACTCGTGGCGCCCTTTGGCCGTAATGCCCTGGCGCCCTTTGGCCGTGAACGACGTGAGTAGTATCAGGCGTAAAATGACACGGTGCGCCCGGCCGCGACCGCCGTCGGGGACGAAGCGCCCGTCTCGGTGGTCGGGACCATCGGCGTGGGCGGCGACCCCGCTGGCGTCGCCGTCGATCCCGTGGCCGGGATCGTCTACGTGACGAACCGCGCGAGCGACAGCGTCTCGATCGTCGACGAGCGCGCGCTCCGGGCGGTGGCGACCGTGCCGGTCGGCCACGCGCCGGCCGGCGTCGCGGCGGACCCGTCGACGGGCCGGGCGTACGTCGCCAACGCCCAGGATCACACCCTGTCCGTCGTCGACGGCGCGCGGCGCCGGGTCGTCGCCACGTGGCCGGTCGGCTATCTGCCCGGCGCGGTGGCCGTCGATCCGTCGATGCGCCGGGTCTACGTCGCGGACGAGACTACCGTCCCGAGCTGCGCGGGCGGCTGCGACGACACCATCCGTGCCCTGGACGCGCTGACCGGCCGGCTCGTGGCGCCACCAGCCGGGGACATGGGCGGCTGGGTCTCCGCCATGGCCGTCGACGCGGCGACGCACGCCCTCGCCGTCAGCGTGGACGGCAAGTACGAGGGGGACGCGCTCGTGGCGCTGCTCTCCCCCGCGCTCGACACGCTCGCCGGCGACCGGCCGGGCTACTGGGTGGGCGGCGTGGCGGTGGACCCGCGGACCGGGCGCCTCTACGCCGGCCTGCTCATGCAGACGCTCCTCGCGCTGGACCCGCTGCCCGGCCCGCCGGCGGCATTCCGCGTCGCGCGGATCGCCGTCGGCGTCGGCCCGCACCAGGTGGCGGTCGACCCGTCCACCGGCACGGTCTACGTGGCCAACGGCAGCGGCCACACCGTCTCGGTGGTGGACGGGCGCACCAACCGCGTGACGGCGACGGTCCCGGTCGGGGCGCCGAGCGTCGCCTACTTCAGCACCGATAACAGCGGGCCCGGGGCGATCGCCGTGGACCCGGCCACGCACCGGGTCTTCGTCGCCGATCGCGGCGACAATCACGTGACGGTCCTGCAAGGGATCAGCGCCGTCCGTCCGGGCCCGCCGCCGACGATGCCCCACTCCGGGGGCGGCGGCGGGCGATCGCTCGGCGGCCGCTAGCGGCGGCGCGGCGAATGCAACCGAAGGCCTCTGGAGTCAGATTCACCGGGGGCTGCAGACCGCAACAGTGGCAGCCGGCGACAGCGAACGGGGCAATTCCCAGAGGAAGCATGACCAGACGACGGCGTGAGCGAAACAGGAGCAAGAAGACGGCGCTACCGCCTTCTGTTGCATTCGCGCCACCGAAAGGACTTGCGCTGCCGGACGGCCGGGCGATGATTGCAGCGACGACAAATGATCGGGACAGGTTCATGCTCCACCGTCTACCTCGTCGTGACGGTATACTGCATCTGTCTGACATGCATGTGGCGGCGCGGCCCGCTGAGCGAATAGTCCCGGTCTCCGGGGCGTGCAGGGTTCGGGGCAAGTCCCTTCTGGACTGAACCCCCTAAAAGGATCCCCTGGCTAGCTCAGCGGGCCGCGTGTTTTCTCCAGAGATCCTTCATCACCACCGGAGTTCCCGCACGTTGAGGCTGTGCGTGGGGATGAGTTGCCGGAAACGGGAATCGCCCATCTCGTAGGAGCGCGCCACCGCCCCGACCAGCATGTCGGCGACCTGGAGCAGGCTTTCTCGCCGCGAGTCCCGGTATCGAATCGAGCCGATCGCGACGTCGGCGGTCCCGAAGCCACCGAGTTCTTGCCGTATCGCCGTGGTGAAGCGCGCCTTCTCGTTCTTGCTTTTGAAGGACTCATCAATCACCAACGTGGCAGCGGCAAGCCCAGCGGCGATCTCCCGCAGTGCCCGCCGCACCAGATGACCATAGAGTCCTTCCCGAGAACGGAACTCCGGCAACACGGCACGGTGCTTGAGGAGTTCCTGCTTATCGACGACCTGGCAGTGGGCTTCGTAGTGCTCGTCGCGAATCGCATGGAAGAACTGGCGTCGCCGGGCGTCATCCGACTGCGCGAACTTGAACTCGTAGTTCGGCATGCGCGTGTGCGCACGTAGAGCGGCGAGCGTCACCTCCAGTGGACCGGGATCGTCGACCACCAAAAGAGCGATGGCGAAGAACCGGGAGGAGCCTTGGGAGAGACGAAAGCCCGTGTCACCGGACTCATCGAGATAGACGTACACACGCCACCGGGGATCCTCGTGTCAACGTCCCCACCACTGCCACCAGTGCCGGCGAAGTTCCCGCTCTTCCTCGTGTGCGGGCAACGCCAGCAGCTCCTGCAGCCGGCC
>DHIZ01000233.1:3702-11051 GCA_002404055.1 Chloroflexi bacterium UBA4733
GCCTGGCTGCGAATCTCCCGTTCCCGGTCGACTCGCTCTCGTTCCTCCCGGAGCAGTTGGACGAGTGCAACAACAGTAGCCGGTTCGGCTTGAAAAGATGCTTGATCAACCGATAGGACACCGTCCTGACGCGTCCGGTCAGTAGCCTCGGTGAGATATTGAAGCGTCCTGACATCATCTTGGATCACTCCGTCATCGTCCGGACGCATGTCATGCGGCGTCAGGACCACATAGCGGTGTCCGTCCTGACGCTCCGTTCGCAGTGTCCCGCGCTGAATTCTCTTGCGTACCGCTTCGACGGATATGTTCAGTCGAGTGGCCGCTTCAGCAACGTCCAGCCGTTCGACTTGGGCGTCCTGATCAATTTCCAACGTCCCGTCCTCCCGTCCTGACGCCGTCCTGACGAAACTGTACGCCGTCAGGACAGGACGTCAGATCCGATGGGACGGATGGAGTAAAGGCAGTGCCACAATGGTGCCCCTGTCTTGAAACAGGCTTATTCTGTTCTCGCTTTGGCAATCGGCAGGTCCGGCACGGCCTGGCGCAGTTCGGCCAGGCCCAGGTGATCCAGGTAGCGCTGCGTCGTCGCCACGCTGGCGTGCCCGAGCAGCTTCTGCACGGCGATCACGTCGTGCCGGCTCCGGAGGGAGCGGATGGCGAAGGTGTGCCGCAGGCTGTGCGGGCTGATCCGCTTGGCGTCGATCCCGGCCGCCAGCGTGCAGCGTTCGACGACGTAGCCGGCGGCCCGAGTGGTCAGGCGTCCCCGGGGGAGCTTCGTCGCCGCCCGGTCGTGGGCGCGGAACAGCGGCCCACTTTGTCCGAGATGCCGGCCGGTGGCGGCCAGGTAGGCGCGAATGGCGCGGGCGACGTCGGCCTGGATCGGCACGATCCGGTCCTTGCGCCCCTTGCCCTGCCGGACGTGCAGCGCGGCGCCGCCTTCCTGGTCGGCCAGCACGTCGCCGATGTCCAGGCCCACCGCCTCCGCCGCTCTCAGGCCGGCGCCGAGCATCACGGCGAGCAAGGCCAGATCGCGTGGTGTGGTCACGGCCCCGAGCAGGGACGCCCCTTCCGGCTCGCTCAAGACCTGGTACGGCTTCTTGGTAGTGCCGCGCGGCGTCTTGAGGCCGGCGCGGACGACGTCGCCACTCAGCCGATGGGCGCCCATGGTGCCGGACCAGTGGAGGAAGGCACCATGGGCGGCGAGGGCCTGCGATTGCGACGCCGGCGCAAGGCCGTTACTCGTGAGCTGGGCGCGGTAGGCGGCGAGCTGGGCGCCGCTGAGGTCCGCCACGGCGGGCACGTCCAGCCAGGAGAAGGCGGCCTGCAGGTGGCGCTGGTAAGCCCGGCGGGTGTGGGGGCTGTCCGTCGTGGCGTCGAGGTAGGCGTCGACCACGACGGACCAGGGCGTCGTGCTGGCGAGGGCGCTGCGGTGAGCCGGGATTGCCGGCGTGCTCTGTGGCACAAGCTCCGGGAGGCTGGTCATGGCTGGCCCTTCCGGTTGCAGCGCTTCGCCAGCTTCGCGATCCGCTCCTCATTCTCGGATGGCGCGCCGATCAGCGCATCGGTCCAGCGGTCGCGGACTTGATACACCGTATGCCACCGCAGCGGCTCGTGCAGCCTGGTGGGCAGCTCGCGGCGCAAGGCGATGACGTCGTAACGCGGTCCCTGGAGGTAGTGCAATCCGACCCGGTTGGTCACCCGCCGTTCCTGGCGCTTACTCATGCTCGCCTCCGTGTTCCTTTGCCCTGATTGGCCGCCGCATTGCTGCCTTGGCCCAGTTCCTGGAGCGCGGCCTGGGCCAGGCGGAGTTGCGTGTCGGCCGGAGCGATCCGCAAGCCGCGCTCCAGGACGGCACGGGCCTGGGCGCGCTTGCCGGCGCGCAGGTAGGCGCGATGGAGCAGGTAGTAGCCGTCCGGGGCGTCTGGTTCGGCGGCGATGATGTATTCGGCAGCCATCCTCGCAATAACAAGATGGCCATGACGGAGCGAATGCACGGCCCAGGCGCGCCAGAACGCGGTCTCTTCAGGTTTCGCACCGCGACGAACGACGCGGAGCAGCACGCGGTGGCCAAGCCAGGCCAACCCGGCGGCTGGGGCGAGAGGGACGCCCAGCAGCCACCGAACGGGACGGCGCAACCGCCGCAGAGAGGCGTCCACACCATCTCCTCTTCACCGCTCCCGGCCGTGCTGCGGAGCGGATGGGATTCGAACCCACGGGGGCTTCGGGAGCCGCTGAGCACGGCCCCCTTTCCGCCCCCGCTGCCACTTGGGACAGCTGCATTTGTCCACTCTGCCACCGCTCCCATTGCCGTGCGTTTTGCCGATAACTGTCCTTATCGGAAGCTTAACAGCACGCGACTGCAGCGGCCAGTCGTGGCGCCTTCGGTACGGGTATAGTGGCGCACGTATCGATGCCTTTCGACCGGTGCTGCGCCAGTCCTTCGAGGCAGAGGAGGCCGTATGCTCACGATCCAGGCCGGGACCTTCCACCTGCAACTCGATCTGGCCACGCTCCTGCTCTGGGCCGTGGTGGGGATCGTGGCGGGCTTCCTCGCCAGCCGGGCCATGCTCGGCCATGGTTTGGGCCTGGTTGGTGACCTCATCGTCGGCATCATCGGCGCCTACCTGGGCGGCATTATCGCCGCGTTCTTCGGCATCCGCGTCATCGTCAGCGGTCTCCCCCTCCTCGGCTCGATCCTGGTCGCCTTCGTCGGCGCCTTGCTGCTGTTGCTCCTGCTGCGCTTGGTCGGCTTCGGTCGAAAAGGGCGAAGTGCCCGGTAATGGCGGCGGTCGGTCCGCCAGAGTTCCTGCGACTGCCGGTGGTACTCGTGGATCACCTGATCCAAGGCAAAGGCGTCAATGGCGCCCGCCTGGCACTGCTGGAAGGCCGCGTAGACGGCTGCTTGCAGCGCCGCCAGTTTCCGCTCGTGATACTGCTCGATCCGCTCCCGCGCCGTCGCGCGTTCCGCTTTGGTCAAGGGGCGAGTCTCTGGTACCACCGAATGCCCTCCTGTGACTTGCTGGGGCACATGCCGGGCGGCGTTATCGCCGCGATCGGCTGCCGGCGACGGCACGCAGCATACCCAGGAAGAGCTGCCCATATCGTCATCGGGCAGCGACAATGATGGAGCGGCGGCTGGCGAGTGGCCGCGACCAGGAAGGGGGGCAGGGCGATGAGCCTACTGGATGATTACCGCGCCTACCGAGCCCTGGCCAAGGAGCTCAATACCAAGGTTATGCAGGCGTACCTCGACCGAGCGCTCCTCGATCGAGCCGGAAGCTTGCTCGGGATGCTCCATGGCGGGACGTTGGTCGTCGAGAACGAGGGGGAAATGAGCGTCTTCATGGACTTCGCGCTCCACGACCTCCAGGTGGCGGGCAAGAATGCCTTTGAACGCTACCGCCAGCAGCTCGACGGGGAGCACCCGGCCGAGCACCAACTGCTCGCGGCGCTCAGCAAGTCATCAACGTCGCTGTTCCAGGTCAGCGCCGTCGCGCCAGGTGAAGGGACGCTCCTCCTCGCCGACGTGCTGCACGGCGGGCTGCCGCTGCCACTCGTCGACGTGAACTTCAGCAGGAGTGTCGTCCCGGGCGTCCGTCTGTTCTTTCGCCCCGTGCAAATCGGGGCGATCACGATGACCACCGGCAGTTGCTTGGTGTTTCCGCGACCAATCGAGCGGGCCGTGCGCCAGCAGGAGCAGCGGCTGCGCCGATCATTGCAGCACGAGAGCGCGGCGGTGCGCCGTTTTGTCGCCTGCTTTCGCCTGAGCCGCACACAGGGACTGGACGTTCGCTACGCCGAGGTCGCCGGCTGACGCCGGACCGATGCCGTCCCAAGGGGGAATGTGCAGGGAGCTGGTGTCAGCAGCAAGCGATGCCACTTGGAACCGCCGGTCACTGGACCTGCGACGGCTAGGGGCGGTCCAAAGTGCTGAGAAATTACCAGCGTCGGCACTCCTTCGCTGACGTGCAGCCGAGCCCACGCGTGGCAATCGGGCGCAGGGACCGTCACACCGGGGCTCCCCCACCAACATCGTTCGCTCCTCCCCTTGGCCGGGACCGTCTCACAAACGGCACCGGGATCGGATTGTGGCACGGAGATAGGGGGACGGCTTCTGGCACCATCCGCCACGCCGACGGAAAGGTGCTCAGCCGGCGGTCTCCCGTTGTGCCACAAACGGTCGTTTCTGACACGACGCGAGGAGTCTGGTCAGCGTAGGAGTGAGTGAGCGACACCTACGGACTTATAGGCTTTCCAGGAAGCGTAGTTGCTTTTTCGGCGTCTGCTGCCAGGACCCCTATTGCACCGTGAACTGTCCTGCCGAAAGATCGTTCGCCAGAACCGATCCACTGCTAGAAGTGACCACAATCTGGAAGATGTACGTTCCGGTCGCCGTCGAGGCGGGCACTTTCCAGGAGGCGCTATACCCGTACGCCGTGTTGGCGAGGAGTGACTGCCCGGTCCAAGAGTGGGAGTAGACCAGCTGACCGGCAGCATTGACTACCTGGAAGGTCACGGTCACACCGCTCAGCGCCTGATTACTGGTGACGCTGCCCGTCAGCTTCTCGCTGTGGTGGGCGGACACGGTAGACGGTGAAGCAGCGGTCCCGGAGAACAGCAGCGTTGGCGTCGCTGTCGTAGTAGCGGCCGTACTCGAGCTGGTCGTGGTGCTGGCAGTGCTCGTCGTGGAGGACGTGCTCGAGGCGCTCGACGAACTGGTTGAGGTTGAGGTGGACGTCGTGCTACTGGTCGAGCTGGCGGTGCTCGACGTCGTCGAGCTGGTCGTGGAGGATGTGCTGGTGGTCCCCAGGCCGGCGTAGTACGCCTGCGCTTGCAGGCGCAGGTAGCCGCCGTCATCGTCGGCGTACACGCTGGTGTGGTTGTTACAGACGGTCCCGGTGCTCATGCCGTCCGTCGTACAGAAGCTGGCCGGGTTGGTGATGCCGTCGGCCATGCCGTCGTACTGCACCGTGCTGCCGCCGTTGCCTGCCCCGAACAGCAGGCCAATCACGCCGCTTTGTTGCAGTTCACTGAGATGGGCCATGAAGTATTCCACCCGATTATCCTGGTAGTGGCCGGTGGTGTTGTTCTCGCTGGCGAAGTACTGGTTGCCGATGGGGATCTGCCAGACGATCACCGGGCGGTTGACGCTGCTGCTCACGGCGCCGAGGTAGCTCTCCCAGCGGTGGAAGTTGGGGAAGGTGACGTTGAGGCGGTCCCACCAGGCGGCTGCGTCGCCGTAGACATATTTGTAGTAGCCGGCGTCGCGATCGGAGACGTCGTTGAAGAGCAGGTCATAGCTGGACGTCCCCGCCGGCACGCCGCTGATGCCGGCCTGGACGGCGAAACTCCCCGCCTGCTGGCCGAGGGCGACGGCATCGAGGCTGGTGCTGCTACTCGTGCCGATGTCGATCCCGGTGGCCCAGTCGCTCACATGGAATGCCAGTTTGACGTTGGGCGCATAGAGGTCGCGCAGATGCAGGAGCGCCCAGTTGAAGCCCTGGTAGGTGTTGGGATAGGCCGCGACAGCGGCGTCGCCGGACGAGGCGACAGCGGCGCCCAGGTCGGCCGGGTTATTCCCCGTCGCCGTGCAGTAGCTGTAGCAGCCGGAACTGATGTTCAGCACGGCCTGCTCGGCGTAGCCGGAGAGGTCAGGCTCGACGTGGACGATGGCCGTCTGGCCGAACCCGGTGATCCCACCGTACGTCCCGGACCCCAGCCGCTGCATGAGCAGGGCGAAGTTCTGGTAGTAGCTGTTCATCAGGCTGGCGTTATTGAGATTCGAGAGATCTTTCTGGGCCTCCCCGCAACTGCCGCAACTGCCGCTGCTCTGCAGGAGCTCGTAGTAGCTGAAGACGGGAATATACGCATGCGAGGCGGCGCCTTGGGCGTAATACAAGGGGAACTGCCCACTACTGTTCCAGGTCTCCCAGCCGCTGCCGGTGTTGACGCCGCCGGAGAGGTACTGGTAGGCGTAGTCCCAGGGGATGCCGGAGTCGGGCAGCCAGCCGTACAGGCCAGTAGTGTCGGGTTCGGCCGCCAGACCAATGCCAAAATGCGTCGGGAGGCCACTTGGTGCACTCGCCGCGGCGGCCCGCTGTGCCGGCGCGAGCACGTTAAAGCTGACCAGCAGCAAGAGCAGGGCTGCGCCGAGCAGCCCGCGAGACGACGTCCTGATCACCACGAACACTTCTCTTCCACGAGTAACGCCGCCGAACGGACGCTTTTCCCAGACGAACCCGGCAGCCTACCCGTCCAGTCTGCCGGAAGGGGCGGCACACGGGACGAAACGGGCGTCAAACCGGGACGTGGCCCTAGTCCTTTCGTACTACTGCTCCGCACAGGGAGCAGTTCCTACCGGGAGAGATTGCTCAACAACAAGGCGGCGTTCCGTGTCAAGAGGGGACGGGAGACGTGCCGGCCGGCGCTGGTAGCCCATCTGGCCTATGCTTGCCTACGGCACTGACGCCCGAGACATCTGGATACACAACGGCACGGCAGCACTGTCCTGGAGCGACAACTGAACCGCCTGATCGCCGCACCGGACAATTGGCGGCGTGCCGGTGGCTGGAGGACACGTCCGCTATTGATCCCACCGGCGACGTCTGACACTGCCCCTGGAACGGGAGCTGCGTCCCGGGGCTAGGGCCTGTGTGCAAATCTTCTCCTATAGCGATCCCACGATGGGAGGTGCAGGGCGGGTGCGGTGGGCTAGAGGGGAGGAGGCGTGACAAGGAGGTGGCGCGGTGAGCGAGTTGGCGGCGGAGTCAGACCTCGCCATATGATGCTGGCTCTTCCTGCCCACCGGCAGTCTGGACCTGCCGGGGGAGCTGCTCCTCTGGCAGAAGCAGCAGCACCTGGAGGACGACGAGCCGCTGTTCTGCTCCCGCAAGAAGGGGACGGACGGCCGCAAGCGCGCCATCTCCCGCATCCAGGCCTGGAAGATCGTCAAGGAGGCCTCGGCTCGGGCGGGAATCCAGGTGCTCGCCTTGCGTCCCTCGCAGCACGGCAACGCCGGCGCGCCCGCCCCGGTGCATCCCCACCTCTTCCGCCATGCGCGGGTACGGCAGCTCGTGCGGCAGACGAAGAGCCTGCCGCTGGCTCAGAAGCAGGCCGGCTGGTCGAGGTTGCAAATGGCGTACCTCACCATCGGCGACGACGAGGCGCGCGAGTTGATGCGCGGCGTGACGGAGTGACGGCGGCCTCCGCCAGCCCGTTCTCCGTTGACAACCAGAAGGCGTCGGCCTACCGCAGCCAGTCTTTGCCCCACTACTCGCGCGTCCATGCCTACGGCGGGCACAGCCGCACCTGCGCCGCTGCCTGGAATACTGAGTGGCTGGGCACTAACG
>DHIZ01000233.1:11196-15289 GCA_002404055.1 Chloroflexi bacterium UBA4733
GAGAAGAGCGTTGCCTTTCACGCCGTTAGGTGCAAAGTAAGCATTATGGGTCATGGTACCAACGTCACGGTAACCATTCCGTCTGCCGGGTAGCCGGCCAAGTCCAAGGAGCCTCCTGTGTCCGCAGCCGCTGTGCCGAACCGTGTCCTCGTGGTGATTGGCGACGCGTTGCAGCGCAAACTCATTCGGCATTTGCTGATCGATGCCGGCCACGCGGCGGCAGCGGTTTCCTCCAGCGCAGCAGCCGTTTCCCTCCTGGACCGGGAGGGCATCGACCTGCTCATGTTGGACGGCAGCCTCCTGGGACCGGACAGTCTTGCCTTTTGCCGACACCTGCGGGCAGAGCACGCTGCGCTGTCGATCCTCTTCCTGACCGCAGGCAAAGACGTGGACGCCAACATCGCTGCCTTCGACGCCGGGGTCGATGACTGTCTCGCCATGCCGTTCCATCCCCGCGAACTGCTGGCCCGTGCCGGTGCACTGCTCCGGCGCCAGGACGGCACCGCCTTCCCAAACGCCGTCCTGACCTGTGGCGGTCTCACCCTCGACGCATCTCTGCTGGCCATTCGGCTCAGCAACGGTCGGAGCGTGCCCCTTGCTCCCTTGGAGATGCGCTTGCTCCGGTACCTCATCCAGCACGCTGGTCACGTCCTTGGCCGCGACGCAATCCTGCGCACCGTCTGGGGCCAGGAGGAAAGCGAGAGCAACCTGCTCGATGTCCACATCGGTCGCCTCCGGCGCAAGCTCGCAGCAGTAGACGCTCCTGTCTCCATCGAGACCATTCGCAGCCTTGGCTATCGCGTCCGTGTCGACCTGCTGGTCCCGGCAGTGGGCGAGCGGGCGCAGATTAGCGCCTGAGACGCGAAGTCGCTGGACGGAGCGCCGAAGGCACATCTACCGGCGCCGACGCACGACATCCCGAGAGCACTAAAAAGTCGGGGGAATCAGACCGTTGAGAAGACGGCTGGCTGCACGGGCCGGAAGCCTGGATACCAGGACCGGAACGTGGCTTCCCAGTCGTCGTTGAGCACCTGTGTGCGCACTTGCAGGAGCAGATGCGCTCCCTCTGGCGTCCACTGCATCTGCTGCTTCTTGACCATGCGCTTGCTCACGACCTGGTTGATCGTGGACTCGGTGAACGCTGTGCTGATCCGTTCGCCATTGCGGTAGCGCTCGCCATAGTTGACGATGGACGCCGCGTTGTGGGCGATGTACGCGGCCAACTCTCGGACATACTTGCGCATCCGCACCGCCGCGACGCGCTCCACTCCGGGAGATCTGCGACATCGTCGGGATCTCGCGCAACACCTACTACAAATACACCCGCTCGGAAGACCCGCCGCTCCCAACGGCACGGCAGACGCCCGCGCTCATGGTCACCTGACCACGCGCCCTGGCGGCATACCCCCGACTTTTTAGTGCTCTCCTAATCGCTTGCACATCGGCCGGCGACAGCCCTTCCGGCGGCTGCCAGCGCTTGTTTTTCGCCGGACTGTGACTTTTTTCGGTAAATGGCGCAATTCTTTGCGCGCTAATTGGCGCAGTGTCGAAGGTCAGACGGAGGCGGGACGATGATCCACCTTTCGCGAAATGAATTCTCGTGCGTCATGGCCGTTTTCTGTACCATCCCCGTCGCTCAACCGGGCAGTGCACTGCAGGGAAGGGACGTTCTGTGCAGTGTCCCCGTCGCCGTCATGGCCTGAGCGACTGGGAGCCGCCGCGCCAAATAGCGCGCAAAGAATTACGCCATTTAGCGGAGAAAGTGACACCACCAACGCGGGGTGGAGCAGCGGCAGCTCGTCAGGCTCATAACCTGAAGGCGCCGGCGCGCAGCGACCGTGTTCGAATCCGCCCCCGCTACCGATGGCCATACGACAGCTTGTCCATTCAGGCGGCTCTCTTGATGGCTTTTCGTCGCCGTTCGTCGGCGCGCAGCTCCTCACTCAGCGCATAGACCGGCCTGGAGAACCCCAACACCCGGCAGAGCCAACGCCACCAGTGCATCGCTATCGCTCCTTTCGCTCCGTCCGACGCTGCCGCCGGAGGAAGCGAATCCGGCAGCGTACCTGAAAGCGCAAGTAGGCCCGGATGCGTTGCAGAGGATACTTCACGGACGCCACCACCGCCACCACCGCCGACGCGGTTCAGGTTCCTCATGTGCCGGCAAGGCCAAGAGCTGTTCTACCTGCGCCTCTAGGTTGCGAGCGCGCTCCTGCCACATCGCGGCGGCCTGTTCGGCGATACTTGCCCGTTCCAAACTATCCCTGACCAATCGCTCAAGGACAGCGACCGCACCACCGTCCGTCGGGATCCTTCGGACATCGCCCGACCCATCTCCAGGCTGCCCATGGACAGTGTCCAGGTCGCCCTGGGCATTGTCCATAGTGCCCTGGGCACGCCCAGGGGCACTGTCCGAATCGCCCAGGGCGATGTCCGGTAGCCAAACCTCGATCATATGCCCGTTCATCCGGGAGGGATAGCGTCCAGAAGCTACTTGGCGGCGCATGGTGCGCTCATGCACGCCCAGGGCGTGGGCAGCGTCGGCCCTGGGCAACCAGCGACCTTCTTGTTTGATGTCCATGAGTGCCCAGGGTAAAGCCCAGGGCAAGGGTGGGCAGCAGGTCTAGGACGCGAGGGGCATGAATAATGCCGGAACGACGTGCAGCGGCAACGATCAGCGGTAGGAAAGGGCCAGACGCAGAGCTGGTGCAGCTGCACGAGCGGTATCAGCCGCGAGGACCTGGCGACCAGGTCGATGTTGCGCACTTCGGTACGCAATGTCGAAGATCCGACGAAACCAGCGATTGCTTGCATAGAGGTACTGCAACTGAAACTCTGGATGCTGGGGTAAGAAACGCGCTCGACAGTCGTACAGTTCCAGGCCGATTACTTCATTGGTTTCTAGGTCGATGCGCGCAATGGCGCCATCCTCGCCGTCGATGGCGTAGGCTGGACGCGGTTCACCGAGTGTGATTGCCACCATGTCCAGCGATGGCACGTACCGGGTCTGAAAGCCCTTGCCTGATGCGAGGGCGGCTTCCCACTGCCGTGTGCTCGGCGGCGGGTCAGTCTGGACCACGTTTAGGGCCATAGCTGCACCTCCCCTAAAGTGACGCTCTTCACCAGATGTGCGGTACGCACTTCGGCGGCCCGAGCGCTGTACATCTCAACGACCACCTTGACCAGCAACGTTGAGAACTCGGGGATGACACCCCGACGATAGAAGCAATGGCGAGTCGGGGCATACGACGATTCGTAGATGGCATCGGGCGCCTCGATCGTTGCGGCCAACCAATCCAGACGCGCCGGCATTTCTGGATGCCCCGTGAGGATATGCCCGTGCCAACACGCCCGATCGATCAAGACAACGATACCGCGCGGATCCACCCATTGCCCGAGTGTTCGTCGGCGAGCTCTCCATCCTGGCACACGCGTTCCCTATTCCGTCGCATCGTATCCTTCCGGACCCACCCGGAGCAATCATCACAACTCCCCCAGCCCGAGGTACCGCCCACTGCTGTCGTTGGGCCTGGCGTGGGTGTATTTGCTCGTTGTCTGCAAGCTCGCGTGTCCTAGCGTCTGCTGCACCAAGTGAATGGGCGCCTGGCGGTCCAGCGCGTGGCTGGCGTGGGCGTGCCGCAGGAAGTGGGGCGACACATCGGCCAGGATGCCGGCGTCGCGTGCTGCCTTCCGGACGATTCGCCACACCTGCACGGTGGAGAGGTGCCCGCCGGCACGGGAGCGGAACACCGGAGCCTCCGGCGCAGCCGGACCCAGCGCCTGCAGCTTGCGCCAGGCGGCGACCGGCAAGAGCACCATCCGCGTCTTGCCGCCCTTGCCGAAGAGCGTCACCTGGCCGGCATCGCCGCGCGGCTGCACATCCCGCCACTTGAGGCCGGCCAGCTCCGACACGCGGCCGCCACTGGCGTAGGCCAGCACGAGGAGCGCGTAGTTGCGGGCATTGCCTTCCACCCGGTGCAGCAGCCGGTAGACGTCGCTCTCGCTGAGGATGCGTTCGGCGAGGGTGTTCTTGACCGCCGGCGGCTTCACCGGCAGCGCGACGTTGAACGGCAGGTAGCCGATGGTGTGCAGG
>DHIZ01000144.1 GCA_002404055.1 Chloroflexi bacterium UBA4733
CCGGAGGCGCCGACCAGGGCGCCGGCCACGACCAGCACGTTATTACCCAGCAAGAAGCCGGTCACGGCGGCCGCCAGGCCGGTGCAGGAGTTCAGCAGGGCAATCACCACCGGCATATCGGCCCCGCCGATCGGGAGAACGACCAGGACGCCGAGCAGTACCGCTGCCACCAGATAGGCGGCAAAGAGGGCCGGCGTGCCGACGACCAGCAGGGCAAGTCCCAGCGCCAGGACCAGCGCCAGGAGCGCGCCATTGACGAGATGCTGCGCCCGGTAGCGCAGCGGGTGGCCGGAGAGCCATTCCTGCAACTTACCGAAGGCGATCAAGCTACCCGAGAAACTGATGGCGCCCATCACGGCGCTCAGGAGAACCGTGAACGTCGCGCTGGGCGCCACCGTCGCGCCACCGGCCGCCAGCAAGCGGTACTGTCCTGCAGCGATCAACGCAGCGGCGCCACCGCCCATGCCGTTGAAGAGCGCCACCATCTGCGGCATAGCCGTGATCTTGACGCGCCGCGCCGACACGGCGCCCAAGGCGCCACCGACGACGATACCCCCACCGATCAGCAGGTAGTTACCGAAGCGCTGGCTGAAGAAGGTCGCCACGATGGCCAACAGCATCCCGGCTGCCGCCCACTGGTTGCCGGACCGCGCCGTGGCGGGCGCGCCGAGGCGCTTGATACCGATGATGAAGGTGACGGCGGTGACCAGATAGGCCAGCTCGACCAGTGACGCTGGTAAGAATTTCATGGCCGCCTCTCCCGCGGGGCAGGAGCATGGAACATCTCCAGCATCCGGTCGGTGACGACAAAGCCACCCATGACGTTCATGGCCCCAAGGACAACGCCGATCGTCCCGATGACGCGGCCAAGCGTATCGTCGGCCGTACCGGCCACCAGGATCGCGCCCACCAGCACGACGCCGTGGATGGCGTTGGTCCCCGACATGAGCGGCGTGTGCAACATCTGCGGCACCTTGCCGATCAGGTCAATGCCGATGAATACCGCCAGCACGAACACGTAGGCCCCGATCACGAGTGTCGTCATGCGTTCCTCCGCCCTGTTGCTGCCAATGCTGCCGCCTCGCCGCCGTCGACGAGCGCTCGCACGGCGGCATTGACGATCTCCCCGCCGTGCGTGATGCAGGAGCCGCCGGTGATGGCGTCACTGAAGTCCAACTGCAACGTGCCCTTGGGCGCCAAATGCTGCAGCAGGTTGAAGAGATTGCGAGCATACATCTGGCTCGCTTGCCCTGGCATCTGACTGGGCAGGTTCGTCGTACCGATGATCGTCACGCCGCGCACCGTCGTGACCTCACCCGACCGCGTGAGCGCGCAATTGCCACCCGCCTCCGCCGCCAGGTCGACAATAACGGAGCCCGGCCGCATCTGGAACACTGCGTCAGCGGTCACCAGGATGGGTGCGCGCTTGCCGGGGACGAGCGCCGTCGTGATCACAACGTCAGACTCGGCCACATGCCGGCTGACGAGCGCCTGCTCTTGCACCTCGGCCTCGGCGCTGAGCTGGCGGGCATACCCTTCCACCGTCCCTCCAACTTCCTCCTGCACAGGCAGTTCCACGAAGCGTGCACCGAGGCTGGTCACCTGCTCCTTCGCCACGGGGCGAGTGTCGAACGCTTCCACGACGGCTCCCAGCCGGCGTGCCGTGCCGATCGCCTGTAGCCCGGCGACTCCTGCGCCAAGGACGAACACCCTGGCCGGCGTCACTACCCCCGCCGCCGTCATGAGCAACGGGAAAAAGCGCGGCAAGGCGGCGGACGCCAGAATCACAGCGCGGTACCCGGAGATAGTGCTCATAGACGAGAGCGCATCCATATCCTGAGCGCGGGCGATGCGCGGAATGGCATCCATGCTGAAACTCGTGATGCGCCGGTCGCGGAGTTGCCTGACCAGATCGAGCGCCAGCAACGGCTGCAAGAAGCCGATGACCACTGTGTTTTCACGCAGGGCTGTGACATCCACGGCGGAGGGGTGCTGCACATGCACGAGAACATCGGACGAAGCACAGAGCTGGCGACAGTCAGCGGCGATAACGGCGCCGACTTCCTGATAGGCCGCGTCCGAGTGACCGGCTCTCTCACCAGCACCTGCCTCAATGGCGACTGTCACCCCGCTGCTAACCAGGGACGACACGACCTCGGGTGTAAGCGCCACCCGCCGTTCGCCCGCTATCTGTTCACGGGGTACTCCGACTTGCATTGGCCAATATCCTCTCAATCACTCGTCTCGCATCGGGCACACGCTACCGTCGCCCCGCCTGTATCAATAGGCCGCAAAAAAAGTAGGTGAAGCGCCGATATCACTCACTCCTTTCCGCGCACCGGTACTGGTTCTGGCGAGCGCGTTCGGCTCCCTACCTGACCATTTCAGCATCCGCGGGAAGGGTTGCGGCGCGCGTATGAACAGGTAAATATTAGGTAGACGCCGAGGATTTTCCGTCGCTCACTCACGGGTTGCCGCCCAGCAGAGACGCGGCGATACCATCTGCTCATGGTGGCGCCAGCGGCTTGAGCGGCAGAGCACAACGCATCAGGCCGGGTAGCATGCATGCGGCACGTCCGGTCAAGGAAACAAGGAGGAATAGCTCGATCTTCCCCTGGCAGCTACGTCTGGCCCAGCGGATCGTCTTGAGCGTGGCGGTCGGGCTGGCGCTCATCCTCGTCTTCTTTGGCACGCTGGCGGTTTGGACCATTCAACAGGCGACAGCGACGGAATACGCCGCACGCCTCCAGATCACGCGCACCCTGGCGGCTGAGACCGATGACGCCGTGCTGGCAGCACAGGAGAGTCTGCAACGGGCCGCCGCCCGGCTGGCCGGCTGGTCGGGCCACGCGCTCACGCCACTCCAGCAAACCAGCCTGCAGCAGACGCTCCTGCCGGATGGCGACTTCAGTACAGTGGAACTGCTGGATGGCGGCGGGAATCTGCGCTGGAGCGGTTCGACGCTTGTCGGGGTAGCGGCGCCAGCCTGGATGTCGCTTCCCTTCGTCAGCACCGCACGCACGCAGGGCGTGGCCCAGGCTGGCGAGTGTCCGGATGATGAAACGCCAGGCCAGCAGGCGTTGTGCCTGGCGTCGCCGCTCGTCGGTTCCGTACCAATGACCATCCTCGTGGCCGAGCTCGACGCCCGCGAGGGATCGCTGCCACTCGTTCCCCCGGCAGGCGGTCAGCCCGATGCCGCCGTCCAGGTGCTCGACGCTTCCGGCCGCGTGATTGCCGGTAGCGGCCAGGCGGCCGCCGGCGAAGTGGCGGAACACGTCAGCCTGCTATCAGCGCTGCTGTACAGCCGACAGGCCGGCGTCCTCATGCACCAACCCGGCCCCGGCGACGCCTTCCCGCCTCACCTGGTGGCCTATGTACCACTGCAGCGCGTACCGGGTTGGGGGATCGCCCTGGAAGTGCCGCAGGACGAGGTGCTGGCGGCGCCACGTCTGCTTGCCGGACGCCTGGCGCTCTTCGGCGTTGGCGCCCTCCTCCTTGCGTCCGCTGTAGCCTGGCTGGACGTACACCAGGTGGTACGTCCCTTACTCACGCTCACGCGAGCGGCCGATCTCTTCGCCGCCGGACGTCTTGATGTGCCGGTGACGCTCAGCCGACGGGACGAACTTGGCCGCCTTGCCACGGCCTTCGAAACCATGCGCCAGCGTTTGCAGGCGTCGCTCGCTGAAGTCGAGCGGGGCCGTCAGGAGTTGGAGCGGCGCGTCGCGGAACGGACCAAGCAAGTGGAGGAGCAGAACCGCAGCCTGGCGAGCCTGAATGCCGAAGCCGCCAGACTGAACGCTGCCTTACAACAGCGCACGGCGGAACGCGCTGCCCTGCTCAGCCGGGTATTGAGCGCTCAGGAAGGAGAACGGCAACGCATCGCGCGCGGTCTGCACGACAGCACTGGGCAGTCCCTGGCCGCCGTCCTGCTCTCGCTGGAGTTGCTCGACGAGCAGCTCCCGGTCGAGCCGAGCGCCGTGCGCCGGTCGCTCCGGCGCAGCCGAGAACTGGCGACCAGTACGCTCACCGAACTGCGAGCGCTCATCGCCGGGCTCCGCCCTGCCTTGCTGGATGACCTCGGTCTGGTTCCCGCCTTACGCGCCTTCGCGACCCAGCGCCTGGAGGAGCACGGCGTAGACGTACGCTTCGACGTGGCATTGCCGAAGCAGTTGCCGCCAGCCGTGGAGATCGCCCTCTTCCGCATCGTGCAGGAGGCGCTGAGCAATATTGCCAAACATGCCCATGCCCGCCAGGTCACGGTGCATCTGGGCCTCCAGGATGGGCAGGTGCAGACGACGATTACCGACGATGGCGTCGGCTTTGACACAGCCCAGGTGTACGCAGATGCGCTGCATGGCACGCACGTGGGACTCCTCGGCATGCGAGAACGCGCGGAACTCCTGGGCGGGCGCTGGCAAGTCACGTCTGCATCCGGCGCCGGCGCCACGGTCAGTATCATCGTGCCACTTGCTGCCTGGGAGGTACCGACCGAATGACGACGCCGATTCGTTTGCTGTTGGTCGACGACCACGCCCTGTTTCGCGAAGGCTTGCGACTCATCCTTGAGAGTCAGGACGACCTGCAGGTGGTTGGCGAAGCCGCCTCGGGAAACGAAGCGGTCCGCATGTCTCGCCTCCTGCAACCCGACGTGGTCGTGATGGATCTCACCATGCCCGACGGTGGGGGATTAGAGGCCACCGAAGCGATCAAACAGGCGTTTCCTCAGACCCAGGTGCTGGTGCTGACCATGCACGACACCCAGGAGTACTTCTTTCGGGTCCTGCAAGCCGGGGCTTCGGGCTACATCGTGAAGGGAGCGCACAAGGCGGACGTGCTGGCGGCCATCCGTGCCGTCGCCACAGGCGGCGTCTACCTCTATCCTACGCTGGCCAAGCAGCTCGTCGGCGACTACCTGCGCCAGGCGCGCCAGGGCGAGGCGGCGGACCAGCTCGCCACGCTGACCGAGCGCGAACGGGAGGTACTGCAACTGCTAGCCGAGGGCCAGACCGGCCGAGAGATTGCCGAAGTGCTGGTACTCAGCCCGGCGACGGTGGAACGCCATCGCGCGAACCTGATGGCGAAGCTGGGCCTGCACAGTCGCGCCGAACTCATCAAATATGCTCTGCGCCGCGGGCTGATTCAGATCGACGGCTAGCGCGGATCGCCGTCCGCCGCAACAACGCTGGAGATGCTCGACTGCTGACCATCCTTTTACCTATCTTAACCGCACTGGACACCCACGCGCCGAACACTCAAGGTGTCGACGGGCGGTCGGCGGTCGCTACGGGCTGGCGTCCAAGGATTTTAACCCGGCCATGGTCAAGGCGGTGTTCGACGAACTAAAGAAGCCCGAGCCCAAAAATAGCTTCACAGTCGGCATCAACGACGATGTCTCGCACACGAGCCTCGACATCGATCCCAACTATTCGATTGAGCCGGACGACGTGGTGCGCGCGGTGTTCTACGGCCTGGGCGCCGACGCCTATGGCGAGGCGCTCACCTATTTTCCCGCGCAGGCGGCGTGCGCTATTGGCCCCGAGCGCAGCAACCTTTTATTTACCTCTCGCAATGCCAAGGACAACCTGCACCTCGCATAGGGCTTGTCAAGGAACAGCTTCCCGATCACGTCGCGTGGCAGCCCCGCCAAAACCGGGAAGTTAATGCTCTAAGCGCCGGTCAATGATTGGTAAACGGCCGCTCCGCGCCGCCGTGTCTACCTGCCATTTACCGATAACAAGGTCGGTGTTGACCTCGACGCCGAATACTATTGCTGGGATGAGCTTGGAAGCGAGCATCCCCAAAGAGCGGTGAGGAGCGCCAAATGCTCAAGACGATCCTTATGCCATTCGACGGCTCGGAACTCGCCGTCCACGCGCTGCCCTACGCCGTGGCGCTGGCCCGGTCGACGAACGCGCGGCTCGTGTTGACCTATGCATTGGCGCCCTGGGAACTGTCTTTTGACGCGCCTGCGCATCTGCACATAATCGGCGCCGAACTGCGCCAGGCCGGCATCGCGGTGACGACGCACGTCTCCAACACCAACGGCGTCAATCCGGGTCGCGCGATCCTGTCCGTCGCCAGCGATGTACACGCTGACATCATCGTGATGGGTACCCACGCCCACGGCACGGTCGGCCGCACCCTCTTCGGCAGCGTGGCCGACGATGTCGTCCGCCACGCTGCCGTCCCCGTCCTGTTCTGCACGGCGCAGGCCAACCGGCAATGGCCGGAGGAGCGGCCTCGGCGGCTGCTTGTGCCACTCGATGGCTCGGCGCTGGCGGAGACGGCGCTGGCGCCGGCGGAACAGCTGGCGCTGGGGATCGGCGCTTCGGTGGATCTGGTCGGCGTCGTCGACGTGGCGAACGTCGCGGTCGTGCCGGGCTCGACGCCGCTAGAGGCCTTCCTCGCAATGCTGGTCGCGGAGACGCAGCGCAATCTGGAACGCCTGGCCGAAGGGTTGCGGGAGCGGCGGGTCGTGGCGGACGTGTATACACGGGCGGGCGTGCCCGAGCAGGTCATCACGCAGCTTGCCGTAGAGTTGCTGACGGACATCATCGTCATGGCCAGTCACGGTCGCGGCGGCGTCGCACGGATGCTGCTGGGCAGTGTTGCGCTCCAGGTCATGCAGCGCAGCACCGTACCGGTGTTGCTGTTCCAGCCGGCCGCCGTCACCGCCCGGCGCGTTGAGACGCCGCGAAACGCGCCGGAGGAGACGGCGGACCGCGAGCAGGTCTACCCCGAGCTGACACCGGAGGACCCGGCGCTGGTCAAGCATGCCCTGGGGCTGGCGCGCCGCGCCGCTGGCGGCGACGAGCGGACCCGCCGGGACGCTGAGCAACTGCTGGCCCGGCTGCCGTCGCCTGCATGAAAAAACTGGCATGGGGCCGGCTCGCACGGCAGCATCCGGAGCCGCTGGTCGCGCTCGTTGGCCTGGCTGCCGGACTCGGCCTCCGCTATCTGGCAGGGGCCGCGCAATTGGCGCAAATGGTTCTACTGTTCACGCTGGTGGTGAGCGGGTTCAGAGTCGTTTGGGGCACAGCGCGCGGCATGCTCCACGGGCGGTTCGCCGCCGACATCGTCGCCACGCTCTCGATCCTCGTGGCGGCCGGTACCGGTGAGTTTCTCCCTGGCGTCGTGATCGCCCTCATGCAGACGGGCGGCGAAGCGCTGGAAGAAGCGGGAAAGCGTCGGGCGTCGGCGACGCTTGACGAACTCCTGGCGAGAGCGCCCCAGGTGGCCCACCGAATGACTGGCGACACGATCGAGGACCTACCAGTGACGGCGGTGCGCACGGTGCGCTTCGACGTACCTGGGTCCGTGGTCGCCTGTTCTGACAGGGCAATCTCCCTGCCGGGCAGCGCCACTAGGAACCGCCGCCGAACTGCTGGATGATCGTCACTGGGATCAACAGGAGGGACAGGAGCACCAGGGCGACGACGGTGATCCATGCCACTGCATTGAAGGCCGGGCCGTTGATGAACTTGCCCATAATGCTGCGGTCGTTGATGATCAAGAGTACGAAAGTCAAGATAATCGGCAGGAGGATGCCGTTGACCATCTGGGTCAGGAAGATCACCGTGATCAGCGGCATGCCAGGGATCAGGACGAAGAGCGCAGCCACCATCAGCGCCGCCGAGTACACGCCGTAGTAGACCGGCGCCTGTTTGAAGCCGCGATCCAGGCCCAACTCCCAGCCGAACGCTTCGCTGGTGGCGTAGGCGGTAGAGAGCGGGATCGTCGTCGAGCCCAACAATGCAGCGTTGAGCAGACCCACCGCGAAGAGGAGCGCGGCAAAGGGCCCGGCCAGCGGCGCCAGAGCGTTGGCGGCGTCGCTGGCGCTATTGATCGACTGATGGTGGACGAACAATGTCGAAGCAGTCGCGATGACGATGAAGAAGGCAATGAAGTTGGTGACGAAGGAGCCTACATAGACGTCGCCCCGCTCAAAGTTGAGATCGTCGGGACCCAGGCGCTTGTCGACGACATAGGACTGGATGAAGAACTGGCCCCAGGGTGTGATGGTCGTCCCGATGGTGGCGATGAAGGCGACCACGTAGGCTTGTTTGAGTTGAAAGTTCGGCACAACGGTGTGAAACAGCGCGGCTCCCCAATCGGGGTGGGCCAGAAGGCCGTCGATGATGTAGGCGACGTACAGTAGCGCGCTGAAGAGGAAGATCTTCTCAATCCAGCGGTAGCTGCCCTTGAGAACGAGCAGGTAGATGCCGAGTACCGCCAGGGGCACGGTGATGTACCGGCTCACTCCGAAGATCTCTAGCGCAGCGCCGACGCCGGCGACGTCGGCGGCGGTCGAGCCGAAGTTGGCGATGAACAAGGCCAGCATGGCGAAAGCGGTCCAGCGAATCCCGAAACGCTCCCGAATCAGCTCCGCCAGCCCCTTGCCGGTGACAATGCCCATGCGGGCGCCCATCTCCTGGGTAATGGCCAGGCTGAAGGTCGTCAGGAAGAGGATCCAGAGGAGCGAATAGCCGAACTGGGCCCCGGCGATGGCGTAGGTGGTGATGCCACCGGCGTCGTTGTCGGCGGAGGCGGTGATGATGCCCGGCCCCAGCACGACGAGGAAGGCAAGCAGCCCGGTGCGGCGGGTACGTAGACGCTGCCGCCAGGAGAGCCGGCGGACGGGCGCCGCTACCGCCGGGACCGGGGTCGTTTGGGGGTCGAGGTGCTCCTGAGTCGCCATCCTTGCCGCCCTTCCGTCAACTAAAGAGGCGCGGCACATGCCGCTTCAAGGATTCCGGCAGCAAGATTTCGAGGGCGTCGTCGGCAGTGACGAGCCCCAGCATTCGTCCGTTGGCGTCCGTTACGGGCAGGGCCAGGAGGTTGTACTCCGTCATGATGCGCGCCACCTCCGTCGCTGAGGTCTCGGGCTGCACGGTTCGCAGGGCACGCCGCATGTAGGCCCGGAGCGCCTGATCGGGCTCGGCCAGGAGCAGGTCCCGTAAGGAGACCACGCCGGCGAGGCGCTGATTATCCGGGTCGTCCACCACGTAAACGTAGTAGACGAGGTCCGGTTTGTCGAGTTGACCCCGGATGTATTCGATCGCCTGGCGGGTGGTTTCATGTTCCAGCGCGATCACGAAGTCCGTCGTCATGATGCCGCCGGCGGAGTGCTCCGAATAGCTCAGGAGCAGTTTGACATCGGCCGATTCGTCAGCATCCATGCGGGCGATCAGGTCGTCCGCCTGCGCCCTCGGCATGTCGTCCAGCAGGTCCGCCGCGGCGTCCGGCGCCATCTCGCCAAGGATGTCGGCAGCACGTTCCGCCGGCAGCGCCTCCAAAATGTCGAGCTGATGATGGGCTTCGATCTCTTCCATTGTGTCGGCGGCCGTCGCCGTGTCCAGGGACTTCATCAGTTCCGCCCCTTGTGGATAGGCGAGGGAATCAACGATGCGGGCGATGTCCGAAGGATGCAGTTTGGCCAACTGGTCGTGCGGGATGTTCAGGAGCACTTCCGGTACTTGCGTGGCAAGCGGTTCGACGACCGCCCAGTCGACGATCTCCGCCCCGAGGCCGCCGACGAACCGTCGCGGTCCCAAGCGGCGGAGCATACCCTTGGCACTGATATCAATGCCCGTCAGGCGCCAGTCGCCATCGACCGACTTGAGCTCGGCGTCATTGACCCGCACGACGCGTACGCCGTTGAGGTCAACCAGTTGCCGGTCCAGAATGTCGTGCTCCAGCAGCACCTCTCCCGCACGGCGCTCAAACTCCCCTTCGGGCAGCGCCGTCAGTCGCAACTGGGCGCTGTTCGCGTCCAGCGACTCGACATCCCGCATGGACACGAACCGGTCACGCTTCTCGGCCCGGACCACGAGGCCGCGCACGAGCGGGTGCCCGGCCTCCTCCAGGCCAACCACGACATCCCGCAGGGACCCGAGTCGTTCACCGGCGGCGCCGCTGACCGGCCGTCCGACGAGTTGGGAGATGAACAGCGAAGTCCTCCTCGTCTCCGGCAAGCTACCGGAACCGGTTGCCGGGTATGCAAGATATGTGCCGGCGAACGCTCCCTTTGGCGCAGCCGGAACGTCGGGAGCTCGTGCGTGGCGTAGTATACGGACCCTGCGGCGCCGCGCCTGGCCTGCTGGCAATGATACGATACTGCCCTGGACGCCGCTGGCCCGTCGTTACAGGAACGAACTCAGTGGCAGCGCCACCTCGCAGCCGGAGGCCATAGACATTCGACCCGCTTCCAGTATCTCCTGGGCATCGCGAGACACCTGGACGCTCACCAGGTCCGCGAAAGGCTCACCGGTGATCAGTTGGTGCGCGAAATAGGCCGGACCGGAGCGAAAGTGATCCGGCAGCGCCGGAGCAGTGACGACCTCGGGCTCTCGGGGTTTGTCCTGCCGGGCAATCGAGAGTTCCGCCGGGCCGGTGACCGCGATGGCGCCTTCGCTGCCGTAGATCATCAACGGCACGCGCACGGGCGTGGCAGGTTGTGTCCAGGTGCCTTCGCAAACCGAGTGACCCTGCTGATAGCGCAAAACCAGGATGGCGTTGTCCTCGACGGTAAAGAACTGCTTGGAGTAGCGTCCGCCGATGCCGGAGACGCGGCTCGGCTGCCCCATGATCCAACGACTGATGGCCGCCCCGTAACTGCAGAAGTCGACAAGTGCGCCGCCGCCGTTCATATCCCGCTCGATCAGCCAGCCCCAGCCCACCCGACCCACGGGGCCACCTTGGGCATAGCCCTCCGGCGGTCCGCCGTGGCCGGCCCGGTTGTGTACCTGCCAAACCTTACCAATTCGCCCCTCGTCCACGCACCGTTTGGCGTGGTGAATCGCCGGTTGCCAGTTGGTAGGCCAGTTGATCATGAGGCGAGTGCCGGCGCGGGCTGCCGTGGTACACATCCGCTCGGCCAGTTCCAACGTGGCGGCCATCGGCTTCTCTTTCATGACGTGGACGCCGCGCCGCGCGGCATCAGCGACGACGTCGACCGCTGCACGATTATCCGCGCAGGTGACGATGGCCTCAGGGTGTCCAGCATCATAGAGTTCGTCCGCTGTGGCATAGGTCGCCAGCCCAGAAAACTGCTGGGCGTGGTGGCCCCGCAGTTCGGCGTCCGCTTCGGAGAGACCGACAACCTCGATCTCCGGGCACTCCAACGCGGCACGTAACAGGCCACCCAGATGCATGTGGGCGGCACTGACGAAGCCAAGACGAATACGCTGCTGCACGCTGTGCTCTCCTCTTTATCCAACGCTTGAGTTCCAAAGGCCGGGGCCGCCCGATACGAACCCCTGCGCCTACCACTGGGAAGTTACCGCGGCAACGGTAGCCGGACCCGCTGCCCCGTTTCGGCGGAAAGGTACATGGCCTGAATGAGCTCCAGCGCATCCCTGCCGTCAGCTCCGGTCATCACCAGCGGCGTACCGTCGAGCACTGCGGCGACCAGATGATCGAGCTTCCGATAGTGCTGGTCGGCCAGCGGTAGCTCACGGAAGGGGAGCTTGCGCCAGCCTTGCAGGTAGTCGGGATCGCTCGATTTGGAAGTGAAGACCAATGATCCGCCTTCGTCCGCCGATCGCATGACGAACGAGCCCTCGGTCCCGTCGATAGATGTGTAGCCGTGGCCGGCGAGGCCGGCCCAGGTGCTGTACCACACGCCCACCGCGCCACTGGCAAATTCCAGGGTGGCAACGCCGGTGTCCTCTACCTTGACGTCGTGGATCATCTTGCCGGCGGCAGTGTACTCATGGCGAAAAGCGCGCGTCACCGCCTGCACGGCGCTGACCGGGCCCGCCAGCCAGTTGAACATGTAGGCGGTGTAGATGCCCCAGTCCATCAGCACGCCGCCCCCGGCGAGATCCTTGTCGAGGAACCAGGGCTGGGGTAGGGCTGCCCGACCGGTGGATACCACGTTCATGGCCATCATCTGGCCGATGGCGCCTTCATCAAGGATGCGCTTGGACGTTTCCCAGAGGCGGCTGAAGCGCGATTGATAGCCCATGGTAAACAAAACGCCGGCTTGCCTGGACGCTTCCACCATGGCGTCGGCTTCCGCCAGCGTCCGGGCAATCGGCTTTTCGCAGAGGACGTGTTTTCCGGCGCGCATCGCGGCAAGCGCCGGCTCCGCGTGGGCGAAGACAGGCGTCGTGATGCTCACGGCCTCCACATCATCCCGTGCCAGCAGTTCACGGTAGTCCTCGTAGTAGGCGTCGACCTTCCACCGTTCAGCAGTGGCCCGCGCTCGCTCGCGGTCGACATCGGCGACAGCCACGACCTGCACTCGGGGGTTCCGTTTGTAGTTCGGCAGGTGGGCGCCGTTGGCTATCCCGCCGCAGCCGATGACCCCCACGCCCAATTGTCGTGCCGGCATAATTTGCTATCTTTCTGTGCTTGCAACTGCAACTCCGATTGGGAATAGTAGCAGAGGGACGACGTTGCAAGAAGGAAGTGACTGCGAAAGGGGACAGGGCCGCAGACCGCAGTCGCGGCCCTGAATATCGCGGCGCATCGAAGTGGTCGCTAGCCGTAGCTGTCGGCTATCATCATGCTGTACCCGCGCACGGTACATCGCACGGTGGCAGTGAGAAGAACTACATGAAGATCGAGAAAATTACGCCATTCCTGGTGGACCGGTGCTTGCTCGTTCGAGTATACACCGACGAGGGTATCGTCGGTACCGGGGAGGCGGGGTTGTGGGCGCACCACCGAATGGTCTACACGGCGATCAACGAGCTCAGCGAGTACTTTGTCGGCCAGGACCCCTCACGCATCGAACACCATTATCAGGTGGTGTCGCGCGACACGCACTTCAGTGGCGCGGTGCTCAGCGCCGCCCTCAGCGCGATTGACGTTGCGCTGTGGGACATCCTCGGAAAGTCGGTGGGTAAACCAGTCTACCAATTGCTGGGTGGTAAGGTGCGCGACAAGGTCCGCGTCTTCGCCAACGTGACCGGCGACACGCTGGAGCAGTGCGCCGACAGCGCCAGGCAGAGCGTCGAGCAAGGCTATACATCGCTGCGCACGACACCCTTTTTCCCGCAGTGGGAGCGGCAGCCCGCCAGCAAGGTTATCGGCGATGCTGTGGCGATCGTGCGAGCCATCCGTGAGGCCGTCGGTGACGCGGTCGATCTGGGACTGGAGATCCACCGCAACCTGAGGCCGACCGAGGCCATCCTGCTGGCCGGGGAGCTGGCGGCCTACCGCATCCTCTACTACGAGGACCCGTTAGCGCCGGAGAGCCTGGAAGCCTTGCGCTACGTGGCGCAACATATCCAGATTCCCATCGCCACCGGCGAGCGCTTCCACACGCTTTACCAATTTGCCGAACTGCTGACCACCCGCACGGTCAGTATGATCCGGCCGGACCTCTCGCTGGCCGGTGGCTTTACCCAGGGCAAGAAGATCGCCGCGCTGGCGGAGGCCGCCTTCGTCGGCGTCTTCCCTCACCTCATGGGCAGTCCCGTGAACATGGCGGCCTTCCTCCAACTGGACGCCTCGCTGCCCAACTACGTGCTCCAAGAGAGTTACCCGGCGGCGGACGCCCTGAACGAGATCCTGGAGGAGCCGTTGCAGCGGGACGGTGGCTACGTGATCGTGCCTGATCGCCCCGGCATCGGCGTCGAGATCCGCGAGGACAAGCTGAAGCAGTTTCCCTACCGACCACACACAATCAGCGGGAACTTTGGGGCGGATGGGGCGGTTGCCCATTAGGAAAGGCGGCGCAGTCGGTGTGTCGAGGGCCGGCGACTGAAGTCGCGCCTAAGGCCGCGAAGCCCGCCTTCGCGGGCTGAGAACGAGTCCGCGAAGGCGGACTTGGCGTCGTGTAGCCGCGACTTCAGTCGCCAGGCGGGCGGACCAGTTAGGCTTCCCGCCTGAGCGCCGCCCGCAGGTGGCTTAATCCGCGGCGAAGCGCCTCCTCGCCGGGCTGCGCCAGGGCGATGCCATACCACAACGGAAACAGTTCCACGGACACGAAGCCGTCGTATCCCGTCGCCGTCAAAGCTTGCAGGAAGGCTGGAAAGTCGAGGTTGCCCTGGCCGGGCGCCTGGCGATTGCTATCCGCGACGTGGACATGCCGGATGCGAGTACCGCCGCCGGCCAACGCCGCCGCGAACGGCCCTTCCTCGATGCTCAGGTGGAACGTGTCGATGGTCAAGCCGAGGTTCCCATCGCTTGCCGCCGCCAGGAACTCCAGGCCTTCCTGAATGGTACGGCCCCAGTTGCACTCGAAGCGATTGATGATCTCCACAGTTACCGACACACCCAGCGTGGCAGAGTACTCGCCCCACTGGCGGAATGCTTCCAGCGCGCGCGGATACCAGGTGTCCGGCAGCATGCCGGCGGGGAAGTTGCGGGCTCCGGGGGAGCCGACCGTGACAGTCTGGCCGCCAATGTCGGCACAGAGATCGATCACCCGCAAGAGCTGATCGCGACCGACCTGTCGCTCAGCCGGGTCATCCGCCAGGATGCGATGACCCGTCGCCGGCAGGCTGCCGTTCAAGCCTGCCACGGCCAGGTTGAGGTCCGCGCAGCGCCGGCGCAGGTCGCGACGCCGGTCCGGCGACGCATCCTGGGGCAGGAGCGTGCCGCTGACCAGAAACTCGACGCCATCGTAGCCGAGCGCGGCAATAGTATCCACCGCTCCTTCCGCCCCGCGCTCCGTCAGGCAGGAGGTGACGGCGCTGAAACGCATCACCGACCTACAGTCATCAGAGAGCAATCGCCGAAGTACGATCCGCCAGCGGGAACGGCAAGTCCTGCCCGGCCTGGCCGGAGCGATAGATGGCCTGGATGATCTCCACGGACTTGCGCCCCTCCTCGCCAGTCACAAGGGGCTGGCGATCCTGCACGATGGCGTCCAGGAAGTCCTCCAATTGCAACTGGTGGTAGGAGGTCACCGGGCGACCGCCGGAGGCCGACTCGAACATGAACTCGTCGCGCGCATTCTCTTCCTGATAGCGCTCCCGGCCCTCCTGCGTCTCGCCCGGAATCTCCCAGACATCGTTGAGGCCGACGCGCCCTTCCGGCTGCTCCGTGACGGAGGCCCAACCGCCGTTGCTGCCGTAAATCACAATCCGGGCGAAGCTGTAGTGTGTCTTATCCGGCGAGACGCTGGTCTCGATGGTCCCCAGCGCGCCGTTCTGGAACTTGATTGCGGCGACCGCCGTATCTTCCACTTCGATATATGGGTGCGTCAGGTTACTCCAGCGGCCGCTCAGGCTGGCGATCGGCCCCATGTACCACTGGAACATGTCGATGGCGTGCACCGCCTGGTTCACCAGCACGCCGCCCCCTTCGCTGGCCCACATGCCCCGCCAGGCGTCACGCGCGTAGTACTCCGGCGGCCGCGAGAAGCGCACGGTGCAACTGCCGAGCACCGGCGTACCCAGCTTGCCGGCGTCAATAGCAGCGCGCAGGCGCAGCGAAGCCGGCCAGAAGCGCCTCTGGAATATGACCGCCTGTTTGGTTCCCGCCTTCCGGGCGGCGGCAATGGCGCGGTCGCACTCGTCCAAGGTGATGCCCATCGGTTTCTCGGTGATGGCGTGGACGCCGTGCTCGGCCGCCAGTACCAGCAGCGGCGGGTGCAACAGATGCGGCGTGCAGATCGAGACCGCCTGCACGCCGGACTCCCGCAGCATCGTCGCCGGGTCGCTATATGCCGTCGCCCCGTACAGCTCGGCGAACTGCTGCGCCCGTTCGGGCAGTGCGTCGCAGACGGCAACGAGCTGTGCCTGTGGCAGAGTGGCATAAGCGGCGGCGTGACGCCGCGCGATGCCGCCACAGCCGATGATGCCGGTCTTCACCGTCGCCATATGAGGGTCTCCTTGATGTGAGATGCGCGGGCAGGGCGAACGAAGCGCCTCGCCAGATCGGCGGGAGTATAGCACCAACCGGGAAAAGACCCTCAACTGCCAACCCACCCGCCCCTAAACGGGCGGGCTACGATCACGAAGCCTGCTGAAGCAGGCTGGGGGCCAAGGTCCGCGGTCGTGCAAGATGTCACCAAGTATGAGCCAGCCTCGTTGACGAGGCTTTGCATTCGTAGCCCGACGATAAATCGTCGGGTGGGCCGACGAACCAGAGGTCATTCGCCAACGGTAACGACTCTGCGATGCACCCCGGCCTCTCGTGCTAGATTGCTACCGGCGGTCACCAACTGACGAGCGCTGCTCGCGGCTTCGGTACCGGCGAAAGAGGAGGCAACATGGCACGACTCCATGGCAAGGTGGCAGTGGTCACAGGCGCCGGTCCGGGCATTGGCCGGGCGATTCCCCAAGTGTTCGCGCGGGAGGGCGCTCGGGTCACGCTGGTGGACGTGCAGCCACGAGCGGCGGAGGAGACCGCAGAGGGCATCCGCGCCGCGGGTGGTGAGGCGCTGGTCGTGCAGGGCGATGCATCCAGCAGTAAGGACTGGCGAGCGGTCGTCGAGCAGACCGTGGAGCGTTTTGGCCGCCTCGACGTGCTCGTCAATGGCGCAGCCTGGAGCCGCGCCGTGCCGGCGGTTGACCTGGAGGAGGCGGAGTGGGACCGGTCCATCGCGGTGACGCTGAAATCGGTCTATCTGGGTGCGAAGCACTGCATCCCGGAAATGCTGAAAGGTGGCGGCGGCGCCATCGTCAACATCTCGTCAGCCAACGGCCTGGTTTCCAACCCCGGCTTCGCCAGCTACAGCGCCGCCAAGAGCGGCGTCATCGGGCTGACGCGCAACCTGGCCATCGACTACGGGCTGCAAGGTATTCGCGTCAACGCCATTTGTCCCGGCTTGATCATCAACTCGCAAACGGAAGCCCGCATGCTGGCGGACGAAGCGGAGGCGCGGGGCAGCCGTGATCCATATCTGGTGGGCCGCTGGGGACGGCCGGAGGACGTCGCCTTTGCCGCGCTGTACCTGGCCTCGGACGAGGCCGCCTTCGTGACCGGCACAGTGCTGGCAGTCGACGGCGGCCTCACCTGCCAGTCGCCGGAAGCGACCATCCGCCCCTCCTTCCGCCGCCGCTGGCGCCGGGATGTCGCGGTCATTCGAGATGCGGAGTAGACTTCATCATACCGCTTTATGCAAGGGCTGAAGTGGGGAAGGAAAGGATCACCTGGTGGCACAGACCTACCGCGTTGGCGTGATCGGTTTCGCGCACATGCACATCAACGAACTCATGCGGTCTTTTGCGGCGCTGCCGAACGTGCAGTGGCTCGCCTGCGCCGACACGGTCCCGGTGGTCCCGGAACTGGTGAAGGCGCGTTTTACTCGCCAGTGGAACCTGGAGCACGCCCACCAGGATATCGGCATCCCCACGGTGTATGACGACTACCGGGTGATGCTGGACCACGAGCGCTTCGACATCGTCCTGTTCTGCCCGGAGAACGCTCGTCACGGTGAGGTGGCGAGGGCGATCGCCGCCCACGGGGCGCATATGGTGACGGAAAAACCGATGGCCGCCTCCTTGGAGGAAGCCCGTTCCATGGCGGACGCCGTGCGGGCTGCCGGCGTGGAGTGCATGGTGAATTGGCCCACTACCTGGAGTCCGGCGGTGCGCAAAGCCAGGGAATTGCTCGACGCCGGGGCCATCGGCCGGTTGTTGGAGGTCAAGTGGCGGGCGGGCTCGTTGGGGCCGCTCTCCCACGGTTCCACGCATCCCGGTGTTGCCGGCGCCGCCCTGGAAATGTCGGACGAGCAGAAGGGCGCCACCTGGTGGCACCAGCAGGCCACCGGTGGCGGGGCCTTGCTCGACTACTGCTGCTACGGCGCCTGCCTGGCCCGTTGGTACGCGGGTACACCGGCAGTTGCCGCCTTTGGTGTCACCGCCAACCTGAACAGTCCCTACGGCGATGCGGAAGATAATGCGGTCGTCACCGTGCGCTTCCCCACTGCGCTGGCGCTCCTGGAGGCGACATGGACGACCATCGACCACGGTGTGCCTACCGGGCCGATTCTCTATGGGGAGCAAGGCACTATGGTGGTCGAGCGGAGCGGTGCGGAGCAGGTCGTCCGCCTGATTCAGGGGAAGGGGAACGAGCCGCGCTTGATCTCCGGCGATCCGTTGCCACCGGGTCGCGCAACGCTGGCTGAAGAGTTTCTGCACCACCTGGAGACCGGCGAACCGCTGCATGAAACCCTGCGGCTCGACTTCAACCTTGATGTTATGGCTATCCTTGATGCCGCCATCCGCTCCGCGCGCACGCATCGCCAGGAAGAGGTGGGTCCGACCTAGCCTAGCCGCAGCGACCTTAACATTCCCCATCTTGGCTTGCTGCCGGCCGCTCGCGCTCTGCGGGCGGCGCTGCTTTGTGTTCGCCAGCATCGGCGATGAGGTTCACACCACGGCTGGATGTGGCGGACCAGCGAGATAGTGGGCCTGGAGGAGGCGTTTGTGCGCAGCCGCGCGCTGGAAGGCCGTCTACCGGCCATGGCGGTCACGAAGCGCCAGGCCGGCGACGCTCCGGCCCCACGGGTGACCGCGGCAATTTGGTCGATGCGGTGCCGTTGGGTCAGTTCTCGCCTGGCGTTGGTGAGGTGGTGGGGGTTGATGCCACCGGGTAGTTGGAGAAGTGGCCGATCCGCGAGCATGCCGCGATCTCAAACCAGATCGCGGCATGCTCGCGGTCGAGGAGATTGAGTACGGCTTGCCGGGCAAGCGCATCATAATCCACGGCGAGCATTACGTTTCAGCGGCAAGCTGCCGCAGGTATAGGAGTATTGTCCCCCTTCGCAGCTTCCCGGTGCGGTGCCGCTGTGCGCGCTCGAAGAGCGGGCAGCTTTGTTTGGCTCGCGTACACATTGGCACGCTCCCAGTATGACGCCGTCCTCCTCTAACGCTTGGTCGTGCCGCATACGTGTGGGAGCAGGGTCCCACTGGCGCTGACCGCCATGGCCGCCAGCCGTATCATGAGAGAGGGTCAAGGCGGTCAGGAGAGTCAGCGACGGCGGTCATGGCGGGCACGGCTGGCGGCCATTGGGTGACGCTCGCTCAGGCCACTGGTTTACGTGGTGTGAGTGATCGCACGCTCCGGCGGCAGATTGCCAGCAGGGAACTGGGCACTCAGCGCACGGGTGGGCGGCGTTTAGTTTGGATGCCCGCTTCGAGCACATTGGCCGCCATGGCCATCACAGGTTCGGCCACGCCGGCCAGCGACGACAGCCAAAACGGCGATGTGGCCGTCACGACCGCCAATGCTGGCAGTGGGGCGGCCATGGCCGCCAATCAGGATGCGCTGGCAGCCACACTCCGGGAACGGCGGTCGTTGCTTGATGCCGAGCGCGAGCGAGCGAGCCAGGCGGAGCAGGCGGCGGCGATGTGGCTGGAGCGGGCGCGCAACCTGGAGGTGCAGGTGGAGCAGCTTCTGGCGCTGCCGGCGCACGAGGAGGAGGCGGGGCCCCAGCGGCGTTGGTGGCGATTCTGGCAATGAGCGGTGCTGCTTCGGTCACCGTCCGGGTGCTCTATCGCATCGTCCACCACGACCCGCCCGAAGTGAGCGACTTCCTGTCCAACGCCGCGCTCGGGAAGGTGCTACGCCGGCCGACGCCGGAGACAGAACGCTGGTGGCGCGGCATCTCCACCTGCGCGACCGAGCAGGAGGCGCGGATACGTGCCCAGCAGGCGCCACGCCTCGGACGGTATATTGCCCGTCTGGAAATCCCGAACAGGGCGCTGGTCGCCGTTGAGCAGACGGGCAGTGCTCCTGGGCATCACACCGTCTGGGGCGAGGCCACGCTTCTCCAGCGTTTCGTCGTCGCTGTTGTACCGGTGTGAGCTGCGCCGTACACTATGGGCATGTACACGCTCTGGGACGTCGAATCCGGCAACCTGACCGAAGAATTTCCGACGCTGGCGGCTGCCCTCGCGGCGGTCCGCGACGACGTCGTGCAGCGTGGTCGGCAGGACGCTGAAGCCTACGCGCTATTCCAGGAAACCACCGACCAACCGCGCGTCATCGCTGAGGGTGCCGACCTCATCGAGCTCGCCCTCCGGTCGGAGCCGGCGCAACCGTCCGCTCGCGCATCGTGAGCGCCCGTGGCGGCGTCTCCGACGCGGAATCACGCTGCCGATTTCGGCTCGCCTTCGATCATCGCTGCGCCGTGAGGTACGCCACGGCATTGGCCTGCGGCGACGGCCTCGCAGCAAACAACTGCGCCACCTGGACGACGTGCTCCTCGGCCGCGTCGCCCAATACGGCGCGGGCCCCCTCCTCGTAGCTCGGCGCCGTCGGGTTGCCGGCGAAGCGCAGGTTTGCGGCCACCAGCGCGGGGTCGCGCGACGTGCCGGCGTCGTAGTGGTATTCATAGCCAAGGTCCACCGTCTGGAACCCGGCAGCGACACACTGCCGCACGAGGTCCCGCTCGTCGAAGCCCACCATCGGCTCGTAGTGCTCGGAATGTGCGCGCAGGTAGCGCTGGACCTTGGCATCGTCCGCCCGCAGCGCCGCCAACTCCGGCTCCCACGCCCGCTCCCAGCCTTCAGCGGAGACGCGATTGATCGGCTCGAACAGCGAGAGGCGGCCGCCCGGGCGGAGCGCGCGCCACAACTCGCGCACAGCCGTCTCCTTGTCGAGCACGTAAATCAACACCGAACGGAGCGCCACGGCATCGAAGCTCCCGTCCGGGAAAGGCAGGCAGCGCGCATCGCCCACGACGTACCGGACCGGCGCCCCTTCCCCGTCGTCCGCCTCGACGAAACGCCGGCAGGCGGCGAGCACGTCGTGGGAGCGGTCCAGGGCGACGACGCTGCCTGAGGGGCCGACCCGCCGGCGCGCCTCCAGGGTCAGCCAGCCCGTCCCCGCGCCCACGTCCAGCACCCGCTGCCCGACCGCGAGCTTGGTCCCGTCGAGGACGCGGTCACGGACCGGGTGGGGCCCCGGCGCCGTCAGGTGGGGCTGGCGCAGCAGCCAGGAGGCCCAGCGGTCGAGTCCTTGCGGCGGCTCGTCGCGCATCGCGGCTCCTAATCGTGTGCTCCTTGCCCTAGCCTTGGACTTCGCACATGTCGAATTCGATCCACGTTCGGTCCGCCAAAGCCCTTTCATGCCGACATTCGCGCCCCCGAACGGCGCAACAAGGCCCTGAACCGAAGGTGACGACTACGGCGACGCTCTCCATGGGTCGGCACCAGAAGCAGAAGATTCCGTTCTCATTGCTGCTCCATTTCGATTTGCGAAGTGCGAAAGCCAAGCCTGGCGACGCCTTTACTTGCCTGCCGCGGGCGTCGCGGTTGGCTCAGTACCGGGCGACTGCAGCAGGCCGGCGCCGATGCCGGAGGTGTTGGAGTTGCCGCCGACGTTGGTGGGGACGGCGCTCACACCGTTCCCACTGGACGGCAGGAATGAGGGGAATTGGCCGCTCACTTCCTTCGGTCGCCCAACGCAGGCAGTCGTGACCAGCAGCACGGCAAGGACGGCGACAACGCTGCGCCGTCGGCGCAATACAGGGACGACAGACATTGCATACCTCTCGTGCATCTGAACCAGGGTAGACAGCGGCCGAGACACCCCGCAGCCTTAACGTCCTTTTCAACATCTTAGAGCACGCTGGCTCTGGCGTCAATGGCAAGGGGCGTTTGTAGCCGAGGGACAGGGCCGCCGATCGCAATCGCGGCCCTACACTCTTCCGCCTACGCTGTACCTGCGGGTCCACATGCCCCCGAACTGCCCGGACGACGAGATGCACCGGCAGGCGGATGACCCTTGGTTCGCCTGCCGGCGTCTCCAGGCGATCGACGAGCAGTAGCATCGCCTGGCGGCCCATTTCCAGAGGATCCTGGTGAATAGTGGTGAGGGGAGGGTAAGTCGTGAGGGAATGGCTGTCGTCACCGAAGCCGACGACAGACAGCGTTTCGGGAACACGCCAGCCAAGGCGGTGGGCGGCAAGAATGGTCAACACACCGGTGATATCGTTGATAGCAAAGGCCGCTGTCGGCCGCAGGCGCTTGAGAGAGGCCGCAATCGCGTACACATCGGGATGGTCGGCCAGGGAGGGCAGGCGCAGATAGTCCCAGGCGCTGATCAGGTGACCGGGAGCGAATATCGATGGCGTGTCTTCCGTCGTGATCCCTGCTGCGGCGAAGGCGGCGCGAAAGCCATGCTCACGTTCCTCCACCGTCGAAATGTCGTCGCCCTGCCGGCGCACCACCACCATCCGGCGATGCCCCAGACCGAGTAGATGCTCGGCGACGAGGCGACCGCCGGTGATGTTATCGGCGGTGACCAGATCGGCGCTCAGTCCGGCAAGTGTGCGATCCACCAGCACAAAAGGGATACCACTTCGCTCCAGGCGGGCGACCGTTTCCGCACACCCCGGCTGGCCGCTGAGGTAGATGATCAGGCCGTCCGCGGCGTCGGCGTCGGTTTCGCCAACGCGGCGCTCGGCGCGGTCTTCGCGCTGGTTGGCCTGGAAGTGATCGGCCTTGGCCCGGCCAATATCATCGACCTCGGTCTCCTCATCAACTATGCGATAAGCTGGGGTGCGATGAGTCTCGGCGCCTGGCCGATCTTCGTCGCTCCGGTCGTCTTCCTGTCCTTCGTGTTTATTTCCGTTAACCTCATCAACATCGGGCTAGAAGAGATCTACAATCCGCGCCTTCGTGGCACGGCCGGTGCGTAGCGGCGATTCCTTAACACCGACCGACTGGGAAGGGTGGCGGTATGGCAATTGATCAGTCCTTGCTCCTCAACGAGCGCACAACCACTCCGGCTCCGCTCGTGGAGATCGAAGACCTGCGCGTCTTCTACAAGACGGTGTCCGGCGTCAGCCGGGCAGTGGATGGCGTCAGCCTCACCATGCAACGCGGGGAGATCCTCGGAATCGCCGGCGAATCCGGCTGCGGCAAGAGTACCCTCGCCAATGCACTGCTGCGCCTGACCCGCCCGCCCGGCTATATCGATGGCGGGCAGGTCCGCTTTCACCCGCGCGGCAGCGAACCGGTGAACCTCCTCACTGTGGACGACGCAGCGCTGCGGCGCATCCGCTGGCGCAACATGGCCTACATTCCCCAGGGGTCGATGAACTCCCTCAATCCGGTCATGCGCGTTGCCGATCAGTTTGTCGATGCCATGCAAGAGCACGGCGAAACACAAAGCGGGGCCCGTGCCAAGGTGCCGGAACTGCTCAAGGCGGTCAACCTGGCTCCCTATGTTGATCGGCTCTACCCGCACGAGTTGTCCGGAGGCATGAAGCAGCGCGTGATTATCGCCATGGCCATCGCCCTGAACCCCGATCTTGTGATTGCCGACGAGCCAACGACGGCGCTCGACGTCAACGTACAACGCATCATTATTCAGACCCTGGCCGAGTTGCGCGACCGTCTGGGCATGTCGATCATGATCGTCAGCCACGACATGGCGGTACATGCAGAGCTGGTGGACCGCGTAGCGGTCATGTACGCCGGGCAAATCGTCGAGGTACGCCCCGTACGCCAGGTGTTCAAGGAACCGTTGCACCCCTACACGCAGGCGCTGATCGGCGCAATCCCCCAGGTGGGCGGTACACGTGTCCGCCTGGAGGGCATCGGCGGTAGTGCTCCCAACCCGACGCAATGGCCCGAGGGTTGCCGCTTCCACACGCGCTGCCCGTTTGCCACGTCCTATTGCCGGGCGGTCCACCCGGAGTTGCTGCCGGTTCCGGGTCGCGCGGCCGACGACCAGAGCCCGGCATCGGCTGTAGCCTGCCACCTGTACCACCACCGGGCGGAAATGGGGATCACTGATGGCCGATAGCGAGAAGCTGATCGAACTGCACGACGTCACTCAAGTCTTCCGCGGCGCGGCCTTTCGTCAGGTCGGCGGCCAGTTGACGGCAGTCGACCACGTCTCCTTCCAGCTCACCGCCGACCCGCCCCACATCACCAGCCTGGTCGGCGAAAGCGGCAGCGGCAAGAGCACGATCGCCCGCATCATCCTTGGTTTGCAGCGCCCGACGAGCGGCCACGTCACCTACTACGGCAAGGACATCTACGGGCTGCATGGTGAGGACTTCCGGCGCTACCGCCGCGACGTGCAGGCAGTCTTTCAAGATCCTTACGGGATTTTCAACCCGTTCTACCGCGTCGATCGTGTCTTCTGGACGGCGATCAAGAAATTCAAGCTGGCCGGCTCCCAGAAGGAAGGCCTGGAGCTTATCACGGAGTCGCTGGAGGCGGTCGGCTTGCGCCCGAACGACGTGCTCGGCCGCTATCCCCACCAGATCAGCGGCGGTCAGCGGCAGCGCATTATGCTGGCCCGCGTCTACATGTGTCGGCCATCGTTCATCATTGCCGACGAGCCGGTGTCCATGCTCGACGCGGCGGTACGTGTGCTCTTCCTGAACGTCCTACTCGATTTCAAGCAGAAGTACGGCATGACCACGCTGTTCATCACCCACGACCTTTCCACTGCCTACTACGTCGGAGGGGAAGCGCTGGTGATCTCGAAGGGCAAGATCGTCGAAAGCGGTGCGGTGGACGACGTGCTGGTCCACCCGACGCATCCCTATACCCAGATGCTGCTCTCGTCGCTGCCGAGCCCAGACCCGGACGCCCGATGGCGGGACAAGCTCGACGCCACCGAAGTCGCCGAGTTGACTGCCCAGGAGAATAGCGTGTTCGCCGGTGAAGGGGCGACCGTGGCGTGAGGCGGTCCACCCTACGCTGAAGACGTGTGATGCGCATTGATTATGGGGAGAGGCGGGAAGGTGTTCGGGGTGCTACGGTTGTCTTGTGTA
>DHIZ01000304.1:0-12386 GCA_002404055.1 Chloroflexi bacterium UBA4733
GAAGAATGCCAGAACATCATGCGGACGCGCACCACGGCTGCCTGGCTGTCCCACTTCGACACACACGACGTGGCGGCAGGGCCGGTGCGTTTTGTCGAGGAGCTATGGGAGGACCCGCAGGTCCTGGCCAACCGCTACATCGCGGAATACGATCACACGCTGCTTGGACCGATGCGCGGCCCGGCGCCGGCTGTTTCGATGAGCGCAACGCCAACGCGTGTGCAGCGCGCGTCGCCCGCGCTGGGGGAGCACACCGACGAGGTGCTTCAATCCGTCGGGTTCAGTGCCGAAGAGATTGCAGGGCTACGCCGTTCACACGTCATTCTGTAACGGCACCGCCACGCCCTCAACAGCCTTCACTCCCCCCGAAGGGCTACCAATCGGCGTGCAGGTGGACGCCCGACCGTGGAGGGATGACGCGGCGCTTCCGCCCGAGAGCGTCGCATGAGCATGATGGGCATCGGCCATTGCACAGCGTACCGATAGTCGTCGATGCCGGGTTCGCGCTCACTCAAGATGAGGCCGGCAGGGACCTGTTGGGAGAACGATGTTCGTTTCATCGGTCGAGGATAGTACCACAGGGCGCCATGTGGCGCCGAACATCACACCAACCGGCGAAGGCCGTCAGAAGTGCCGATTATAGGACATTCTCAGCACCAAGCCTCGGTTGCCGTTCATCGGAACTGCGGGAGCGCCAGGTCAGTTGACCGACATCAACACGGCGCCCACGGCGCGGCCTGCTTCTGCCAGGGGTGAAGTCATTCGGATCGTTCGGCGGCGGCGGCCGGACGCTGATGTCCGGCGCGGCAGAGTCGGGCTGCCCCACGGCAATCAGTCTGAAGGTGGACGCCACCTGTGTCCCGGCTGGCGCGGTGTCATCCCACGAGGCGCAGGCCGTGAACCGCAACCACGCCGTCTCATCTGGTCCGTCCTCACCTTCTTGACGCACGATCGGCGCCTCCCCGCCCGCGACAAAGTCCAGCGCTTCAAACTCCATTTTGGCCTTGACAACGTGGCTGCCAGCGACGTCACGCACATAAATCCTCGGATCGTCGATCCACGCGATGTTCCATCCCACCCCAGCATCGTGGGTCTCCCAGGTTTCCGCGCTGCGATAACCATCCTGATGCCAGTTAGACCCGGCAGCGCCGCCGCCGACCGAGGGAGTCTGACGGCTGTACACGGTGTGTGGCGCGTCGTCCAGCTCCACGGTCAAGGTCGCCCGGATGTACTGGCCCTCCGTGCACTTCTCGGGGGCACCCAACACCGACGCGTTGATCTCGATGTCGAACGCAATGGCAAGCTTGTCATTGTGGATCGGCCCCCGCGGCTGGTGGCCCGCCGGCAGCCCGTCATTCGGATCTTGCGGCCACCGTGGGGTTTACCTGACGCTGCTTGCCGTCCACCTCGACGACTTCGCCACGGGCCCGCTCACCCCACGTGTCTCGAGAACGGTTCAACCCTATTTCACGCGTGCAATTCTGGGACGCCATCAAAATTCGTCACAAACGAGGAATGTTTTTACAGCATTTCGTCAAGCGGGCGCAATAGATCAGCAGGCGCAAGCGGCTATCCTCCTTGTTGAGGAGGCGCGCCGAGACCGGCTCTTCCAGCTAATGCCTATCCTCAAAATGAGTAGCTGTTCAGAGGCTGTTGCTTGGATACCACGGTGTAGCGGTTGGTCGCTGCTACGCGAGCCCAGCAATAATCTGCCGGAACTCCTCCTCGGTAAACGCCTTCAACGTCGTGGTGCGCACGTTGCCCAAGGCGGCCACCGAGAGCAGGACCTGCGTCGCGGTCTCATCGTTTGGGAGTTCGACGACCGTCGCGAGGTCGTACTCCCCCAGCGTCATGTACAAGAAGATGACCTGCCCACCCGCGGCCGCGACTGACTGCTTAAAGGCGTCGAAGCGCTGGGGGCTGTCCTTGACATTGCGAACGCCCTGGTCCGTCCACCGAATCAACGAGAGATAGCTAGGCACGTTACCACCTCCGTCGCACCGAACACGGGGTAGCGATACATTGATTATCCACCCGCTGTCAAGCGGGCTGGAGCACCTGCCGCTAGGCTGCTACGCGGCCACCGCGGCTGTGAGGTGCCGCGGAGAAGACTCCCTTTCAGGACGAACATGCCGTACTTCTCATCCGGCTGGACCGCGATCGTCGTGCGTACTGGAACGTCCCCCGAAGGGCTACCGATCGGTGTGCTGGTGGTCGCCCGCCCGTGGAGGGATGACGCGGCGCTGGCGGTGGCGCAGCACCTCGAGGACGCGCTCCGCGGCTGGCAACGGCCACCGCTGGAGGAACCAGCCGGCCAACCGCCGCTGACGAGTTCGGCACGGATAAAGGCGGCGACGGCGTTATACTGGGGGTCAGCTCACGAAACGGAAGAAATCGTACGCTAAGACGCCGCGGATGTGCCGGAATACCGCACTTGCCCCTTCGCGACGGTGCTGTCAGGCTACCTCCGAGGCAGTCGAGGAGGGAGCACAGCCATGCTTCGTATCGCTGTAGACCACCGTGTTCGCAGGGTTGCAGTTTCGCTCGTCTTCGCCATCCTGGTGGGGGTGGGGCTCCCGAGTTGGCAGGGGCCGACCAAGCCGGCGCGGGCACAATCCGTGGAGCCAGGGGACCGGGCCGCGGTGCTCACCGGTCTGCTCACGGCGTTGAATAACGGGGATCTGGATGGTGCGTTGGCGCTCTTTGCTGACAATGCGGTCTTCGTCGGCGCAGCGCGCAGCGGCGGCACCTGCTCCCAAGCCACGCCCTGCACCGATGCCGCTGGCATCCGTCAGCAGCTGCAGAACGCCGTCGTGGGAAGCCACACGTGTTTCACGCTTCGTAGCCTGACGGTGTCCGGTGCCGTGGTGACGGGGCAGCGGGATACGCGCAACGACGTGACCCGCAGGAACGGAATCGACCGGGACATCGAGGACTTCTTCGCGCTCGTGCCCGACGGGCAGATCACGTTCTGGGCCGCAGTGAAGAATGTCGGCGACCCGGAAACCGCGTTGGACCTGGCCATCTCCGCCGGCACGCAGCCGCCGGGCACACCGATTCCGGCCCCGGGGACGCCCTGTGGGCCGGTTTAACGCGCCGTGGGCGTCCGAGTGAGGTATACCTCAGCCGGACGGTGCGCAGGTGAAGCCGGTGCGTGGGCCGTGCGCATCGCGGGGCTTGCAGCCAACCGCGGCAAAGCGGCGGTCGTCAAAATAACGTCCCTTTCCGCAGCACTCTCAATCTGGCGAAGGTTACGGCGGCGGTCCCCTCTTCTCATCGGCTAACCAGGCGTATACACTCGCTGCAACAGCAGCAGGACCATAGCCGAGCTGCCGCATACCAGCCGCAGCGCTCCCGGAAGGCGGAAGGGGGACGATGCGATGCCGCTGCATCTCGCGGTCTTGGGAGCCGGGGTTGCCGGCTTAGCCGCGGCGCTCGTGCTCGCGCGCGACGGGCACCGCGTCACGCTGGTCGAGCGCGATGCCGTTGCACTGGGTGACCCGCTCGCCACACTCGCCTGGGACCGCCGCGGCATCCCGCATTTCCTGCAGCCACATGCCTTTATCCCGCGCGGCCGCAAAGAGCTACGGGCGGCCTTCCCCGATGTCTTCGCGTCGCTGTTCCAGGCCGGCGCCGAGGATCGCGATCTGCGGCCACAGATCCGCGGGCCGCTGCAGGCCGACGACGACGAGCTCTGCTACGTCGGGGTACGTCGGCCCCTGATCGAATGGGCACTGCGGCGAGCGGTGCTGGCAGAAGCGAACGTGCAGGTGCGCTCCGGCGTCCACGCCACCGGCTATGCTGGGAGTCCCGGCGATCCGCCGCGCGTCTCGGCCGTGCTCACGCGGGAGGGGACGATCCCGGTCGACGCCGTCGTCGATGCCATGGGCCGTCGGAGCCCGACCCCCGCCTGGCTCGCTCGCCTCGGGGCGCAGCGTGGCGCGGTGCACACGACCGAGTGTTACATCATCTACTACAGCCGCTACTATCGCGTCCGGGCAGGGGCGACGCTGCCGGATCTTCCCGGCGTCCCCGGCCCGCGCGGCGATCTCGGCTACGCCGCCTACTCGACCTTTCCCGGCGACAACCGCACCTTTGCGGCCATCCTGGCGATCCGGCCCCAGGACCAGGAATTGAAGCTCCTACGGCAGGCCACGGCCTTCGAGGCGGCGGCCACAACTATTCCCGCCCTGCAGGCCTGGACCAATGCCGACACGGCCGAGCCGATCACGGGCGTGCAGCCGATGGGCTGTCTGCAGAACACGTTGCGCACGACGGTGGATGAGCGGGGACCGGTGGCGCTGGGCGTGTTCAGCGTCGCTGACGCCGTCTGCCATACCGATCCTGTGCTGGCTCTTGGGCTCGCCTTTGGCCTCATCCACGCCCACGCCCTTGCGGCAGCGCTGCGCGAGCACGGCCGCCAGCTCGATGACGCCGCCCGTGCCTTCGAGGTGGCCATCCGGCCGGCGATGGCGGAGCACTTCCGGTTCTCGAGCGCGCTCGATGCGCAACGTGCCCGCCGCTGGGCCGGGGAACCGGTCGACATCGCGCATCGCGACGGCGGGGCCTATGAGCTCTTCTCGTTCGCGGCGGGGGCCGCTGCGGCACTCGTCGATGCCGACATCTTCCGCGTCGTCGTGCGCCGCAATACCTTCTTGGACCCCCTCGGGCGCTTGGACGACGACCCCACGATGCAGCAGCGCATTGAGACACGCTTCGCCGCACTCGCCACCGCCGCGCGGCCAGCGGGGCCATCGCGTGGGGAGTTCCTCGACGCCATCCGCGCAGCCGCGCACGCTCCGGCGTAGGATAGGCGATCGACCTGACCGCGTGAGGCCTACCCACGCCGCCGACGCTGCGTCAGCAGTTGCTGTCCGTCGGCATCGCGATGGTGCACGCCGTGATTCGCGCAGGCGTTCAGCGGTGACACACCACACCTCTGGCGGCAGCGCGAGGTCTTGCCGCCGGGTGGCTATCGGCCGCTCCGGCCGGTGACCGACGTGCGGGTCAATCGGCCCGCTTAGCGTAGGATTTTTCCCCAATCGTGAGGCGATCCCAAGCACAACGGTCGCTGTGGGAGTCCTGGCAAGCAGGGCTCAGCGTCCGCCCGACCCTGCTGCCGGAGTTACCGCCGCTGCGTATTTTGCTCGTGCTCGATAACCTCACCGGCCACAAGTCAGCCGCGCTTGTGTGCTGGCTGATGGAGCACGGGATCATGCCGTTGTACACGCCGGTGGCAGGTTCATGGCTGAACATGGCCGCGTCGATCCAACGGATCAGCGTGGGTCGGGCGCTCAGCGGCCAGCAGCTGGAGAACACCAAGCAGGTGATGGAGTGGCTCGCAGCGACGGTGCGCGGTTGGAACGCCGAGCCGACGCCGTTCGAGTGGGGCGGCAAACGCGCGACTCGACGCGCCCGAAGTCGCGCACGGCGTCATGCGCTCGGCGGCTCCGGCGCTTGTACCCGGCGCCCCATCCGGCGCTCACGAGCAGTACAAGGCGCGGGAGCCAATGGCTAGAAACGTGGCAAGTGACCCACTAGCGGCCGCCGGCGGTTCGGGGCACCACAGACGGTTATTGGTCAGCGGTAGTGCCCCGCCGGTGTCACCGATGATTTGAGTCGGTCTGCCGAAACCGGCCGTTCAAGCGTTCACGGCGCTGCTGCTGGTAATAAAGTCCGTGATCGCAGCGGCGAGGCCGGCCGGCCCCGTGATATGGAGCAGGGAATCGCCTGCCACGTCGCGCACGGTCGCGTTCCGCCAGATGCGGGCGAGATCCCGCGCCTCCTGCCACGTCGCCAGCTCCGAGCCGGTAGTGCTGCGAAAGATGGCAACCGGGCAGGTAACCAGCGCAGCGTGTTTTCGCAGGTCGGTATTCATGTGCAGCCGCCCCTGCGTCACCCGCACCGGATCGTACTTGAACCGGTACGTCTCGCCGCTACGGTCCATGTTGTGACTGATGCGATGCGCATGCGATTCCTCCGTATCGTGCTGCCGCATGCCGCGCAGAAAGGTCAACGCCTCCTCGCGCGAGGCAAATTCGGTAGGTGCCCTGAAGGCGCGATACGCCGATTCAATCACGCCCGCCGTGCGGTCGCGCTCGTGGAAGAAGGTACTCAGATGCAGCCCCCCAACGAGGATGAGGCCTTCGCACTCGTCCGGGTACAGCGCGGCAAAGACCTGCGCGGCGCGGCCGCCCAGCGAGTAGCCACCCACGAAGGCCGTACCCAGCCCCAGCGCCTGGATGAGCTCGTGGACGTCCCGCGCATACTCTTCAGCGCAGTAGTCGCCGTTTGGACTATCGCTGTCGCCATGGCTCCGCTGGTCGGGCGCAATCACGTGGAAACGGTCGCCCAGCTCGTTCGCCGTCCACTCCCACAGCAGCCCGTAGCCGGACGAGCCGTGCAGCAGAATAAGCGCAGGGCCGGTCCCGGCCCAGTCGTAGTAGCGCAGCCGGTGGCCCGCCGCCAGCGTCACGTCTTTTGACGTATAGGGCCGCTTTTTCGCTGCCATGATCAGACGCCTCCGATGGCGCTACGTTCACCGATTCCCAGCGTTTGCCGATACCAGCCAGAGAATACCATGCCGGACGAAGCATGCCCGTGCCGCCGCCTCCCAGTACGCGACTGCGGCCGGTACCTCACCCCGTGCAACGGCGCCGAGACCGGCACCGAAGCGGGCACGGCCCCGTGCGCAGCTGGAGTCGTCGCCGGAGTTCGACCGGGTCCACGCGCTCCCTGAGGAAGCGCTCCACCTGGCCCAAGCGCGACGCCTGCTGAGACTTCGCCAGCCGTGCGGCGTGCCTCTGGTATGCTGCGCCGTGAGTACACGGCGAGGGAATGAGTGATGTCGACGGTCCTCATGGACGGAGAGAGCGCGCAGGCGATCGTCCACCGTTGGGACGGCGTGCGTCTGCGGGACGTTACTCACGCACTGACCGATCAAGGCGGATTCAAGGTCGCATTTTCGCAGGAAGGCGTTCCGCTGCTCGACCAATTGCGCGACGTGCCGGTGTTCGTCATCACCGGGGTCACCGCACGAAACGGAAAACATCGTACGCTAAGGTGACCCCTCGCCCACGAGTATCAGCGAGGTTCGACCAGCTCCGTCTGGTATCGCGCAAAGACCTCGGTGATAGCTGCGAGGTTCGGCGGACCAGCAGTCCAAACCTGCGCTATCGCCTGCAGCATCTCCAATTGGTAGGGGGTCATGGTCAGCAGGAACCGCACCGGCACACTGCCCGCATTGGCAAAGCGATGCGGCGTCCCTGCCGGCACCATCAGGAAACTGCCCGGACCGTAGCGTCCCTGCTCACGCCCCACGCGCATCTCGAGTTCCCCCTCAAGCACGTACCAGCTCTCGGGGCCTTGCCGATTGAGGTGCGTGGGTGGCGACCCAGCACCCGGCGGCACCACCATCTCCACAATCACCAACTGGCCTGCGGTCCGCTCCCCGGCTTCCTTCACCGTCAGACCCATCGCGCCAATCTCGAACGTCTCCCCTTCGCCGGGCCGCAGGATGCAGGCAGTAGGCTCGCTACTCGAATCGGGCGGTGCTGCCATGGCGATGCTACCTCCGTGGTGCGTTGCTGTCCGTGATACTACTGACCGCGCGAAGCGGCCGACCGCCGGAGATGACGCTGAAGGCGTCCGGCTGGAGTATACCCCTCCCGGACGTCAGCGCACCCCTGCCTCGGCTGTCAGTATAGGATTCGCGCGGGCATTTCTTGACGCTTCAGCGCACAGGTCATAGAGTTCAGCCTGACACGCTCCTGTCAGGAACCCCGCATGCAGGGCCAGCGCCTCGGCTACGTCCGCGTCAGCAGCGTTGACCAGAATCCCGACCGGCAACTCGATGGCCTCGCGCTCGACCGCGTCTTCACCGACCGGGCCTCCGGGAAGGACACGCAGCGGCCGCAGTTGGCGGCGCTGCTCCAGTTCGCCCGTGAAGGCGACACCGCGGTCGTGCACAGCATGGACCGTCTGGCCCGCAACCTCGACGACCTGCGCCGGCTGGCCAACGACCTGACCCGGCGCGGTGTGCGGGTGGAGTTTCTCAAGGAAGGGCTGACGTTCACCGGCGACGATACGCCGATTGCGCAGCTGCTGCTGTCGGTTATGGGCGCGTCCGCGGAATTCGAGCGGGCGCTGCTCCGGGAACGCCACCGGGAGGGCATCGCCCTGGCCAAGCAACGGGGCGTCTACCGCGGCCGCAAACCGCGCTTGACCGCCGCGCAAATGAGCGTCGTGCACCAGCGTGCAGACGCCGGCGAGCCCAAGGCGCAGCTGGCGCGCGAGCTCGGTATCAGCCGCGAGACGCTCTACCAGTATCTGCGTATCCAGGCGTAGCGCATGCCCTGGCGGGCGGTCCTCACTGCGGCGGAACGCAGCACCTTGCTCGCCTTCCCAACCGACCCGGGCGAGCTGATTCGCCACTACACCTTCGACGAACGCGACCTCACCCGTATTCGCCGCCATCGCGGCGGGCACAACCGGCTCGGGTTCGCCGTGCAGCTCTGTTGCCTGCGCTTCCCGGGTGCCCCGCTGCCGGCCGATGCCACACCGCCGGACCCGCTGCTGGACTGGGTGGCCCGCCAGCTCCAGGTCGGCGCGGGCGTGTGGGCACGGTACGCACGCCGCCCCGAAACGCGCCGAGAGCACCTGCAGGAGCTCTACACCTGGCTGGGGCTGGCACCGTTCGGCGTGCGGCAATTTCGCACCAGCGTGCAGCAGCTGACGGAGCTGGCCGCCCAGACCGACCGGGGCATGGTGCTGGCGACCGCCCTCGTCGAGCGCCTGCGACAGCAGCGCGTACTGCTGCCACCGCTCCGCGTCATCGAACGCATCTGTGCCAGCGCCCGCACCCGCGGCATCCAGCGTGTGTATGGCGCGCTAACGGAACCGTTGACCGCCGGCCAACGGGAGGCGCTGGACCGGCTGCTAGAGCCGCATGACGCCACACCGAAGAGTACCCTGACCTGGCTCCGGCAGCCACCCGGCTTCCCCAACGCGAAGCACATCCTGAAACACCTGACGCGGCTGCACACCCCCTGTGCCCTGGACCTCCCCGACCGGCTGGAGCAGGCCGTGCATCACAACCACCTGCTGAAGCTGGCACGGGAAGGGGCTGCGATGACCGCTCAGCACCTGCGCGACCTGGAGCCACGCCGCCGGCACGCGACCCTGGTCGCGGTCGTGCTCGACACGCGCGCGACCGTCACCGATGAAAGCATCGACCTGCACGACCGGATCATGGGCACGCTGTTCAACCGCGCCAAGCGTACCCATGCCGAGCAGTTCCAGCAGGCTGGGTACACGCTCCACGACACCGTCCGGTTGTTCTGCACGGTCGGTCAGGCTCTCCTCGCGGCCCGGACCTCTGGGCTCGACCCGTTTGCCGCCATCGAGACCGTGGTGCCGTGGGACGTGTTCGCCGCGCGGGTCGCCGACGCCGAGAAGCTGGCACGGCCCGAACGCTTCGATTTCCTCGGCCAGCTGGGCAGCGGCTACAGCCAGCTCCGGCGGTATGCGCCGACGTTGCTCGAGACGCTCGCGCTCAAAGCGGCGCCGGCGGCGCAGGAGCTGCTCGCGGCGGTGGAGACGCTCAAGACGTTGAATGCGACGCAGGCGCGGAAGGTACCGGAGGACGCGCCAACCGGCTTTGTGCGCAAACGTTGGCAGGACCAAGTCATCACCGCCCAGGGCATCGAACGCCGCTTTTACGAGCTCTGTGTGCTCACCGAACTCAAGAACGCGCTCCGCTCCGGCGACCTCTGGGGTTCAGGGCTCCCGCCAGTTCAAAGACTTCGACGACTACCTGCTGCCGGCCGCACACATGGCGGCATTACAGGCGCAGCAGACGCTGCCGCTGGCCATCACCACCGATGGTGAGGCGTTTCTGCGCGAGCGCGTGGCGCTCCTGGAGCAGGAACTGCAGATGTTCAATCGGCTGGCTGTCGCCGAGGCGTTGCCCGCGGTGACGCTGAACGACCGCGGTCTGCGCATCACGCCCCTCGACAACGCCGTCCCGGTGGAAGTCGACGGGTTGCTGCGGCAGGTCGTGGCCCTGCTCCCTCATCTAAAAATCACGGACCTGCTGCTCGATGTGGACGACTGGACCGGCTTCACCCGCCAGTTCACGCACCTCAAGAGCGGCGAGGCGGTGCAGGACCGCGCCGTGCTCCTGACGGCGATTCTCGCCGACGCCATCAACCTCGGCCTGACGAAGATGCACGAGGCCTGTCCCGGTACCAGCTACGCGCGCCTCTCCTGGCTCCATGACTGGTACGTGCGGGGCGAAGCCTATACAGCGGCGCTGGCCGCGCTCACGAATGCGCAAGCGCAGGAGCCCTTCGCGGCCTATTGGGGAACCGGCACGACCTCGTCGTCCGACGGTCAACGCTTCTGGGCTGGAGGGGCTGGCGAAGCGCTGGGCCACCACAACGCCAAGTACGGCCGTGAGCGCGGCGTGACCTTCTATACCCACATCGCCGACCAGTACGCGCCCTACCACAGCACGGTCATCCACACGCCGGTGCGCGATTCGACGTATGTCCTCGATGGGCTGCTCTATCACGAGTCGGAGCTGCGCATTGCCGAGCACTACACCGACACGGCCGGGTTTACCGACCACGTCTATGCCCTGATGCAGCTGCTCGGCTTCCGCTTTGCACCGCGCATCCGCGACCTGAAGGACAAGAAACTGTACGTGCCGAGCGACGCCAAGGCATTCCCAGCGCTGGCGCCGCTGGTCGGCGGGCAGCTTAATCTCAAGCTGATTCGCACCCACTGGGCGGACATCCTGCGGCTCGCCACCTCGATCAAGCAGGGTACGGTGACCGCCTCCCTCATGCTGCGGAAGCTGGGCAGCTACCCCCGCCAGAACGGGCTCGCGGTCGCGCTGCGCGAGCTGGGGCGCATCGAGCGCACGCTGTTCACGCTGGAGTGGCTGCAGAGCGTCGAGCTGCGACGGCGCGTTCAGGTCGGCCTCAACAAGGGCGAGGCCAAGAATGCGCTGGCGCGGGCGGTGTTCTTCAACCGGTTAGGGGTGCTGCGCGACCGGAGCTTCGAGAACCAGCGCTACCGTGCCAGCGGGCTGAACCTGGTGGTGGCGGCCATCGTGCTCTGGAACACCGTCTATCTGGGGCGCGTGGTGCAGGCACTCCGGGAGCAAGGCCAGGTCATTGATGAGGACCTGCTGCAGCACCTCTCGCCCTTGGGCTGGGAGCATATCAACCTGACCGGTGACTATAGCTGGCCGGCTGAATGGCGGACTGCAGGCCGGCGGGTATCAGCCGCTCCGGCCGGTGGCCGCCGCACGTGGGTAGCGGGGTCGCCTTAGCGTACGATTTTTTCCGTTTCGTGAGGCGACCCCTACTGGTACTGCGCTACGGTAACCGTGAAACAGATTTTCCAGTCCCAAGGGTGGGTATTATCCCACTTGACCTGACCCTTCCCGAGGACGCCGTCGGGGCAGTGACCGTAAACAAGATTACTGAGCCCCCCTAGTTGTTCCGCTTGAGGTCCGCGGTCGGGCGGCAGCTGCACGAAGCCATGACCGGTGCCGAGCGGCCCACTAGGAGACTCCACGTAGAAGCCGATCACGGGGTCCGGCGAGGCAACCAACCACGCTCGTGCGTGGCAGGACCATGAGCAGCACGAGCATGCTGGCGCCGAGCGCGGTTCAGGCAATTACTCTGGGCATACCCGGCCTCCGGCGAGAACAGCGCCAGACGGACAGGTGAAGGCCTCAAGCGGGACTGACAGCCCCTCGGGCAGCATTGTAGCCTCAACGTGGTGACCACGCTGGCGAAGCAGCCGGCGTCTGTACTCGGCGAGCGGGTCGCCTCACGTCGCTGCCGGCGTATCGGTCCCAGCCCGCTGACGCAGCCGCTCGGCCTCGCTCTCCCGCAAGGCACGGCCCTCTGCTGCCGTGAAGCTCTGCCCGCAGCTGTCGCACGAATAACCACTCGCGCGGTCCTCATGGCCCATGTCCGCCACGGTATCCCACTTGGGTACGAGCGTGATATGCAGACACGGCCCGCTGGCCACGCTTGGTGGTACGACCGGCTTGGTGCGGTGCAAGAGCTTATCGAGCAGGCTCATAGCGGTGCCCTTCTGACGGNNCGGGTTCGCTCTTGGAGCGTCCGGGGGCGGTAGTGCACCCACAGCATAAGCCGTCTGTCAAGCACGCCCATGCTACAGGCAACGCGACGACGTCGCCGGCGGTACTTCGCGGTCACGCAGACCTCGCGCCGACCGTCTAAACGGGAACCGCAGCGGGCCACTCTCGTTCGTAGAACGCCCGAATGGCGGCATCGCCTTCCTCACTTCCAGGGTAAGCCATGCCAAACGCGCCGTAGGCGGCGCGGCCCTCACGCACGATCATG
>DHIZ01000304.1:12522-12883 GCA_002404055.1 Chloroflexi bacterium UBA4733
CAAACGGAATCCGGTGTCTACTCGCAGAAGTTCTTTTTGAGATCGCGATCGTCGTCGCCTCGGTGGCGATCCTCGCGGTGAGTCGCCCCATGCTGGGAGTCTCGCTCACGGTGAGCGTGGTTGCTGCACTACTCCTGCTCAATGGCGCTCTGCTAATCGTGCATTGAGCGACGTACGTTACGCGGGCTCCGGTCGCTCCGTGCCCTGAAGGTGTATATAGACGTAGACGACCGCGGCAATCGCCATGCCGATAACCGGGGCCGTATACCAGATCCACCAGTCCGACCAGTGGTTACCGATGAGGGCCACGCCGAAATGGCGCGAAGGGTTCATTGCGGCGCCCCCAACGGCTCCGTTCGCG
>DHIZ01000304.1:13219-13739 GCA_002404055.1 Chloroflexi bacterium UBA4733
GCGCCCATAAACGTGAGTGCGAAGGTTCCGATGAACTCGGCGACCAGCGGGCTTGCCCAGGTGCGGAGCAGGGTCTTAGGGGGTGTGGAGGCGCGGCTGTCCGGGCGAGAGCTGGCCATGGGCGTCGTCCTCCTCGTTGCGCGTCGCCGTTGCGGCGTCGCTGAACCGGAGTATGCAGGTACAAACAGTTGGAGGCAAGCGCGGCCGGCGTGTCACGATCGCGCGAGAGACGGCAACCTGAACGGCGTCAGCCAGTGCCTCCAGCGCGAATCGGCAGCGCGGATCGCGTCGTCGTACGCCCGCTGAATCCGTCGTGTGAACGCACCGATCTCCCCGGTCCCCACCCGGTAGTGGCCTGATCCCCCGGCCGCATCTCGCCGTCGACCCACAGCCATTGCTGCTCCCAGCCGCTGTCGCTGAATCCCACCGTCGGCTTGATCGCGTGCTGCACCATGGATCGTCTCCGCAGACTGGTTATTAGCCGTTGAAACGGGGGTCGCGCTTTTCGCCAAATGCACGC
>DHIZ01000244.1:0-43382 GCA_002404055.1 Chloroflexi bacterium UBA4733
ATCCTCGTCCATCCCCGAACCCTACCGCTACCTTGCCCATTTGTCAAAGTTATTTCGTGACGGGTCCTAGGCTGAAGCACGGAGCGGTCCTTCCTGCTGGTGATACGTCAAGCCGAGGACCTGGCAAAAGGCATCGGCGGCGTCCTCCCATCGCCCTTGCAGGAGTGCGGCATTGCCTAACGCCAAGCAGAAGCCTGGCTCGGCCGACAGATCCAAGGGAATGAGGCTTTGCAGGTGTTGGCTCGCAGTTGTGGCATCGCCCGTAGCCAGGAGCGTGAGAGCGAGCGCGTAGGCGTAGCGAGGTTCCATCGGGAAGCGTTGCACGAGGGGACTGAGGAGCGCTCGCGCCGCGGCATGGTCACCGTTGGATAGCGCCAGGATCCCTAGAAAATATGGCGGGCGCAGATCTTCGGGATCCAGTCGGGCAGCGCGACGAAGGGCGGTTTCGGCGCTCGCAAGCTGCTGAGCGGTGGGTGATACAGCGTGCATGTGCATATACGCAAGTCGCATATGGGCTTGGACCTGGGCGCGCCGGAACGCCGCCACGTCGGGACGCAGGCGCTCGCCCTCTTCCCAATGGGCGATGGCATCGTCGTAGCCTCCAGCGTCGAAGCGCTGGAGCCCGAGCATGTAGCGACTGGCGGCAAGATTGCTCTGAATCACGACGTCGTCTGGATGGCGCTCACGGAGGGGTTCCCACCATCGAATGGAGGCATCGTGCTGACCGGACATAGCGAAGGCAAGTCCGAGGTAAAAGTACAGGTCGTCTGACTGCTCGCCCTGCTGCGCGGCCGCCTGGAGAGCGGCGAGCGCGGCCGGCCAGTCGGCCAGGCGCGCCTGGAGGACCCCAAGGCGCAAACGCGCCGGCGTCCAGTCGGGCTGGTAGGCCAACCCTGCCTGGAAGGAACCTGCCGCGTCGGCATTGGCCCCGCGCTGCTCCAGCACCATACCCAGGCCAAAGTGTGCTCCTGCCAGCGTCGGCTCCAGCACGAGGGCTTTACGGAAGTGTGCCTCGGCGTCCTCAATCTGTCCCTGCCGGGCGGCAAGTGTCCCTAGCGAATAGTAGATGCTCGAATTACCTGGAGCCAATTCTGCCGCGACCAAGTACGCAGCGCGCGCCTCGGCGTAGCGGTCAACCTGGGCTAGGGCCACGCCCCGGTAGAATAGCAAGTCGCTCGGGGGTACCTCGTCCCCGCCTAGGCCAGCCTGATCGAAAGCGGTGACCGCTGCTCGCCAGTCTCCTTGTCGGGCAAGGGAACAGGCGAGAAAATAGCAGGCCCCCCCGCTCGGTCCAGATTCCGCAATTGCTCGTTGAAAAACGGCGATGGCCTTCGTTGTCGCCCCGGTCTTTCCGTAGGAGCGGCCGAGTGCGATCAGGGCCACTTGGGGCAGTTGCGGTACCGCAGTCAAGGCGTTGATCGCCTTCGCGTAGCGCCCACCGCCGTATAGGGCGCGACCCAAGCCGACGCGAATGTCCTGGTTGCCGGGCCTTAGATCAAGGGCACGCTGGTAATGCGTGACTGCGTTATCGAATTGGCGATACTCCAGTGACAGGTCCGCCAACAAGTGATGTGCTGGAGCGTACGTCTCCTCCGCTTGAATAGCTTGGAGCAACGCGGCCTTCGCGGCGTTTACGTCTCGGCACTCGATCGACACCGTGGCGAGATCCATCTGGAAACCCCGGTTATTCGGCATCAAGCTCGCCGCTTTGGCAAATGCATGTTGCGATACGGTGGCTTTGCCGCGCTGACGCTCTGCCGTACCAAGGAGATGCCAAGTCTCGGCGTTTGTCGGAGCGAGGGTCGTTGCGAGCGTCAGATAGCCGCGGGCCTCATTCAGCGCTGCCTGGTCGCCGCCTTGCGCGCGCGCCACTAGGATAACGGCAGCCTTGTAGAGAACCTCCGGCTGCCTCGGCTCGCGCTCAAGCGAGCGTCGGAAGGCGACGTATGCAGCCTCCGTTCGCCCGAAGCGCGTATATAACTGGGCAACGAGGAGGGGGGTACTGGCGTTCGGCGCCAGGCGGTCGGCATCCTCCAGGGCCGTGATCGCTGCTTCATCCTGACCTAGTACTGTCAACGACCTACCCAACGCCAGGTGTGCCCACGCTAGCTCGTTGTCCGCGTTGATAAGGTCACGAGCCAACGATGCTATTGCAGTCGCGCGCTCGTTCGTGGTTGGTTGATCACCATCGCAAAGTCTCTTGATGGCGGCCATCGCGGCATCACCGAGGTCCCGCCGGCCGCGTGTCGTCGTGACATGCAAGGCGTACGCCCTTATGGCGTCGCCAGTAAACGAGCCTGCCAGTGCGTAAGAGGTGGCCACGAGGGCGACGGTAGGGGCAGGGAGACTGACGTAACGAATGGCTTCCTGGAAGGCGGTGAGCGCAAGCGCGGTCTTTCCAGCCGCCTGCTCCAGTTCGCCGAGCGCGAGCGCGCCGCGGCCAAGAGCTTGCTGCAGTTCGCCTGACGGAGTCGAGACGCGATGCAGGTTCCGGACAATCCGCCCGTAGCGCTGCCGAGCGTCGTCGGCCCGCCCCGCTCCTCGTACGCCATCTGCCGCCTCGAGTGCCCTGGCGTAATAGGCCGGATCACTGATCACCCTGCCGACACGGTTCATGGCAAGGAGAAGGACAATAACGACAATGACCACCAGAATCGCTAGTATGCTGCCGCTCATCAAAGCCTCCTACTCGGCGCCGGAACGTGCCCAGAGCTGCCGCAATGCCGCTAGCCTCGGGTCAGGATGCAATGTCTGGGCACGGTCGAGTGCCCAGACGGCCTCAGGGACACGTCCAACCCTGTGGTACGCCGACGCCAAAGAGCCATAGAGTTCCCTATCCTGTCGGTTCGACGGATCTTGCAGCGCCCTTTCTAGGAGCACAATCGTCTCGTCTTGGCGGTTGAGTTGGTTCAAGCAGCGGGCGAGCTGGAGGTATGCGTCTCGGTGCTGGGGGGCCACCTGAATGATGCGTTCCCAGATTTGGCGGGCGGCATCCAGGTGCGCCTGGCGCATGTAGAGATGACCGAGTTCAGCGAGGAGGACAGCATCGACAGGGTTTTGCGCTGTCGCCAGTACCAGGAAGGCAATGGTCTGCTCAACGTCCTGCGCCCCTAGTGAGACGTGTGCTTGTTCGAGGAGCGTGTCAACTGAAGGGCTTGGTAATACTGTCGGTGCTTCGCCTGACGGTTTGCTACTCGGCAGCGGCGCAGCAGAGGCCGGCCCGACGATAGGCCGCTGTAACAACGCCGCTCGCAGTTCGGAATTATCCTCTGGCGGCTGCGCGACAGTGGCGCCCACCAGTCCCGTGAGGCGAACGCGCGTGACGAAGCCTGCTGCGCTCACCTCCAGGTTGCCTTCCAGCAAAACCCCCGTCGCCAGGGCGGACCCGTCGAGGGCGAGACGAAGCGCATATCGTCCGCCCGATAGATCTCGCGTCTCTGCCAACGCCCCGACCAGATCCAGCCGGACCGTCGGGCGACCCAGAACCTCCAAACCGACTGTGCGTTCGATAACGGAGTCCGGCGCCAGGGTGCCGAAGCTGATTACTCGGGGTACACGCCAGCGCTCGCCTGTCGCCCAGCCCTCCGCGCGGCCAAGGAGCTGGACTTGCTGAATGTGGGGGGGTTGCCTTCTCGCCTCACCTTCCAGGAGCAAAGCCAGGCCGTCGCGTTCCTCGGTCACCTCAATGGACAGGTTTTCTAGATGGACCCCGCCGGAGCGAATCGTGAGCACGGGTCCCTGTCGTGCCCAGAGCACCGTGCTTCCCCCCTGGCCTATCAGATGAAGGGGGCGATCAATAATCAAGGGACCCTCGAACTCGCCGCTCGGAGCGCTGACGGTCGTTCCGGGCAGCGCTTGCGCCAGAAGATCATCAAGGACAGATGTCATCGGCCCTGATTCCTCCAACGACTCGCATCACGTGCCACTTGCCCCTACATCTGTACCACGTCAACCACTGCAACTCGATAGTTGGCAGTAGGCGGGCCGAAGCGAAGCTGCCGCTGTGGCCGCAGTTCCACTGCTTCGTTGTTACGAACACGCTTCCAGCCATCCCCCGGGTCGGCGACCTCCAGGAACGGCAGGCCCTGGTTGACCAGCAACCAACGATTGGCGCCAGTCGTATCCAGCGTCATCTGGAAGTTGGCGAGCGTACGGGAGTCAACGTTTGGACCGGGAAGGGTGTTGGGCCGGATGTGCCACTCGTGAACTGTGGCCCCGGGCCAGGCGACCTTCCGACTGCCGTCCGGGCGATACACACCAATCTGACCCGGCTCCGGGCTACACCAACGCAGCACAGGCAGGCGGATGCCGCCCATGACGGTACCGCACCAGGGGCAACGCAGTCCGCCGAACGGGATAACTTCGGGCAGCGGAAAGGATTTCATGGAGCAGGCTGGGTTGAGGCAACTGATGATGGTGTCGCCCAGGCGGACCAACTCCCGCTCCCACTCAGAGGGGAGTGGGCGCCGCGACGGCTGGTGGAGCCCATCGACGAATGCCTTTTGCAAGAGCCGGTTGACGCCGTGTCCCAGCAGCCGGGCGGGGTAGGGAAGCGCGGCTGGGCAATTTGATCGATCGGTCGGATGCTCGACGTAGAGGGCACGCTCGCCCAGGGCAAGCGTCTCGTTAGCGTCAGAATCATTGGGATCATGCACCTTGCGGCCCAGTAGGGGATGGTGGAAAAGCAAGAACTGATAGATCAGCACGGCCAGGGAATGCCGATCCGATTCCACGGAGGGGGTGTGCGCGCGTTCGGCGACGAGTTCCGGCGCCATGTAGCCGTCACTTCCGACTACAACCGCCCGGGCATACGGCAGATCCGGCACCACGAGACCGTCGCAATCGATAACGTAGACCCGTCCGTCGTGGGGATTCGCGAACACGTTGTTGTCGGAGATATCGGAATGGCAGAGGCCCTTGGCGTGCAGACGCCACATTGCACGGGCCAAACGGGTGACAGCACGGACCCGCGCCTGATATGTGCCATTGTCCTCGGGATGGTAGTGGAGCCATTTAGGCTGAACGAAACAGGCAATTTTCTTCAGGCCGTCCTGTGCTTTGGGGATAACGACACCCAATCGTGGTGACTGCACGATCCCTGTGGGCCAACAGAGCAACTCCTGCCAGTATGGATCGTCCCGAACAGCGTTGAAGCGAGTGAGGATTGCTTCTAGACCCGGAGCTCTCCATGGTTCGGGTTGATGATAAAACTTGATAACAGAAAGGCGGTCCGCCGACCAATGCGAGGCGCCATCGACGCCGCCGGCGAAAGGCTCATCGTCGCAGGAAAGGGTTGTGCCGTCGCGGAGCGTGACTTGCATTCTACGTCGAAGGAGTAACGCGGCCGGGAAGCAACGCCACAATTGTTCGGTCATCAAACGAGGCACGACGCTCGTAGGCAAGCCAATCCAGGAGTTTCTTATCCGGCTCGGATTCCGCCGCGCCAAGGATTGGCGAGAGTTGCGAGAACAGCGTGTCCAGCGAGCCGTACGGGGGCGTAAAGTCGTCCCAGACCCCATCCGTTGCCGCAAGTAGCGCGTCGAATGGCTCCGTCACTCGCAACACCTGGGCGCGTTTGCCCCAGGTAAGTTGTGTCTCTGGGCTGGTGAGGAAATATGACTCGCCAGCGAAGCTTCCCCGGTCTGCAACGGTGAGCGGCAGGCATTCGCCTGTTTGGCGCTGTGCTGCGACGCCGCCATCGCCTACCTGCGCCACACCGACCAACGGGTCGTCCGAGGCGAGGCGATAGGCAACGACGAGGAGGGTGCTGGCAAAGTCGTCTGGATCCCGTTGGCGGCGCGCAGCCTCGACCACAACTGCGGTTACCGCGTTGGCGAGGGCGCCGGCTAGTACGGCGTGAAGGCGCTTGCTGATATCCTCGTCCGCTTGGTCTCCGAGTTCTTGCTCGAGAAACGCCACAGCGGCGTCAGAAGCGAGTCTGGCGCCGACGCGCGCCAGCGGCTTACTCCCGGCGCCATCCGCTATTGCGAAGAGTAACCATTTGTCCGTTAGCCTGAAAGCGTAGGCGTCTTCACGATACACTGCATCATGGGCATGGGACAGCCCGCGACGGCTGGCGGCGACCAGTCGTGTACCGCCTGGCGCGGTAAGACAGCCCCAGGACAGGTGGGGGACAGCGTCGCTCGTGTCTTCCGGTTCGCGATCGCGCCAAAGGAGCCGAGCGCGGTGCATGACCTCGGCGGTGCCTGACAGCGTTCCAACGGGCTCCGCCTCGACAACGTTGCCAATATCGTCACCAACGTTTGAGTCCACCTGGAGCTGTTCTTGAGTCTGTTCCGCCGCACTTGCGCCCGCAATGTCCTGTAGCAACGGAGCAGGCGTGTCCAGCGTAAGGGGATCACGGACGGAGGTCAGTGGCTCTGCAGAAGATTGTTCTTCGTCTTGGTTCGACGACACTGTGATTCTCCATCCCCATTGACCCTTGCGGTGACACCGGAGGCTTCCTATGCGATGGCGTCGAGCCGGATGGCCTCACTGGGCGCTAATACACGACGGTGAAGCCACTGTTCGCCGGAAGGGGTGGCAATGTGGTCGTCGCAGGCGCAGCCGCGCCGGGCGCGCCGGCTGGCGGCTTTATGCTGACGTGCTTGACAGATTGAGACATCCATTGGATGAGCTTCTGGAAGGAGCCTGCGCTGGTGTCATCCATATGGATCGCGCTCTCGGTGAGCTCTTTCAGCGTTGCATCGTTGACCTGTGGGCCACATCCGACAGCGATGATATTGGCAGTTCGCGCGCGGGCGCGCTGTTTGACTTCTTGCGCAGCGCTACGCCAGTCATCCGTTGGTTCACCATCGGTGAAGATGAAGACCAGGGGTTTGTAGTCCCCGCTCCCCTTACCGGTCGTGAGGATGACATCCGCATCAATGGACTGATTGAGCAGGCGAAGAGCCTCCCCTAACGGAGTACCGCCGCCGGCCCCGAGCGTGGGTGGGTTAAAGGCCATCAACTCCGTGAGGGGCACCTCAACGCGGGCTTGACCGCCAAAGGAGATGAGGGAAATCCAGACAGTCTGAACGGCCCGTGGTTCGTTTTCCAACTCGCTCTTCAGGAGTTGCAACCCCTGGTTCACCGCAACAATAGGCTCCGCCGACATGGACCCTGACGTGTCCGCGAGGATGTAGACGGGGAGCCTCCGACTCTGTTGGGACTCGCGTATATCCATCGACCCCTCCCGATTCCTTTGTAAATTCACTTTCACTGCGCATGCTCGGCACTCCAAAGGCGGGAGATGAGTCGAAGCATTTGCTTGCTATCGGCATTATACACCCGTGCTGCATGCAGTTCAAGTGTTCGTTGGCTCGGTGGAATTTCCCCATTCTCCTCAACGTGCTGTTCGTGTAATGATGGCGGCGCTTCCTGGGTGGACGAGACCGGCATCAATGCCGTGGAGAAGGCTTACAGGTCCAACAGCATCTCCGCCATGGCAATTGCCCCTTGCCAGCCATTGCCACCGTCTTCGGCACTCCAGCAGGCGGAGAGGACGTTCTGGGCGAAGGCCCAATCCTGCAGGCGCGCTCGGTCGTAGGCAAGCTCTTCGGCGAAGACGTCCAGACGGCGGCGGACGACGTGCGGCTGCCGCTGCGCGCCACCGAGGTCCGGGTTCAGCAGGAACTGGCCGATGTCGTAGCCAGGGTCGCCGGTCACGCCTTTGGGGTCAATAGCGAGCCAGAGGGAACGATCGGCGGTGAGGATGTTGTAGTGGTGGAGATCGCCGTGCAGCAACACCTGCCTCGGCGCCGAGGCGAGCAGTTCCTGCGTCAGGGCCTCCGCGTGCTGCACGAGGCCGGCGGGAAAGGGACCGGAGCCGCCGTACTCCGCCCGATATCCCACGAAGGCTTTTTCGAACCATGCGGCAACGGGCAGGAAGTGGTGGGCATCAGGGACCGGCCGCCAGAGCCGGCGCATGACACGGGCGGCAATGCGTGTGGCGGCCTCGTCGTCCGTACGCGCCAGTTCCACCAACGTTTCGCCGGGGCGCACGCGCTCCAGGAGCATGGCGTTGTTCGCTTTATCGGCGGCTAGCAAGCGGCAGATACCGTCGCCCGCGTACAGTCGCAGCGCATTGATCTCGCGCTCCACTTCGTCACCTTCCACGCCGACCTTGAGCACGGCTTCCGTCCCGTCGGGCAGCCGCGCGGCGGTGACATAGTTGAAGGAGAGGGCAAAGGGCAAGCCCAGGGTAAGGTTCCAACGGCCGGCAAGGTCGACAAGGAGCGCTGGAAGGGTGCGCAGCCAGGCCTCGCCTGCTGACCCGAATGCCTTGATGGTGTGGCGGATGAACTGTTCAGGAATACTGGGAAGCTGGTCGGTCACACTGCCTCACCCTTCTGTCTTTCCTGCAGACGATCGCTGGTTGGCACATGGTCCGCCGCCACGGTACCTCCTGCGGGCGCCTTCGTCCAAAGCAACAGCAACGTGACCGACAGTATTCCTTCCCACCAGATGATCCGATCCGGCCGCGGCCACAGCTCACGTCGCCTGCCTGCGCCTAAATGAGGCCGAAGCCATACGTGTCCAGGATCGCCGCAAGCAGGACCGTAGGGGCAGGGGCCGCACGTCCAGATCCTTGGGCGGCAGGGGATGGGGAGAGAGACCGCTCATGCGTTGCCGGCTCCCCGATCAGGGAGCGCCATGTTCGCCATAGCCCTGTGCCGCGCGGCGGACTGCTGCGACATCGCCCTGGCGTAATCGCACCAGGGGAACTGCGCCGTCCAGGTAGGGATTCTCCTGGAGGAAGAAGGCCAACTGCATCCAGGCATCATGGCGCGACAGATCAGTGAAGACCTCTGGGAGGCCGGGCAACAGGCCATGGTCTTGAAACTGCCACAACGGGTAGGCGTAGCCCCTTCGTCCGCCGGACAGCGCCAGTAAGCGGCCGGCGCGTCGGCGCTTGTCCACTGCCTGCCGAGTGAGGTGCAGCCGCCGTCCCGCTTCCTCAGCCGAGATCGTGCCACCTTCCGCTTGCAGGAGACGCTCCTTCGCCCGCAGCCCGCGCAGACGCGCCGCGGCCAGCGGATCATAGCGTTGAAGCGCTTCGGTTGCCTCCGGCATCTCCAGTCCGCGCAGGAGCACTGCGTAGTCGGATGGAGCTTGACTGACCTCGCCGACTTCGCGTTCCGGCAGCAGCGCCGACAGATCAACCAGGGCATTCAGGGCCCGGGTCAGGAAGACCGCGCGAAGAGGGTGACGACTTGCCTCTCGTAGCCGAGCCACTGCAGAGTCGACGCCGGTCATTGCTGGCGGCGCAGGCATGGCATTCTCCACCCGCAACTTTACGTAGGCGCCGTGTATCTACTCATGATACTTCGTCAACCGAACGCTGTCCAGTTCAAGCCGGCGCGGCCTTGCAGTCTGTCGCTCGAGGGAAGGTTCGCCGCCGACGAGCACAAAAGGCCACAGCGGGTCCGCGAGCGCAGGACTGGCTACCCAGGATGCGGTCCAGCGGCTCACTGCCCATAGCCAGGCCGAGCTGGCGTTGTTTGAAAAATAACCAAGCAGATTGCCAATTGTCCGGTATTTCCATCGCCTGGGTTGGTAGGGTATTGTCTGTCGAGATGCCGACGCGGGGATCGGCACACCGGGAGCGCTGCCAGGCGATGGCGTCCCTATGACCGGCGAACGACTACCGTGCCGGAGAGGAGTGAACGAAGGCCTTGAGTGGACAGCGAACGATCCAGCAGGCGGCGCTCGCCAACACCCAGATCAGCGTTGCACAACCCCACCCTGTACAACTGACGCACCAGTACGTAACGCGCGTTGTCAATGGCGTCTTGGCCGCGGACTGGGATTCCTGGTTGGCGCAGTCCCCCGGTGGCGGGCACATCTTGCAGAGCTACGCCTTCGGCGAGTTCAAGCGGACCGTGCGCTGGAAGCCGGTGCGCCTGGTGCTGGAGCGCGGCGGTGTCGTCATGGGGCTGGGGCAGTTCCTGGTGTACAAGACGCCACTGGTCCCCGGCACCCTCATGTACTGTCCGAAGGGTCCCTGGCTGCCGTGGGACGACGACGAAGCGCTGCGGGTGTTTTTCGCTGGCGTGCAGCAGGTGGCGCGGCGGCAACGGGCCCATACCGTCAAGATCGAACCGGAGGTGCGCGAGCAGCAGGCGGCGGTGAAGGCGCAACTGCTGGCCCTTGGCTTCCGCAAGGGGCGTTACGACCTCCAGTTCAAGAGCACGATGCTGGTCAACCTCACGCCGGCGGAGGATGTGCTGCTCGGGCGGATGAAGGACAAAACGCGCTACAACATCCGGCTAGCCGGCCGCAAAGGTGTGACGGTCGTCGAGGAGAACTCGTTGGCGGCACGTGAAGCTTTCTTCCGGCTCTTCCAGGTCACCGCCGCGCGCGACGGCTTCGTCCTGCGGCCCTGGACGTACTACCAGGCGATGTGGCAGCAGATGTACGACGCCGGCCGGGCGCACCTCTTCTTCGCTATGCACGAGGGGCAACGGCTAGCCGGCATCCTGATCTACACCTTCGGCACGAAGTATTGGTACATGGTGGGCGCCTCCGGCAACGAGAAGCGCAACCTGATGCCGACCTACCTCCTGCAGTGGGAGGTGATGCGCTGGGCGAAACGCAACGGCCTCACCTATTACGACATGGTCGCCATCCCGAACCCTGACCGGCTCAACGAGCAGGACCCGATGTACGGCCTCTACCGCTTCAAGGTCGGCTTTGGTGGAGAACCAGCCGAGTTCCTGGGCTGTCTCGACCTGCCCACGCGGCCCCTGCTCGCCACCGCCTGGTATGGCTTCGAACCGCTGTACTACCGGCTATACATGCGGCTGAAGCACAACAACTATTACTGAGGATGCGGCGGACTGGTATTGGCGGCGACCTCGGCCGAGCGAATGGTGGTCGTGGTAGGGAGAACAACAACGTGCGTGTGCCGGCAAATCGCCCATCGGTGCGGGAAATCGGACCGGCGGAACGGGAACGCTGGGACGCCTTCGTCGCCGGAGCCTCGAACGGCCACCTCTTGCAGGGGTGGGCATGGGGCGAGTTCAAGCGCCAGCACGGCTGGCGACCGGTGCGGCTGGCGCTGGTGCAGGACGGCGAGTGGATAGCGGTTGCGCAGGTCCTCTTCCGTTCTATCGCCAGCCTTTCTCTGGCCTACGTCCCCCGTGGACCGGTTGCCTCGCTCGATCACCCCGAAGTCTACGCCCAGTTGCTGGCGGGGTTGCACCGCTACGCTCGCCGCCGGCTGAGCATTGTGCTCAAGCTGGAACCGAACGAACCGGAAGCTCCGGCGCTGAGCGAGTGGCTGGGCCGGCAGGGCTTCGTGAAGAGCCGGCACACCGCCCAGCCGCGCGCCACGCTCATTCTGGACCTCAAAGGCGGGGAGGAAGCCGTGCTGGCGGCTTTGCCGAAGACGACGCGCTACCAGATCCGGCTGGCGGAACGACGCGGCGTCCAGGCAAGGGTCGCCCGCGACGATGTCGACGTCCAGAAGTTTGCTGCCCTCATGGCGACGACCGGCGAGCGTGCGGGCTTCGCTGTTCGGTCGCCAGGCTACTACCATGACGTGCTACGCCTCTTTCGGGAGCGCGGTCAGGCCGAACTCTTGCTGGCGGAACTGGATGAACAGCTAATCGCCGGGGTGATGGTCTTCGCCTTTGGACCGGAAGGCGTCTACATGTACGCCGCCTCGACCAACGACCACAAGGAGGCGAGTCCTAACGACCTCCTACAGTGGCGGGCGATCCAGTGGTGCATCAAAAAAGGGTGCGCGCGCTACGACCTCTGGGGGATCCCGCCGGAGGCCGAAACGGGGAAGCCGGAGAATGGCTCCGGCACGCCGGACTCCGCTGATGGCCTGTGGGGCGTCTACCGCTTCAAGCGGCGCTTCGCCAAACGGGCAATTCACTACATCGGCGCTTACGACTACCCCTACCTGCCGCCGCTCTACCGGCTGTGGGCCCGACTGCGGAGGAACATGGGGCTGTAGAAGGCCACTGGCTGCCAATATCGAGGTCGCCGTCACTCTCTGAAGTAGCAGCGACACCCGTTCGGGAACCGTGCTTTAGCTTATCTTTACATTTGCCGGGTAGAGTGCCCGCCATCGGCATGCTCGGGAGCGACCGCTGCTCTGGGCCAGTGAAAGAGGCTGTCGCCCTGCTCCGCTCCCCCGCGCTCGCTTCAGCGGTATGGCCGGCCAAAGCCGGGATTGCCGTTCCGCGCTTCCTGCATGAGTCCTGGCCTCGCCACTGGCGGGACGGCCTGGCGCTGGTAGTACTCTGGCTGCTTGTCCTTACCTTCTTCTGGCGCCTGATCACTCCCGACGTAGCGGAGCGCCAGTACTACGTGAACGGCGACTTCACCTGGAAAGAACAGGCTCAGGATACGATTGGTTCCCGTTCCTGGGCCGCCGGGCAACTGCCCCTCTGGAACCCGACGATTTACGGAGGACAGCCCATCGCTGCCGACTCCGGCAGCGGCATCTTTTATCCGATTGACATCCTCTTCGATGCCACAGCGGGAAGTGCTGGCGTCTCTCTGCTCCGCCTGGAATGGCGCGTTGTGCTGGACTACATGCTGGCGACCACACTGGCCTATGCCTTCTTCCGGCGCATCAGCGGCGCTGTGCTCCCGGCGCTGGGCGGCGCCGTGCTCTTTGCTTTTAGCGGATACCTCACCAGCTACCCGCCCCACCAACTAGACATCCTGGAGACGGGCACGTGGTTGCCGCTCGCCCTGCTGGCGGTTCATCAAGTGGTATCGGAGGCTGGTCGGGCAAGACGGCGCTGGGCGATGTTGGGCGGTCTGGCCCTGGGCCTCACGTTGCTGGCCGGACACCCGCAGACGGCGTTGTATGTGGTCGATGCGACGATCGCCTACCTCGTGTATCAGATGGCCACCCGGCGCATCTGGCGCCCCGTGCTTCCCGAGGCAGGCATCGCTATGCTGATCGCCTTAGGTTTGGGAGCCATCCAGCTCGTGCCGTCGCTGGAGTTCTTCCCGCTTTCCAATCGCACAAGCATTCCAGACGCCGCCGCCCGCGCGGGCCTGGCCATTCCCTCCCTGCCAGGTCTTGTTCTACCGCATTACGCCGACCAGGCCGCCCTCTACGTCGGCGCCGGAGGCCTGATCCTGGCGGCTTTCGGAGCCTGGCGCCGCCGCCGTCAGGCCGGCGGCTTCTGGTTCGTGCTGGGGATCGTGGCATTCCTGCTGGCTCTGGGCGGCCAGACGCCGCTCTATCCGGTCTTCGCCCATCTGGGATTCGGCCTTATCCGTGACCAGAGCCGAGCGGTCTTTCTGATCAGCTTTGCTGTCGCGACGCTTGCCACCTTTGGCCTGGCAGAGATCCGCCAACTGCACCGGCCGCAGGGCATCCTGCTGCTCACGGCACTGGCGGTGACGGCCGGACCGGTGGCTACCCTCGTGCTCCATCGCCTGAATGACTCCCTGGCGGGAGGCGCCCAGGACGCACCGGCCTTGCTGCGCGCTGAGCTCGGTGCGCTCGTCGTCCTGGCCGGGCTGCTGGCCCACCGGCGCGCGCGCTGGTCCCCGCAGCTACCGCTGTTGGCCCTCATTGCCCTCCTGGCGGTCGATGCGATGGCGGTGAACTGGAACAATAACCTGACGCGCCAGCGTCCAGCGCCGGCCGATGGACTGCCCAGCACCATCACGTTCCTCCGCACCCTGCCCCAGCCGTTTCGCATTGCCACGGACGGTGATGGGCTAATTCCGGCCAACGACATTGGCACGTATGGCCTGGCGACCGACCAGGGCTACAACGACTTCCGCCTTTCCGCGGTGAACGCCTTGCTCACGTCGAGCAACCTCTGGCGCACCTGGCAGTTGTTGGACGTCCACGAGTTCTTGACGACGCGCACGTTTGGCGCGCCGTATACCCTGCAGCAGACAGACCACGGTGTCCACACCTATGCCGTCGCCGGCACGCTGCCGAATGTCTGGGCAGTCTGGCGCTACCAGGTGACGGCAAACTCCCCGGCCTCGCTGGCCGCCGTCCTCGCTCCTGGCTTTGACCCCGGCCAGGAAGTGGTGTTGGATCGGCCGCCAGATCTGGCTATCCCGCCCCTGCCACAACACGCCCAACAGATCAGCGAAGTGGTGACGTCGGCGGAGGCCGTGACGATTACGGCGCAGGTGGACCAGCCGGCCATCCTGGTCCGCAGCAGCGCCTACTATCCGGGATGGGTGGTCACCATCGACGGTCAGCGAGCGCCGTTGTTGCGCGCCGACCATGCGCTCCAGGCGGTGGCTATCCCGGCTGGACGCCACGTGGTGTCCTTTACTTTTGACCCCTGGAGCGTCAAGGCGGGTGCGGCACTCACGGCGCTGACCATCCTGGGCTGCGTACTCGGGCTGTGGAGGCTGGGCCGCCGGCCCGCCCTTTCGGCCACCGGCACATGACAAGCGGCGAGGCTTTATACTCCTTGTCATTCGCTATGCTTGCACGGTGAGCGATTGACCGAACGGCTCGGCGCGACGCGCCAATCTGGATTCAGGGAGAGTCAGCCGTGCCATGGCATCCCGGTTCCATCGTCCAGGCGCTGCTGAACGCGGTCCATGTGTCGCCGGGGCGACCCGCGCTGCTCTTCGGTGACAGGACCTGGACCTACCAGGACCTTGTGGACGGCGCGGCTGCCTGGGCTGGCGGCTTGCGGCGCTGGGGCCTCCGGCCGGACGACCGGGTTGCCCTGTTCCTGGATAACAGCCCTGCGTTCGTGACCGCCTACCTGGGCATCCACATGGCCGGTGGCATCGCCGTGCTCGTCAATACCCAGTATCGCCAGGTTGAACTGCGCCACATTCTGCGCGACGCCGACGTGCGCTTATGTATCACCGATCCGCTGCGCCTTCCAGAGCTCGCCCGCATCGAGCAGGACGCGCCGGCGCTGGAAGCTATTATCATTGCCGGCCGGTCGGCAGACGACGCGGACGCCGACGATGGGCTGTCACGGGTTCCACGCCTGACGTCGGGAGAGGTGTGCTCCTCGAACGGCGCCGGCGCCGTTCGCGCCCCGGACCCCACGACAATCGCCCTCATCATCTACACCTCGGGTACGACGGGTCGCTCCAAAGGCGCGATGCTGACGCACCAGAATATGGCGGCCAACAGCGCAGCCATCGTGGAGGCCTGGCGCTGGACGCAGCAGGATCGCCTGCTGCTTGCCTTGCCGCTTTTTCACGTTCACGGCCTGACTGTCGGCATCAACGGCGCCTTGCTCACCGGAGGGAGCGTGGACCTGCGCCCGCGCTTCGACGCTGCCGCCATCTACAACACGTTGCTGCGCGGCGAGACGACGATGTTCTTTGGTGTGCCGACCATGTACACGCGGCTGATTGCCGAGGCGCAGGGCCGCCCGGAGCGGCCGCCGCCGCTCCGCCTGTACGTGTCCGGCTCCGCGCCACTGAGTGTGCAGACCTCTGAGGAGTTCCGCGCACTCTTCGGCCAGCCTATCCTGGAGCGCTACGGCATGACCGAGACCCTGATGAACCTGAGCAACCCGTTCGACGGCGAACGTCGCCCCGGCACAGTCGGCCAGCCCTTCCCTGGTCAAGAAGCGCGCATCGTCGACATCCAGACGCGCCAACCCATCCTCGACGAGACCCTGGGGGAGATCGAGGTGCGCGGTCCCCACGTGTGCAAAGGTTACTGGCGGCAGCCGGAGGCGACCGCCGCTGCCTTCTCTGCCGACGGCTGGTTCGCCACCGGCGACCTCGGTTGGCGCAGCGCCGACGGCTATTACACCATTGCCGGGCGCGCTCGGGAACTGATCATCAGCGGCGGCTACAACATCTACCCCCGCGAGGTGGAAGAAGTGCTGGAACGCCACCCGGCGGTGGCCGAAGCCGGCGTGCTCGGGCTGCCGGACCCCGACTTTGGCGAACAGGTCGTTGCAGCCGTTGTGCTTCACCCGGAGGCGGCGCTGCCGACCGAAGGCCGCAATGGGCTCAGCGCCGAACTGGTCGCCCTTTGCCGTAACCAACTGGCCAGCTACAAGAAGCCCCGCCGGATGGTGTACCTTGACGCCCTGCCCCGCAACGCCCTGGGCAAAGTCCAGAAGCACATCTTGCGCGAGTGGATTGAGGCCGGCCACGTGGCGCCGGCCCCTACGCCTGATACTGAGCGGCGCACCCACTCAGCCTCGGTCGCCACAGACGGTAGGCGCACAGTATAGAACAATCCAGCAAGCGCCATGGAGGAAGCGTCTGCGGGTGCTACCATTGGGACCCGAGTAATCGTTGGACTGGAGTGAAGCCTTGCTTAAGGGAATATGTCTGGGCAGCCTGGCCGGGGCGACGCTGCAAGCGAAGCTGGAGTTGGCGCGAGCCACCGGCTTTGACGCGGTAGAGCTGGGCAACCTCAACGAGCGCGGCGCCGTGACGCCGTCGATGACGGACGACCAGGTGCGCGCCCTACTGCCGTTGTTTGAGGCGACCGTGCCGGCGCACGGCATGTTCGCCGGCGACGCCTGGGCTGTGCCGCTCACGGCTCCCGATCCGGCGGTACGCCAGCGCGGCCTGGACCTCATGTACCGCTCGGTCGACGTAGCCGTGCTGCTGGGTATGAGTTCCTTGCTGATCGTGCCGGGCGTCGTCAACGACGACGTCGCCTATGACCAGGCCTACGATTGGGCCCAGGAAGCGCTGCGCAAGCTGGCGGAACGAGCCAGGGGCAGCGGGCTACTATTGGGCATCGAGAATGTCGGTAACAAGATGCTGCTCTCCCCGCTGGAAAACGTCCGCTTCATCGACGAGATTGGCGACCCGAACTTCGGCGCCTACTTCGATGTCGGCAACATCCTGGGTACCGGCTACCCCGACCAGTGGATACGCATCCTCGGGCCGCGGATCAAGCGCATCCACGTGAAGGACCGCAAGGCGGGACCGACGGGCGGTGGCATGCCGCTGCTGGCCGGTGACGTCCCCTGGGATCGGGTTATGCGGGAATTGCGCGCGATTGGCTATGACAGCTACCTCACTGCCGAGATCGGCACCTTCAAGCACCACGCCGAAGAGGGCGCGACGCAGATCTCGCGCAGTCTCGACGCCTTGATCAACTCAGCCGAGTAGAGTCCGCACGCCACGGGGTCACGGCGCGTTCCGCGCTGCGACGGAACACCTCAGACGAAAAGGAAAGAGCGACACTGTGAAAAAGGGCATCTGCTACGGCTGCATCGACGAAGGTGACACTTTCGAGGCGAAGCTGGCGGCGGCACGGCAGGCCGGCTACGACGGCGTGGAGTTGAGCTTTGATTCGCAGGCTACCGCTCCGCTGCGTATGGGCATGGATCGTGGGGAGGTCGAGCGCCTGCGCGCGACGGTCGAAAGCCACGGCCTGGAAGTCCGCAGCTTGATGAGCGGCGCGACGCTTCGCGACACGCCGATCCTCCACAGCGATCCCGCCATCCGGCGGCAGGCGGTTGCCAACCTGGCAGCAGCGCTGCAGACCGCCGCCTGGATCGGCGCCGGCACCATCCTGGTTCACCCGGGACAGTTGCGACCGGACACGCGCTACGACGAGGCCTGGGGCTGGACCGTACAGGTACTTCGCGACCTTATCCCGGCCTGCGAGCAGACGGGAGTGGGGTTAGGGCTGGAAAACGTCTGGAACAAGTTCCTGCTGGCGCCGACCGAGATGCGCCAGTTGCTTGATGAGGTCGGTCACCCCCTGGTCGGCTGCTACCTGGACACCGCCAACATGTTGCTGTACGGCTACGCCGAGCAGTGGGTGGCGATCGTCGGCTCCCGCATCCGCAAGGTCCACGTCAAAGACTTCAAGCGCGAGCGCGGCGGTGGCCGTTTCTGCCAACTGCTGGCCGGTGACTGCAACTATCCCGCAGTGATGCGCGAGTTACGCGCGCTCGGCTACGACGACTACCTGACCTCTGAAGTCAGCCGCGGCGAACGTGGCGAGGGGCAAACGATGGCCGACACGGCAGCGCGAATTATGGACATTATCGCCATGGCGTAGTGTTACCCGCGGCATGGACGTTGACGGGCAGATTGCCGAGAGATCGACCCGCCGGTGATACTTGACTTAATCAGTAAACTTCGTCAATAATCACGTGGGGGGTATGAACAGGGGCCGCCCCGGGCGGCCCCGTTCCGGCCCGCTAGCTAGGCGAAACGAAACAGGAGGCAGACAGTGGACGAGCACGAACAGCATCGGGTGGGCTACGCCTCGCCGGAGGAGGCGCAACAGGCGCCACGGGAGGAGATTGTCTACGTCGCCGCGTTGCACACCGGTACCGGGGTCGATGCGCCAGACTATCTCGGCGTGGTCGACGTCAATCCCCAGTCTGATCAGTACGGCAAGATCATCCATCAGACTCCCATGCCCGGCAGGGGCGACGAACTCCACCACTATGGCTGGCAGGTCTGCAGCAGCGCCTGTCACAGCGATATGGAGCGCAAGCACCTGATCGTGCCGGGCTTTCGATCCAGCCGACTGCACATTGTCGACGTCGGCTCCGACCCCAGGCGGCCGGAAATCGTCAAGGTCATCGACGGCGACGAGGTCAAGCGCAAGACCGGGCTCTCGGCGCCGCACACCGTGCATTGCATGCCGGGCGAGATTGTCGTGATCAGCATGCTGGGCAATGCCGACGGCGACGCGCCTGGCGGCTTCCTGGTGCTCGATGCCAAAAACTTCGACATCCTCGGGCGCTGGGGCAAAGAGACGAACGGCATGCAGTTCACCTACGACTTCTGGTACCAGCCGCGCCAGAACGCCATGGTCTCCAGTGAGTGGGCTGCACCCAACACCTTCCAGGGCGGCTTCGACTTAAAGGATGTCTCGGCGGGCAAGTACGGGCACAGCGTCCACTTCTGGGATCTAGGCGAGCAGCGCGTCACGCAGAGCATCGACCTGGGTGCGGACGGCATGATCCCGCTGGAAGTGCGTTGGCTACACCAGCCCGAAGCAGCAACCGGCTTTGTCGGCGCCGCCCTCTCCAGCGTGCTGTGGCGCTGGTTTCGCGCTGGCGATCGCTGGCAGGTGGAGAAGGTAGCGCAGGTGGAACCGGTCGAGACCGGCGGCTGGCCCTTCCCCGTGCCGGGGCTGATCACCGACCTGCTGCTGTCGATGGACGACCGCTTCCTCTACCTGTCCAACTGGCTGCACGGCGATCTGCGCCAGTACGATATCTCCGACCCGGCGCACCCCCGGCTCACCGGCCAGGTCTGGCTGGGCGGGGTGATTGGGCACGAAGGGCACGCCGGCCGCAAGTTCGACGGCGGGCCGCAAATGCTGCAACTCAGCATGGACGGCCGCCGCCTCTACGTCACCAACTCGCTCTACTCCACCTGGGATAACCAGTTCTACCCCGGCATGCAGTCCTGGATGCTCAAGCTGGATTGCGATCCCGCCGGCGGCATGACGCTGGACGAGCGCTTCATGGTCGACTTCGGCACGGCCCGCGGCCACGAGATTCACCTGCCGGGCGGCGATTGCACGACGGAGATCTTCCCGTAGCAACTGTCGCCTTCGCCGCGAAGCCAGAGCAGGGCAGCTTCCGCCGCGCAACCCTGGTCCGCCGGCTCCTCCTGGGACGCCAACTCATCGAAGAGGTCCTGGAGGCGGAGCTGGATGCCGTCAAGCACGTCGGCGGCGCCGAGCAGCGCCCGAAGGGTACCCGGTTTGGCGCGGCCGTACCCTTGGCGCTTGATGAGCTTAACCTTGTGGGCGTGTCCTTCCACGATGCTGTTGGACCACGGCTCGGTAATCGCCGCTTCGACGGCACTCCGATCGGCCAGCATGCCGGAACGCGGGGTACGCGCTGTGGATGGGCTCCTCACGGGCTTTCACGAACCGGAGGCGACGCATCTGGCGATGCTGGCGGCGATCGCCGACCGGAACGTGCTCCAAGATGCCTACCGGACCGCCATTGATTTCGGCTACCTCTGGCACGAGTTCGGGGATGTCCACCTGATTTTGTGACCGCTGACACCAGCAGCGCCCTGGCGTATGCACGCATTGCAAGCACAATCCGCGCCCGAACCGGCGCCATCACTGGCGATGGTGAGCCCACTCCACAACCACGGTCCACACACCATCGCAGCGGTCAGCAGCCTCTCCTCCGAACGTACCTGTGCCAGACAGCAGGACGGCCGCTCGCGTAGGTGACGGAGAGCCAGCTACCCAGCGTCGTCACGCTCGGACGGACGCTGCAGCGCTCGCCGCAACCGGGCGACTTCCAGTTCGGCAGCGTGCAATCGCGACTCCGCCGCCACACTCACGCTGGGGCCAGCCAGGCGGTCGCGCAAGGAGTAGTACAGCGAGTCGATCACATCGCGGTGGTGCTGGGTGGCCAAAGGCTCATCCTGCTCCTCGAACGTCGGGTCATCCGCCAGGAGCTCTTGCAGGTCGACGACGCTGGTGCTTATCACGTTCGCTCTCCCGGCGACGAGCATAGCCTACGGGGATGGGCGATATCGCTGCCGCAGGTGCAGGCGAGGCTCCCGTCCTTCATCGGCCGACTTGGACTCAGACCTTGGACGCCTCCACACCCCACAGCGCCCCCACCGTCTGGTCCAGATCGCGCCGCAGCTCGCCGTGCAACCGCGCGTTGTCGATGGCGATGGCCCCCAGATCGGCCAGCGCCGTTAGGAAATCGACCTCTTCGGAATCGAACTCGCGGCGGGCAGCGGTGTACACGCGCAGCACGCCGATTGGCTCACCGTGCAGGCTCAGGGGCACACACAGCGCCGAGACCAGACCCTCCTGTGCTGCTTGTTTGGGGTACTGAAAGCGCGGATCAATGCGCACATCCTCCACCCAGACCGCCGTACCCTGCAACGCTACATGGTCCAACGGGCTGTGGCCGCGGTCCACCGGCCCCTTGTTGAGATACCTGTCGCTCAGGCCATACGACGTGCGCTGCGTCAAGATGTCGCTGTTCGCTACCAGCAGGCGCAGTGTCGCGGCCTTGACATCCATGGCTTCCGCGACGTGCCGGACCAGCCGGCTGAGCACCTCCTCCAGATCCAGGCTGGAGGCAATCTCGTGCGTGGCGGCGTACAGCGTCCGCCAATAGCTGCGGTCGTGGCGAGTGCCCTCGGCTCTGTCCATGCGTTCCTCCTGTCGTTCGGCCGTCGGGACGCCATTGTCGGGGCCAGCATTGCCTATACTATACCCTCAGCGGTTCGCGAGTACTGGGTACAGGACGTGCGAACCAACGCAGTGAGACCCGAGCGTCGGCGTCTTCCGGTGGCGTAACCCGAGGACAACATGGACATATTGCGCTCGCTCCGTAAGGCGCCGGCGGACGCCGTATCGGCGGAAACGAGGCCAGGCAACGTACTGGTTCCTGTCAACGGCAATGTGGTCGATGATCAGGTCGTCCGCCTGGCCTGCACGCTGGTGCGCCGGCAGCAGGGAACCCTCACCCTGATGCACATCATTGAAGTGCCGCGCAGTCTCCCCCTGGATGCCGAAGTCAACATAGAATCCTCGCGGCGCATCCTGGATGTCGCGGCGGAAGCAGCGGAACAACTGGGCGTGCAGGCCCGCACCGAGATTATCCAGGCGCGTGAGGCCGGAGCCACCATCGTCGAGGAGGCACGCAACATGGGTGCCGGATTGATCCTGCTCGGCTTGCCACGGCTGCAACGCATTGGATCCCCCAGCCTGGGGCGTACCATCCCCCACGTCCTGCTGCACGGGCACTGCCGCGTGATCGTGGTGCGACCGGCATGAGCGACGAGCAGGGGAGTGCCAGCCCCGGGCGCAATGGCGCAGGCAATAGGCATACCGACGATCCCGCGCCCCGCCGAGAGGTGGTGAAAGGCCGCTCCGGAGCGGGCGGCTACGTGCGTCTGCGTATCCCGCGTGTGTTGCGGCTCCGCCGTGTCCTCGGCGTGCCGGCGCTGTTCAGCTCCGGCTACGGCAACGTCGGGTCATCTATCTACTACGCGCTGGGTGTCACGACGGTCTACGCCCTGGGTGCAGCCCCTCTGGCGCTGCTGCTGGCGGGGGCCTTCTTCGTGCTGACCTGCCTCAGCTACACCGAAGGCACGGTGGCCGTGCCGGAGGCCGGCGGCGCTTCCAGCTTCGCCCGGCGCGGCTTCAACGAGCTGGTCTCCTTCTTCACGGGCTGGATGACGATGTTGAGCTACACCGTCACCATCTCCATCTCGGCCTATGCCGCCGTTGGCTACATGGCCGTTTTCTTCCCACCGTTGGGCACGAAGCCGCTGATCGTCATTGCCACCGTGATTATCATCGCGCTGCTGATCGGCTTGAACATCATCGGCGTGCAAGAGGCCACGCGCGTCTCCGTCCTCTTTGCCGTGATCGACCTGGCGACCGAGACCATCGTCGTGATCGTCGGCTTCATCTTCCTTCTGAACTTCGGCCTCATCTTTCACCAGATTCATCTGGGCATGACCCCACACTGGGGAAACTTTTTGCGCTCGATCTCGGTGGCCATGGTGGCCTATACCGGCATCGAAACAATCAGCAACGTCAGCGAGGAAGCCAAGGATCCCGGCCGTACCGTACCGCGCGCCTACGCCTCGTTGATCTTCGCCGTGTTGATCCTGTTTATTGGCATATCGCTTGTCGCCCTCTCTGCCATGCCCATTACCTGCGGCGCGGGCGGCCCGACCCTCGCCTCTGTCGGCGCCTGTCCGGCCGGAATTGCCCATGCGCCGACATCGGAGTTATCCACCACCTACCTGAACGACCCGGTTGCCGGTATCGCCGGCAAGCTACCCAGCCCCTACGACGCCATCCTCAAGCCAATGGTCGCCTTTTTGGCCGCCACGATTCTGCTGATTGGCGCGAACGCCGGTGTGCTGGGCGTCTCCCGCCTCTCCTTCTCGATGGGAGCGCATTACCAGCTTCCGGGTGTGCTGTATCAGGTCAACCGGCGCTTCCGCACCCCCCATGTGACCATCCTCGTGTTCGGCATCATCGCCATGGTGTTGGTGCTGAACGGCGACGTGACCGACCTCTCCAACATTTATGCCTTCGCGGCGACCATCACCTTCACGATGGCGCACCTGAGCGTCATCGGCATTCGCATCAAAGACCCGGACGGCGAGCGACCTTTCCAGTTACCCCTGAACGTCACGATCAAAGGACGCAAGATCCCGCTCATCTCCGTCGTCGGCGGTATCGGCACCTTCATCATCTGGCTCATCATTGCCCTGAACAATCGCTTCGGTCAGATCATCGGCTTCCCCTGGATGATCCTCGGTCTCGTCTTCTATGTCATCTATCGTCGGCGTCTCGGCCTGTCGCTCACGAAGATGGCGAAGCGGCCGCCATTGGAGACGTCCTGACATGGCGTCCCCCGCCTCAGATGGTAAACCATATTGGTGGGACGCGCCGAGGAGGCTGCCACCGACCTCGGTGGCAACGGCACGCTCCATCATGCGCAAACCCGTGGCCGGCTGGCTTGTGGCGATGGCGGCGACGCTGTGTACCACCGCAGTCATCGGCGGCGTCTTGCAGTTCAGCAGCATCCCCAACATCACACTGCTCTACCTGTTTCCCGTCGTGGCGGTGGCAGGCGGCTGGGGACGGCGTCCCGCTATTGGTGCTGCCCTCCTGGCGTCGCTCAGCTTCGACTGGTTCTTCGTCCAACCCGTCCACGCCTTCACCGTCGACGACCCTGCGGAGTGGCTGGCGCTCGTCGTTTTGCTGCTGGCGGCCGTCTTCACGGCGAACCTGACGGCGGCCCTGCGCCAGCAGGCCCAGGAGGCTCGTCAGCAAGCCTGGGAGGCAGGAACCCTACGCACGCTGGCCTCGACACTGGCGGCAGCCCACGACCTGCCGGAGTTGCTGGAACTGGGCAGGGAGCAGGCGATCGCCGTGTTTCACTGTTCGTCCTGTGTCATCGATCTCGCGGAGGAGACGCAGCCGGTCGAGAGCGAACTGGCACTGCCGCTGCGCACGCCGCGGGGCAAGCTCGGCTTGCTGCGCCTGGCCGGAGCGGCCGGCAACGCAACGGCGGAGTGGGAAGCCGGCCCGCTGTTGCATGCCTTCGCCGCCCAGTTGGCGCTCGCCATCGAGCGTGTGCGCCTGCAGGAGGAGGCCACGCAGGCCGAAGTGTTGCGCCGCACCGACGAGTTGCGCTCAACCTTGCTCTCGGCAGTGTCGCACGACTTGCGGACGCCGCTGGCAGCGATCAAGGCAGCAGCAACGAGCCTCCTGCAACACGACGTCGAGTGGTCGGAGGCGGAACGAGAGGGGTTTGCCCGCAGTATCAATGGCGGCGTCGACCGCCTCAACCGCCTGGTGGCCAACGTGCTCGATCTGTCGCGCATCGAAGCGGGGGCGCTCCGTCTCGATCTGGAGGAATACTTGCTCGAGGACCTCATCAACGAGGCAGCAGCACAGGTAGCGCACCTCTTCGTCGCCGGGCAGCTGCGCATCGAGCCGTTCGCGGACCCGGCGGCCCTGCATTGGGTGCGCGTTGATCCGATTCTGGTAGAGCAGGTGCTGGTGAATCTGCTGGAAAATGCTGCGAAGTACTCCCCCGCCGGAGGACCCGTGACGGTGCGGGGGCGCCTGGAGTGCGACGAAGCGCTGCTGGAGATCGAGGATCGCGGACCCGGCATTGCCGCCGACGAACGCGAGAAGGTGTTCGAGCGCTTTTACCGCGTGACCCACCATGGCCGAGCAGCGGGAGCAGGCATCGGTCTGGCTGTCTGCAAAGGCGTCGTGGAAGCCCATGGCGGGCGCATCTGGGTGTCGCCCCGGCGCGGCGGCGGCTCGACGTTTGCCATTTCGTTGCCCGGCGTGCGCGCCGCGGCGGCTGAGGGCGGCGGCTGATGGCCGGGGCACGCGTGCTGCTGATCGACGACGACCCGGAGATCGTGCGGGCGCTGACCACAAACCTGCGTGCCCATGGCTACGATGTCGCCACGGCGGCGACCGGCAACGAGGCGCTGGACCACTTGGCAACGGGCCGGCCAGACATCATCTTCTTGGACCTTGGCCTGCCCGACATCGACGGTCTGGAGGTGCTGCGGCGAATACGCAGCGCAGCGAGTACGCCGATCATCGTCCTGTCGGCCCGGCACCAGGAACGCGAGAAGGTGGCGGCGCTCGATGCCGGGGCCGACGACTACCTCACCAAACCCTTCGGCATGGACGAACTCCTGGCCCGCCTGCGCGTGGCCCTGCGCAGGCTCGGCGGCCTGAGCAGCGGTCAGAGCGCCACGCTCCAGCTCGGGTCGTTGCTGATTGACCTCGACCGCCGGCAGATCATGCGCGGCACGGAGGAAGTACACCTGACGCCGACGGAGTACGAAATCCTCAAAGTGCTGCTGAGCTAGCGCGGTCGCGTGGTGACGCGGAGCCGGCTGATCACCGCAGTGTGGGGCGCAGCCTACATCGACGCCACGCACACCTTGCACGTCCACATGGCCACCCTGCGCCGCAAACTGGAAGACAACCCGACGAACCCCGTGCTGTTGCGCACCGAGCCGGGCGTTGGCTACCGCCTCGTTGCTGACGACACGCTCCCGTGACGCCGGCCCTGAAAATCCCTGAAAATCGCGGCGCAGTACTCTCATGGCATTGTCGGCGCGTCGTAGCTCAAGTACCATGACACCTGCAAAGGATTTGAAAGGAGAGCCGGCATGCAACACGTCACGACGTACCTCAACGGCATCGGTGACCTGGTGGAACGCCTGCCCCAGGATCAGATCGGCCAGATTGCCGAAGTGCTGCGCGACATCCACAGGGCCGATGGCGTCATCTATGTGTGCGGCAACGGCGGCAGTGCAGCGACGGCTTCCCACTTCGCGCTGGACCTGGCCAAGGGCACACGAGCGAAGGCGGGCGATCGGCGAGTGCGCGCCATTGCCCTGACCGATAGCGTGCCGTTGCTGACGGCCTGGGGCAACGACAGCAGCTATGCCGACGTGTTTGCTGAACAACTGGCCGCCTGGTACCGTCCCGGCGATGGCCTGGTGGCGATTTCCGGCAGTGGCAACTCGCCCAACGTGCTGCGCGCCGTGGCGTTTGTCAACGCGCAGGGCGGCGTGAGCTGCGGCCTCACCGGCTACGCCGGCGGTAAGCTGGCAACGCTGGCAACGCACTCGGTGATCGTCCCCTCCGACGACCTGGAGAAGATTGAGGACTGCCACATGATCCTCTGTCACCTCTATACTGCCTATTTGCGTCAGGAACTGGCGCTCGGGTGAGCAGCGACGACCTGCTGCTGGGGCTGGATTTTGGCGGCACGAAACTCGCGGCCGGGCTGGTCAACGTCCAGCGCGGTGAACTGGTCGCGTCCCTCCGCCGACCCACACCGGCAGCCGCCGGAGCGCGCGCGGCGCTGGCAGACATGCTGGCGATGGCACGAGAACTCGTCGGCCAGGCGCCCGACGCGGTGACGGGCGCCGGCATCAACTTCGGTGGACCAGTTGATGCGGCTGCTGGGGTGGTGCTGCATTCCCATCACGTCGCCGGTTGGAACGGCGTTCCGCTCGCGGCCAATGTTGCTGAGGCCCTCGGCGTGCCGGCGGCATTGGAGAACGACGCCAATGGTCAGGCGCTAGCGGAGTGGCGCTTCGGCGCCGGGCGTGGCAGCCGGGCCATGGCATACCTCAACATCGGGACGGGTATCGGCGGTGGCCTCGTGCTGGACGGCCGGCTCTGGCGGGGGGCGCACGGCCTGGCCGGTGAGTTTGGCCATCTGGTCATCCGTCCGGGAGGCCCGCTCTGTACCTGCGGCCGTCACGGCTGCCTGGAAGCGCTGGCGGCCGGACCGGCGATGGGCCGGCGGGTGAGGGCAGCACTCACCAACCTGCCGCCGGGGTCACCTGAGCAGAACGTGATGGTCCAGCGCGCCGGCAGCGTCGCCAACGTCACCGGGCGCGAGTTGACGGCCGCCGCGGCAGAGGGCGACGCGCTGGCCCTGAGCGTGCTGGACGACGTCTTCGGGGACCTGGCCCAGGGGATTGCCACCGTCCTGAACAGCGTAGACCCTGATCTCCTCGTCCTTGGCGGTGGTGCGGCCGACATCGCCCCGGCGCTCCTCGCCCGGCTCCTCGCGCGCGTGCGCCTGGCGTGTTTATCAGGCACGGAAGCATTCGTGGTACTTCGTCGTGCCGCCCTCGGCGCCGACGCCGGCATCTTTGGCGGCGCGGCCGTCTTCCTCCAGCGGTGAGCACGCTGCCCACGCGCCCCCCAATCGACCGTAAGGAGCGGGGAAGGATCGGCGAGCGCGTGGCCATTGCCCTGCTGCGACGCACGGGGTACGAGATCCTGGAGCAGAACGTGCGCTGCGGCCGGGTGGAACTGGACATCATCGCGCGCGACGGTACCGTACTCGTCTTTGTGGAAGTGAAGGCGCGCTGGAGCGACGACTATGGCGCACCCGAGGAGGCGATCACGCCAAGTAAGCGCCGCAACCTGCTCAGCGCGGCAGGCCAGTACCTGCGCACCAGAAACCTTGACGATCAGGAGTGGCGCGTCGATGTCCTGGCACTGCGCCTGCGTGGAACCAATGTCTTGCATTGGGAGCTGTTCCGGGACGCGCTGGAGGGGGACTAGTCTGCGCGAACTTCTTTTGGTGCTTCGGCGCCAAAGCCTTCAGGCATCGATCCGACACTGGTCTTCTTCGCCACGTCGCCATTTAGAGCGCCAATTCGCGTCGGTAAAAACAGCGGCGCGGTGCCCGGACCGGCTTTCGACCGATCTGGACGCCGCGCCGTTACCGGAGCAGGGGAGTAGCTCCTATTGCTCGACGAGCTGGACTTGCGCTGCGCGCATGCCCTTGCCGCGCTGGTCGGCTTCCGCTGTGTAGCTCACTTTGTCCCCCTGGCGCAACTGCTCAAAGGACACGCCGTTGAGCGCCGTGCGGTGGAAAAAGAGATCGTCGCCGCCCTCCTCGGGGCGGATAAAGCCAAAACCGCGATCGGTGACGGTCTTAATAGTACCTGTTGCCACGCTTGTGCCTCTCATTTGGTGAAACGTGTCCCGCGCCCCGAAGGGCGGGAACCGGCGAGGGCACACGCCCTCGCCGCTCGTTTGCTCTAGTAGCGCGTGCTGCGCTGGGTGGCGAAGCAGTCGCTGCAATAGACCGGCTTGCCGCTAGTCGGCTGGAAGGGCACTTGCGCTTCCTTGCCACACGACGAGCAGGTAGCGGTGTACATCTGGCGCTGCTCACGGCTGCCACTGTAGCCGCCACGGTCGCTGCTGCGGCCGCCGCCGCCGCCGCCGTAGCTGCCGCCACTGCTGTAGCCGCCGCTGCTGCTGTTGCCATAGCCGCCATCGCTGTAGCTGCCGTTGTCACGGGTGTTGCTCTGGCCACCCGAACGTGCGCTGCCGCCGCTCGCCTTGCGCGTCGCCCGGCACTCCGGGCAGCGGCTTGGCTCGTTGGTGAACCCGCGCGATGCGTAGAACTCTTGCTCACCACCGGTGAACTCGAATGGACGCCCACAATCGCGGCAAGTGAGCGTCTTATCAGAAAAGGACATGTACGAGGAACCTCCATATGGTGTGCCCACAACGGCACGCCTACATGGTTTGGAGACTTGTCTACGCTGCCCTGTAGCCAGAGGGAGGGGAAATGCTCACCACGGGAGAAGGGGGTACGATGTGACCCGAGTCGCTAAACCTGTATTTATCGTACCACACGGCGCGCCACTTTGGGGAGGTTTTCGCATGCGCCGAGAAAAACTGGCCACATTGCTGTACGTTACACAGTGCTACGGGATGCAGAAGGCCCCGCACGCCAGACAATGGAAGACTTTGCCGGGCAAACGATCCAGGCGGCAGCCCTCCAACAACGGCACTCCGCAGGCGCCGCAGTCGTGGGATACTGCGCTGTCGTTCCGGCTGAGCAGGACGGTGCCGTGCTGGTCGGCCGGCGGCTCGAAGATGTCGTGACGGCGGCTGTCCGCCTCTGGAAAGAGGTGCAAAGCAACGTGCTCGGTAATCACCGGCATGCGTAGGGCCTTTCTACTTGGGCTACTGGAGAGATGCTGATCGTCGGCTGGCTGTGGCTAGCCCGTGCGCGACGACCAGCCGCCGGCCAGGCGCTTGATGGCCTCCCAATCGGCCCACGTGCGCACCTGATACTCTCGGCCGGAGCCTCGGCGTACCACGATCAGCCGCCAGTCCTCCGTGCGGCGGCCGGCCTCCCAGACACGGAGCTTGAGCTCGCAGGCTTCGGCCAGGGGCTGTTCCAGCCGACACTCTTCGGCCATGCGCTCGGCCAGCGCGCGGAGGGATTCGCGGCCCACGCTCCGCTTCGGGTTATCCGCCATTGACGTTCCCAGGAGTGCGCTGAATACACACTCGAAGACAGGGCCAACCCCGCTGACGCAACTGGTCGCCCCAATCGATTGCGCTGGCGCCTCCCGCGGACGAACAGGCGAGGCGGGATACGCTCCACTACCTCAGTCTACGAGATAGCGGGCAGACCGTCAAACGGCGGGCGACCATTCGGGCGGTGCAGCAGGCAGGGTCACGGTGAATGTCGAACCGACGCCGGGCGTGCTGGTCACCGTGATCGTTCCGCCGTGTCGCTCCACCAGCGCGCGCGTGATGGCAAGGCCCAGGCCTGTGCCACCGGATTCCTGCGTCAACTGGTTTTTGGCACGAAAGAACTTGGTGAACAGGCGAGATTGGTCCTCCTCAGTCAGGCCGATGCCCGTATCGTCAACGTCAACGGCGATGGCGCCGGCTACCACCTGGGCGGTAACCGTGATCCTCCCGCCCTCCGGGGTGTACTTGTTGGCATTGGCGACGAGGTTTGTGAAGATCTGGACGAGGCGCGTGCTGTCGCCCAGCACCGGCGGTAACTGACTGGGCAAGACCAGACGGAACTGCTGGCGACGCGCCTGCATCTGCGACTGGAGCGAGGCGGCGACCTCCTGCAACAGCGGCTTCAGGTCCAGCGGCAAGGGGGTCAGCTCAACCTGGCCGGCCTCCAGCCGCGACAGGTCGAGCAACTCGTTCACCAACGTCACCTCGCGGTCGGCGTTGCGCTTGATGACCGTGAGGAATTCGCGCTGATCCAGCGACAAGTCGCCCACCTCACCGGCCAGCAATAGGTCGGCATAGCCCTTGATCGACGTCAGCGGCGTGCGTAACTCGTGCGACACCAGCGCGATGAACTTGTCGGTGAGGGAGCGAAACCGCGCTTCGTTGGCCAGCCGCTCCTGCAGTTGTGACCGCTCCGTCTCCGCCAGGCCGGCGCGCTCGATCGCCGCCCCGGCCTGGGCGGCCAGCGCCTCGGCTATGTTGAGCTCCGGGCGGCCAAAATAGTGGGGACGCTGATGGTTCACGTGGAGGCTGCCGATACGCTGCCCGTCGGCATGGATGGGGACGTTGACGGAAGAACGGATGCCCTGTCGCTGCATCTCGGCGTAGAGCGGATAGCCGAGCGGATCAAGGGCCTGATAGTCCTCGATCAGCACGGACGGCCCACCGTCCATCAGGGCCGCCGCCATACTACCCTCGTTGATGGGCTGCGCTTGCCGTGTTTGCGTGATGGTCCCGTCAGGGCGAATGGCCAGCAGAAAGATGCTCTCTCTCGTCTGCACGTCGAAGGCTCGGGCCACGCCGCCCGCGCCATGCAGCAACCCTATCGCCCCGCGTAACAGCGCTTCCAGCGCCTCTTCGATGCCGGCAGCGGCGCCGACGCGCGCTAGCGTGGCCACGACCTGCTCGGCGATGCCCTGACGGCGCACGTCGGACGTCGCCCGAGCCACGGCCCCACCGGCATGATCGGCCAGCACTTGCAGCGGCAGCAGCAGGCCAGGGCTGAAGGCGCCGCTGTGGTACGAGTCGGCGTGCAGGGTACCGATGACCTGACCCTGCGAGCGCAGCGGCACAATCAGGCTGCTGCCCAAACCATCGCGGCCATGTGCGGCGGCGGCGAGCGCATCACCGCGCGCCGCCAGCAGGGCGAGATCAGCGGTGTACTGCGGCACGCCGGTAGCGACCACCGTGTCGACGTTGCTACCGGACTCTCCCGGTAGCTCTTGCCACTCGTAGCGGTCGCCACCACGCCAGAAGAACAGGCGGCAGCCTGCTGAGGCGCGGCCAGGCTCATTGAGCAGGCGCACTCCGCCGCTCTCGGCATTGGTCAACCGCTGCATGCCAGCAATCAGCATGCGTAGCGCCTGGTCAAGATCCGGCGCCGCAGCGATCGCCGCGGTGGTGTCGGCTACAATCTGCAACCCGCTCTGCTGGTCCAATTCGACGCCGATCATGGTTCAGTGCGCGTCAAGAGTCCTTGCTCTCGATTATCGCTCACGCCTGCCTGTTAGCGCTTCGTCTGGTCGCTTGTCGCGGTCCCCCCAATAATCCTAACTCGCCGTCAAGCCTCTGCCGCCAAACTGGCCAGGACGGCACGGGCGGCAGGGAAGACCGGCTCTTCCTTGGTGATCATCTCCAGGACAGCCGTCCGTCCGTTGCGCGTTGCTGCAATCCCGCGACGAATGGCGGGCGCGACGTCCTCGGGCAGCAATACCTGCTCGCTGAAGGCGCCGAGGCTGGCAGCGACACCGGCGTACTGGCCGGAGAGGCGGTTGGCGCCGAAGCGCTCACTGGCGGTCGGCATGTGATGGCTGTAGCCACCCATGCAGGAGTTGTTCAAGAGAATGGTGAGGATAGGCAGGTCCGAGCGGACCGCCGTCTCCACCTCCAGGCCGGCCGTCCCGAAGGCCAGGTCGCCCATAATGTTGACCACGAGCTTCTCCGGTGCGGCGAGCTTCGCCCCGAGCGCCATGCCGAGACCGGTGCCAAGCTGCGTCGACTTGCCCCAACCAAGGTAGCCACGTGGCGTGAGCGCCTGGTAGAACGTGAGCGTCTGGTCGCGTGGGTTGCCGGAGTCGTGGGTCACGATGGTTTGGCGCGGATCCACCGCCTGATTTAACTCGTGAATCACGCGGTAGGGGTTGATCGGCGTCTCGTCGGACGTGAGCCGCGGTTGCCACTCCTGCCAGTAGGCGGTGCGGTACCCCTGGAGCGCCGCCACGATCGCGTCAGAAGGGCGGGACGCGCCAGCCAGTTGCTCCCGAACAGCCTCGATCAGCTGCCGCAAGACGAGCTTGGCATCACCGAACACCGCCAGATCAATCGCGTAGGACTTGTCGATGTCGCGTTCGCTGTTGGTGATCTGCACCATGGTCTTGCCCGGCGGGATCGGCGTGGAGAAGGCGCCGGTCGAAAAGCTGCAACCGATGCCGAACACGAGGTCGGCCCGCACCAGACAGTGCGCCGCCGGACCGGCGAGGGTATGGCCCCCGGTACCGGCGGACAGCGGATGGTCCTCCGGGAACGCGCCTTTGGCCGCCATCGTCGTCATGACCGGCACCGCCACCAGTTCCGCCAGTTCCCGCAGTTCGTCCCAGGCTTCGGCCCAGAGGACACCGTGCCCGACGTGGAGCAACGGCCGCTGAGCCGCCAGCAGCAGGCGGGCGGCTTCGGCAACGTCCGTCGGGTCGCCGGCCGATCGGTAGCCGCGGGCCGGCTTGTACTGGAAGGCCGAAGCATCGACCGCGGCGGCCGCCACGTCGCTCGGTATCTCCAGCATTACCGGCCCGCTCTGCCCGGTGCGCAACGTCATGAAGGCCCGACGCAGCAGCTCTGGGATGCGATCGGCAAAGTTCACACGCGCCGCCCACTTCGTCACGTGGTGGTAGTTCGGCAGCGGGTCAAAGCCGGTCGGTATGCCGTGACGATGCTGATCGGGTCCGCCTGGCAACAGCAGCAGGGGAATCGAGTCGGCGAAGGCCTGCGCGACGCCGCCAAAGGCATTCTCGATGCCGGGCCCGTCCTGGACCACACACACGCCGATACGGCGACCGTTCGTCGTGCGCGTATAGCCGTCGGCCATGTTGAGCATGGTCTTCTCGGTACGGGCAATGATCGGGCGAATGCCGATCTTGGCCGCTGCATCGATCAAGGGCTGATTCGGGTAACTGAAGAGGTATTCGACCCCTTCCTGCTTCAAGATTTGCGCTACCGCATCCGCGCCGTTCAACGCTGAACCCTCTCCACTGACGTCACCCGTAAGTAGGCAACAGGGAGATTGAACTACGCCGGGCGGAGCACGTCAAGGGGAACAGGCCGGCACGGCAGTGCGAATCGCTGCGGCGCACTCCTGCTCGGACGTTTACCCGAATGTGGCTTTATGAGCTACTGCGGCAGCAATCGCACCAGACGCTCTTTCGCCGCCGGCCACTCATGGTCGAGGAGGCGAAACCAGGCAGTGTCGCGGTGGCGATCCTTGATGATGAAATGGGCCTCCTGGATGCCCTCAAAAGTGAAGCCCATGCGCTGGGCGGCGTGGCGGGAACGCGCGTTGAGCGAATCACACTTCCATTCCACCCGGCGATAGCCGAGGGCAAAGGCGTGTTTGAGCATCAGGTAGGTCGCCTCCGCGTTCGCTCCGGTGCGCTGGGCCAGCGGGCTGTACCAGATGCCTCCCAGCTCGACCTTGAGGTGCTCGGGGACGTTGTTCATATAGTTGACGACGCCGATCTGGCTGTTCGTCGCCTGATCGAACACGCAAAGGCAGAGGCCGTTTGCTGCGTCCACCTGTCCGCGCAGGTACGTTGCCATATCGTCGGCGGTACCGAACGGCCCGCTGAAGAGGTAGCGCCAGACGAGCGCTTCGGCATCATACGGACCAATGCCGCGTGCGCCCAACGACGCTGGCTGGCCGTTGCTGCGCAAATGTAACGGTTCAGCGTCGCGGCTGACGACAAGGGGCTGCAGACGGACGTGCGCACCGGTCAACGTGACCGGCGCAACCCTCAAAGGAAGCCTCTCTCGGCGGGCGAGGACTTCCGCCGTTAACAACTGGCCGGTGTTCGCGTCCGTCATCGGGTTGCTAGTCCTTTCCGCCGCACCGGCGCTGATTGCTGCGTGCGATTGTAGCGTTCGGCACGCGCGATGATTCCTGCCACTGTTGTCGGCCAGCCCATGCGATTATGCCCAATCACTACCTGTTTGTTGACTTATTGTGCAGCACACAGTAACATAAGCAGTATTTTAGTACGCATGGTGAGCAGGGAGGTGGCGCAATGGCGATGGCGGCACTTTTACACGAGGAATATCGGACGAGCGAGGTCGAGGCCTTGGCGTCGGAAGAGCCGGCAAACACGGACTGGGCGCTTGCCGCCGCTGGCCGCGTCAAGCCGTCGCGCGACGAGAGCGACGCGGCGCACGTGCCGGCCATGGATAGCCTGGCCGCCTATCTCGCGGAGATCGGCCAGGCGCCGTTGCTGACACCAGCCGAGGAGGTTCGCCTCGGCCGGCGAGCGCAGGCGGGGGACCGGGAGGCTGTGCATGCCCTGGTCCACCACAACTTGCGCCTCGTCGTGAACGTAGCGAAAAAGTATCAAAACCTCGGCATGGCCTTGCTGGATCTCATCCAGGAGGGCAGCGTCGGTCTGATGCGCGCTGCTGAGAAGTTTGATCCATCGCGCGGCTTCCGCTTCTCCACCTACGCCACCTGGTGGATCCGTCAGGCCATCTTGCGCGCGCTCAACGAGCAGTCGCGCCTGGTGCGCCTACCGGAGTACCTGCAAGGTCGGCGCGCCCTGGTCGACGGCGCCCGCGACGATCTGCGCGAGCGCCTGGGGCGCACGCCGTCCGACGCCGAGGTGGCAAAGGCTACCGGCTTCCCCCTCGAACAGGTGAGCGGCCTGACCCAGGCGTCTCGACCAGTCGCCTCGCTGGACGCCCCACTGAGCGAAGACGGCGAACTGGCGCTGGGCGACCTCATCCGTGACAACGACCCCGGCGCGGAAGAAGTCGCCCTGTTAGAAGACCGCCGCGCCGCGATAGCCCAGGCCCTGGCTGTGCTGGAGGAGCGGGAGCGCGAGGTGATCCGTCTGCGCTTCGGCCTGGATGGCGATGGTCGCGAGCGAACGCTGGAGGAGGTCGGCCGCGTGCTGAGTCTCACCCGCGAGCGCATCCGTCAGGTGGAAAACAAGGCCCTCCGCCGCTTGCGCCACGAGGACATCACTGCCCTGCTGCAGGAGTACGTCGCCAACTAGCAATCGCGCGCCATCTCCACACTCAGGAGGTGCGCCGCTGCATCAATATATGAGCGCCGGAAGGCATACACTCGCCCGTTCTCGGAGCCAACCAGGAGGTCGGGGCGACCCGTGGCGGGCTCGGCATCGGCGGCGAATGAACACGGCGCGGGGACGCAGGAATGGCCGCCGAAGCGGGCCGGCATGCCAGCCTCCAGGCCGAGCATTTCGGGCGGCGTGAAGACCGGTTGCCCCGGTTGGCCGATGTTCCGCAGCAGCCAGACCGTTGCCTTGCGCAGGCTGTTCAGTCCCGGTGGGTGATTGCCGTTGGTCCCAACCAACAGATCCGGTAAGCCATCAGCATCCCAATCGGCAATAGCGAGCTTGATGCGGCCAACGCTACCACCGGTTTCCGCGTCCAGTTTCACCGGTGCGCCATCTGCATAGAGCAGCGGCCCGTGCAGGGCCACCCGAACCGTGCCAAACTCACTATCCGGTCCGTCTGCCAGGAGGCAATAGCGGCTGACGACTCCGGCTTCATCAACCTGCACGTATGTGGGGGTACCATCTCCCCAGTCGACTAACTGGGGCCGACAACGCCAACGGGTGACGAGCGGTTGCCAACGCCCATCGCGTAAGATGTGCATGCGGCGCCCGCGCGATACGCGAGCGACAGGTTGCGCGGAACTGTCATTGGGCCCTTCTCCCCAGTCGGCGCCACCAGGCGTATCGGCCATGGCCGGGGCACTACGCTCATTCATCCGTAGGTACAGCGTATTCTGCCCCAGTGCGTCGCCACAAACAAGAGCGGCTGCGGCGCGTCGTCCCGGTGGCGACCAGACACCGACACCCGGATTGATATAGCCCCACTTTACCTCGCTGGGGCCCTGGATGGTGCCCGGCGTGCCGGCCATCATCCAGAGCGGGTTGCCCTCCGCGAGGATCGGCTCCGGCGCCGAGAAACGGAGCTCGCTGGCCGCAGCCGACGTACGCGCCAGCAGAACCTGACCCGCGGCGTTGCCGATAACGAGCTCCGGCCGACCGTCACCGTCCCAATCGACAACATTCGGACAAGCTTTGGCGCCGACGCTCAGATGCGCCCCGTACTCCTGGAGCCGAATCGGCGGCTCGACGATCGGCACGCCGTCGGCGGTGCGACCCGCCCAGCGCAGGAGACGCACATACCCATCCTCCGCGCCAACGATCAGGTCGAATGGCTGCTCCCCACCGGATGAGGTTTCCTCGCCAGGCCGAGGCGCCACCGTGAGGGCGTGCATGCAGGTAGGCAGGATAAGTTCATCGGGCAGGCGTTGCTCGGGCGGGTAGTCCGGCGGCGCGGCCGCTGGTGGTGTCGGCGGACGGTCGATGAGCGGTGGGCTGGCCTGCGTGCAGCGTACCGGTGTGCGTTGGGCGAAACACGGAGCGCCGTCCGGGCCGCGCCGCCCGGTGTTGCGGAAGTACCAGATGCGATCGAGAAAATCGCTCACCAGCAGATCGAAGGCGGCAGCCGGGTTAGCCGCCGGAATGACCGCCGGACCGGCAAGCCCGTAGACTTCCAGCGGCGTGCCGTCGTCGTGGCACAATGGCTGAGGAGCCGCGAATTGAGGCGGCGCGTCGGTCGAGCCTTGGACTGGTGGGCTGATATTGCGCAGGAGGTACAGTCGACCCCGCAGTGGCCCCCCGCGCCAGGTACCGTCGGCCTCGAAAGGACGGTAGCCCGGTTGACCGCCCCAGGCGCTGACATCCGAAGGCCAGTAAGCCGACCAGTCGTTGGTTCCGACGAGGAGGCTGATCCGGCCATCGCCCTCCAGGTCCAACGGGCAGAGCGACTGGATATTGGCGTCGTCGCTAGCCTGGCCGCCACCCGCCGGCAGCGGGACGGCGGGTGCAAAGGCCGGCGCGCCAGCTGCACCGATGTTGCGTCGCCACCAGAGGTCGGCTCGCCGGCATTCCAGCAGGTCAAAGCGACCGTTCCCCTGAAAGTCCACAGCGCGCAGTCGGCCGTTGTAGCCCTGGCCGTCATCACCGAAACCCGGCAAACGTCCGACGCGCCGAAAAGGAGGCCACGCGCCGCCCGGTGATCGAGCGGCCGCTGCATTGCTGTCGCCGCCGCCCGGCATGGCGCTGTAGAGAAAGGCGCCGCCCTCGTGGAGGTGGCAGGTCAACAACAGGTCGCGCTCGCCCCGCCCGAACCAGTCCACCAGGTCGACCGCCGTTTGCAAGCCGACGTGCAGGTCGCCAACGGACGCCCGTGAACCGAACCCCAGCGCCTCACCCGCGCCGATTAGGGGCGTTGGTAGGTTCGGCGGCAGGCCTGGCGCTGGACGGGGTAGACCGTTGAACGCACACGTCGCGGTGATGTCGAACGGGCCGGCCAGCGGCGCCCGGAAGCGCACGATGAAGCGTCGGCCGTCCAGCGTGTCGGCGTCGACTCGATGCGGGAGCAACCGGTCGCCACTCTGGAGCAACCAGGAATCGGGATCAATCCAGCCTGCAGGCGGGAGACCGTTCGCTCCTGGGAGTTGGTCTAGATCGACATCCCAGCGCAGCGGCGCACCAGCGCTCTCGCTCTGCACGCGCAAAGTGAAGCGCAACCGTTGTCCCAAACCGCTGTCTGCCATCGCCGTCTCCCTTTGTACTGCCCAACATCGTCAGCTACGTCTTCGGCTTCAGCAGCGGGTTCACCAGCCTGACCACCTCGGTGAGGGCGTCCTGCGGCGTGACCTGGCCTTTCCAAACGGGGGCGAGTTGCTGACCGAGGATCGTCGAGAATTGGGCCCAGGCAGCGACCGCTGGCGTCATGCGGGCTGTGCGAAGCATGTCTGTGTCTACCTGGGGGTTCGTCGGGTACTGCACGTCTTTGACATAATAGGACTCCCCAGACTTGCGCCGGGGCGGCGTGCGACCAGTCTTCATCATGATTACGTCGGCGTCTTTGCCTACCAGAAACTTGACCCACTCCCAGGCGGCATCGGGATGCTTGCTGCCCTTGACGATGCCGTCGCCGGAACCGTTACTGTGCGGCACGACGGGCGTGGCCTTGCCCTTCGGCTCCGGAGCGGCCATGAAGGGAAACTTGACCACACCGCCCATGAGCGAACCACCACCGGAGTACTGCCACTCCATGGCGATGACGCCGGAAAGCATGTTGTTCGCCTTGTTGCCGGAGAGTTTCAGCACCTCGCCGGCCATCGGAGCGGAGCGGCTTTTGACGAAGAAATCCTGCATGAACTGGACAGCTTCCACCGCCGCCGGCTGGTTGAGCAGGCATTGTGTGCGATCGGCGTTCCAGATTTCGCCGTTGTTGTTCCAAACCCAGTGCAGCAGCGAGTAGGGGTCGGTGCGCAACTGGATGCCGAACTGGGTAGGTTGCCCGTCCGGTCCCCGTTTCATCAGTTTGGTCGCCGTATCCACCACCGCCGCCCAGTCCCACTGGCCCTTGGCGGCCTGCACCGTGGGGTACGGGACGCTGGCCGCATCGAAGAAGTCGGGCCGGAAGACGGGGAGAAAAGGGTTATCCTCCAAAGGCGTGCCGTAACGCTTGCCCTTCCAGGTCACGGCATCCCAGGCGCCCGCGTATATATCGTCGCCTTCCATTGCCGTCCAATCACGGGCGAGGTAGGAATCGGTGGCAAGTACTGCGCCCTCGTCCACCAGCGCCGGAACCGCAATGTCGTTCATCCAGGTGGTATCGGGAGGAGTGCCCCCGGCGATCATGGCGTGCAGCTTGGTGTCGAAGTTGCTGCCCGGGGAGACGCCGCTGACAGTAATCTCGGGATGCTGCGTCATAAAGGGTTCCAGGATGAGCTTGTCCTTGGGCCAGAGGTTGTCTGCCTGATAGAAGTATTCGATGGTAACCGGCGCTCCCGGCACAGCATTGGCGGCTGCACCGGCAGTTCCGGAGAAACTGGTCGCGGACCCTGCGCTGGCGGAGGCAGTACTTGACGTGGTTGTCGTCGCGGCGTTCGTGCCAGCGGCCACGGTGCTTGTTGCGTGGTTGACCGTCGATCCCGTATTGACTGCGGCTGTCACGTTGCTGCTGCTCGTCGCCACTGCCTGTCCGGTCGTCGTTGCGGTAGTGTTCCCAGCCACGGCGCCGCCGCACGCCGCCAGGGCCGCGCCGGCCAGCGCCGTGGCGAAGGCCGCCAGCGCTGCCCGGCGCGGCACCGCTCCCCGAGCGCCAGATTCTTGCTGTCGCCATCCGGGGGCTGTCTGCTCAGTCGAACTTCCCACTCTTGCCATGGCTGACTGTTCTCCTCTTCTCCAGTCCGAGTTGCAACCTGTTGCGTTACTACCGTGGCGCGCGCGACGCTCGATTCCCTGTACCATCTGTCGTCTCCCCTGGCTCCGCGCCCTGGACGATCAGTGTACAACGCCCAATTGGTGCTCGGCGTGCCGGGCGGAGCGGCAACGGCTGGAGCGGGTGTGTTGCCGCCTAACCACTCCCGTGCAAGGTCACCGTTCGGTCCTGGTCCAGATGCACAGGAACAAGTTGGGTTGGGAGGGGCCGGAATTCGCCATTCTGGGCGAGTAGCCCCCCGATGTTGTAGTCGCCGCGTTGGAGGACGAAGACAAAGCTCCGTCTGTCTCCCGCCTGTTGCGCGACGATATTGCAGCATCCGGTGTACACCTGAACGCCTTCGCCGACAAACGGCGGCTGAATGTTGACCGTCAACTGGTAACGGCGGTGACTGGACGTATAGCTGACACTGGCTACCGCGAACAGGACCACGGCAAGGACCAGGCAGAGCCGTGCCAGCGACCGCCGGTGGTTCCTGGCCCGAAAGATAAGCAAGCGCCAGAGCATCTGCCCCTCCGATGCTTGTTCGCACAGTATGGCCAGGCACGCTGCAGTATACTGCTCTCACGCTACGCGAAGGAGTCCGGGGCGCCGACGCCGCGAGTCTCTGGCTATGCTGCGGTAGATCAGGGGGCAAGAGCATGACCATGTTGCAGGCTGGTCGGAGCAGTGTCGACGTGACGCCGCCGGTGGGGACCTGGCAGTGCGGCTACGGCGGCCGCACGCGGCCAAGTGAGACGATTCGCGACCACTTGCGGGCCACCGCCCTGGTCCTGGAGACAGACGGGCAGCGCACGGCCATCGTTGGCGTTGATGTGATCGCCCTCCGCCGCGACTCCGTGGCGACGATCCGGCGCCGAATCGCCGCGGACGTCGGCATCCCGCCAGAGCGGGTGCTGCTCGGCTGCTCGCACACGCACGGGGGGCCGGTGACGATGCCGCTGGCAAGTCAACCCTGTGATGACGACTACGTACGCATCCTGGAAAAGACGATCGCCGGGGCGGTAGCGATGGCAGCTCGGCAGATGGTCCCGGCCCGCCTGGCGTATGGCGAAGGCCATATCGCCTTCTCTATCGAACGGCGGCTCCAGACCGCTGACGGAATGCGAATGCTACCGAATCCGGCAGGGCCGATCGACCGTCGGTTGCGTGTGCTTCGCGTGGAAAGTGCTTTGGGGCGCGAGATGCCGCTGGCGGTCCTTTTCGGCGTGTGCTGTCACGCCACCTGCCTGGGCGCCGACAACTATGCCATCAGCGGCGACTATCCCGCTGCCGCGCGCCGCTGCATCGAGCACCTGTACCATGGCGAGACGCGTGCGCTCTTTCTGCCGGGCGCCTTTGGCGACGTGCGCCCCAACCTGGTCGATGAGCGAGGGCGCTTCCGTGGCGCGACCGATGTCGAACTGGAGCGGATTGGGCGTGCAGTGGGCGCGGAGGCCGTGCGTGTCAGCGAAGAACTGAGCGGGATTCCCCGAGCGCCGGGAGCAGTGACGCCGCGCTGGGAGGGTGAAGGCGGCATGGCCGGGGCGATTCGTGACGTGCCCTTGCAGTACCAGCAATTGCCGAGCCGCGACGAACTGCTCGCCTTGACGGCGCGCGGTGACGGCTTTTGGGCGCGGCGCCTGCTGGCGCAACTCGACAAAGATGGCCACCTGCCGGCGGGGGAGCCATGCGAAGTACAAGCACTGCGCCTGGGGCCCTTTCTGCTCATCGCGGTTGCCGGGGAACTCATGGTGGAAATCGCCCAGGCCATCGAGGCGCGGCTTGCCGATGCCACGGGCACCGACGCGACGCTGGTGCTCGGCTACGCCAACGGCATGGCCGGCTACCTGTGTACGGCCAGGGCCTATGCGGAAGGCGGCTATGAGTCGGCCGAGGCCCACTTCGCCTACCACCGTCCGGCACCGTTCAGCGCCGACACGGCAACGGCGTTGACGCAGGCTGCGTTGATGCTGGCTGCCGAGGTCGGGGTGAACTGACCGAAGAGACCATCACGGAGAGGGACGCTCTGCATGAAAATCTATCTCATGACCGACATGGAGGGTGCTGCCGGTGTCGTCAACGCCGACGACTACCTGGCTCCCGGCGCCCGCTATTACGAGGTGGCGCGGGAGCTCGTGACCGGGGAAGTCAACGCCGCGATTGAAGGAGCGCTTGAGGCCGGCGCCACCGAGTTCCTGGTGCTCGACGGCCACGGACACGGAGCAATCAACCCGCTGCTGCTGCACCCAGCCGCCCGGCTCCTCACCGGCCGACCGCTCGGCTACCCGTTCGGCATTGACGAGAGCTTTACCGCCGCCTTCATGTCGGCACGGGCAATCCCCTGGAGTGCCCGCTGCAACGGCTCCTTGCGATAGGGCAGCGTGTGGACTCCCAGCGGAAGCGGTGTCGTGTGCATTGTTCTCCCTTTTACTTTGGTGACTGGTCGATGAGACCTTGCAGCAGTGGCTGGACGCCCTGCAGTGTGGCAGCTACCTCGGCCTTGCCCGCGACGATACTGGCCAGGGCCGGCTCGACGGTCGCCCGCACGAAGGCGTCCGATCCCTTGACTCGGAACATCGGATCAATGCCCTGTGCCAGCGACAGCGACTCTACCAGCACCTCGGGCCGAACATTGGGCTTGTTCTGGAAGAAGGTCTTGGACCAGGTCGCCGTGTCGCTGGCGATTACCGGCATGAAGTTGAAGAAGAGGGCGTAGTAGGACCCGTTATCCAGCCACTTGACGAAGTTCCAGGTTTCTTCCAGGTGCTTGGATGACTTGGCAACATACGCCATATTGGGGTCAAAGGCGTAGGCGGAGCGCTTGGCTTTCGGGAAGGGCATGAAGGCCCAGTTCACCGTGTTCAGGGCCTGATAGGCGCCGAACTCCCAGGAGCCCATGGTCGACATGGCCGACGTTCCGCCCTTAAAGCCACCCGCCGCCAGCTTCAGGGTCGGCCCGGGCATCACCTTGTACTTCAGTGTCAGATCCGAATAGTTGGTGTAGGTGTCGATCATCGGTTGGGCGGCACAGGTTGCCTTATCGAGTTGCTGCGACACCCAGTTGCCTTCCCAGAGCACCGGCAGGTGGACGCTGTAGGCGAGGGAGTCGACGCCGGCCTGGGTCAGCGTTCCGGCAGCCGAGGGAACGGTGAGCCTGCGGGCCGCGTCCAGGAATGTTTCCCAGGTCCAGGCGTCGTCCCCCCACCTGGCGGGCGGCTCGGGCACGCCGGCCTTTTGGAACAGGTCGCGGTTGTACACCATCGCCGGAGCCTCGGCATGGACGGAGAGCGGCAAGCCATAGACGCCGCCTTTGTAATCGGCCTGAGTCTGCAGCCACTGCTGGTTGTACTTGGTGAGGTCGAAGTGGTCGCGCTTGATCAGCGAGCTGAGGTCGGCGTAGAGCCCCTGCTGGGCCAGGTTCGTCGCCGGGCGGGTGTTGCCGAACAGGTCGGGCGGCACATCCGCCGCGGTCAGCGTCAGATACTTCTGCTGACTATCAATAATGCCGCCGGGGCCGATGATGACCTCGACGGCCACGCCCTTCTGGGCCTTTTCATAGGAAGGCAAGAAGGTGTCGCCGAGCCGGCCGAGGTCCTGCGGGTTGAAGTAGGACATCCACTGGATTTTTACCGCCGCCTTGTTGCCGGTGCCGACGATGCCGGTGGTGGGCGTCGGCGCCGGCTTGGACGCCGCCGCTACGGCGCTGGCGGTACTCGACGCCGTTGTGGCGGCGGTGGCGGCGGCCACGCTCGTGGCAGTGCTGGAAGACGCTGCGGACGAGGCAGTTGTGGCCGCCTGGGCTGACGTCACCGCGCTGCCGGCGGTCGCCGGCGCCGCTGTGCTGGCTGCCGCCGTAGCGGATGTGCTGCCGGCCGGAGAGGGCGTAGCGGTCGTGCCGCCGCAGGCAGTAAGGATACCTACCCCCACCGCAGCAATGCCGGTGACGCGAGCGAGTAGCTGCCGACGACCGATCGTGTCTGCGGAGAAGCGAACCATAGTGGGCTACCTCCATTTGTGACTACAGGCCGAGCTGGGCGCGCTGCTGATTGAGTATTGAGGTGACTTGCTGCTGAATGGTCGTGGCGGCGGCATCCAACGCCTGTGCCCCGCTGAAGGCGTCCGTCTGCGGCTTGCCGATGGCGCT
>DHIZ01000244.1:43546-43837 GCA_002404055.1 Chloroflexi bacterium UBA4733
GTTGGCGATCTCCAGCGGCAGTCCTTCTCCCATCGTGTACCACTTGACGAAGGTCCAGCCTTCGTCGACGAACTTGCTCGTGCTGCCGATGGAGAAGCCGTTGGTGTAGACGTCAATGACCCGCGAGCCGGTCGTCGGACTCTTCGGCGGGAGAAATACATCCCAGTCCAGGCTCGGCGTCGGGGCGATGGTCTGCGACCACCACATGCCGCCTGGCGTCATGGCGGCAGCGCCGCTCGTGAAGAGCTTGATGCGGTCGCCGGTGCTGGGCGCCGCCGCCACCTTCTGCTT
>DHIZ01000244.1:43960-52139 GCA_002404055.1 Chloroflexi bacterium UBA4733
AAGAAGTCGCCGCCATTCTGCCAGATCCAGGTGTTAATGCGGCCGTTGCCGTCCTCCGGCAGTCCCAGCCCGTACTGCGGGTTGCCGTTCGCGCCGGCGGCGCGCGTCATCTTCATGGCGTTTTCGAGCATGGTATCCCATGTCCAGCTCGCGTCCGGCGGTTGCACGCCCGCCTGCTGGAAGAGCGTCTTGTTGTAGAAGTGGAGACTGCCCGTGTTCAGGTTGGCGGGCATCACGTAGAGCTGGCCGGCTCCGGTGGCGATGCGTCCCGCCTGCCAGCGCGCGCTCGCCACTAACGGCGGGTACAGTTGCGTCAGGTCGACCTTGTCGCGGGCGACCAGGTCGTCGAGCACCCGCGTCACCTTCTTGGCAGCAAAGACGACGTGGTAGTACGGGGAATGGGTGATGACGTCCGGCCCGGCGCCGCTGGCGGTCTGCAACTGCACCTTGCTGAAGTACTCGCTGAACGTGCCGATGGTATCGAAGTTGATGGCGATGTCCGGGTGCTGCGCCATGAAGGCGTTGAAGATCGGTACCGTCTGACTGGTCAGCGTTCCCCAGGAGGAAAACCGGATGGTCGCCTTGGGACTGGACGGCGTGTGCAGGGTCAGGCCGGCGGTGGTCAAGGCGCTGGTCGTCGCCGCCACGGCGGCGACGGTGGCGCCTGCGGCTCCCCCGCTCGTCGCTGCGGCAGTGGAGGCAGCCGTGGACGCGATCGCGCTGCTCAAAGCAGCGGCGGACGTCGTGGACGCTAGCGCCCGCGCTGTAGCCCCGGTCGACACGGCAGTGGTGGGTGGTGCGGCCGCGCCGCAAGCGCTCAGCGCCAGCGCCGCGCAGGCGCTCGCCAGGCTGACGACGAACCGACGTCGGGGAAGGAATTGGGCGAGGCTGGACATCGATACCCTCCATTCATTATCGCCAACTGACTTGGCGCCTCCTGGCTTGCACCCTGCGCTGCTACACCCCGCTGCGTGATGGGGTGGGCGCCGGCACGCGGGCGCCGTAGACTGAGAAGAGCACACTCCGGGCGCGATCGACGTCGCGCAACGGATCGACCCCGTAGGCGCGGGTGAACGCTGCGTGCGTCGCCTCTTCCCACTTCGTCGTTGCCGGCAGTGGAAAGTCGACCGGCACGCCGCCGGCCAGACCGGATTCATTCATCGCCACGACCAGTTCTTCGTCGCGGTAACCGTTCCGGCCGCCGTACTCCGGCGCAGCACCGTCGACGACCGCTCGATACAGGCTGGTGAGCTCGTCGGCGCGGGCCACTTCGTCCTCGCCGCCCCGCCAGAGCTCGGGGTGGCGCTCCACAAGGCCCGCGAACGGGTTGTCGTAGACGAGATCGAACGGCGGCCCCAGCCGAAGTTGTTGCGGCGTACGGCCGGCGCCGCCGACCACCCAGGTCGTCTCCGAGCGGTGGCGGACGAGCTTGCCGTCGGTCACCACGCTCACTTCGAGCTGGCCGCCCTGGCTCACCAGCGTGCCCTTCGTGCCGTGCGCGGCGAAAAAGCGCGGCGCTGCCTGGCGCACCGGCGAACTCCAGGAACTGGTGCACTCGTGGATCGCCGTGGCCCCACCGGCGAAGTCGATCGTCGCCGCAGTCCATGTCTCATCTTCGTGATGGGCGCCGTTGAAGTCGTAAGGATCGACAGGATAGCGGCGGACGTGGGCGCTCACCGTGCGCGGCGCCGCATAGTTCAGGTAGGTGCGCAGGAGGTTCACGGCGTGGTAGCCGCCGGTGACGTAGAGGCAATAGGCGCGCAGGACGCGCCCGATGGCGCCGCTTTCCAGCACCTTGCGCGCCAGCCGCTCGGCCGGCCAGCGCCAGACGTTTTCCGCCACCTCCAGCGGCACATTGGCGCGCGCCGCGGCATCAATGATCAGCTCCGCCATCTGGCGCGTGGGCGCGATAGGCGTCTCGATCAGCATTGGCACGCCGTAGTCGGCCGCGGCTTTGGCGATGACGTGGTGAGCGTCGGGCGGCGTCACGATATCCACCGCCTCCAGTCGGCCGGCACGGAAGAACTCATCAACGTCGTTGTGGGCGCTCGCGCCGGTGCGTGCGGCAATAGCCTGCGCCGCCTGTGGATTGACGTCGCACACGGCGACCAGTTCAAAGCGATCGTCCAGCGCCAGGATGCTCTGCAAGTGGGCCTGGGCCCGCCTGCCCGCTCCCACCAGGCCAAGTCGCAATCGTCGCACTGCTGCCTCCTTCCATACGTTCCATACGTTATTACCGGCGGTCCTTCCCCGGATCAGCCCTCCACCATCACCTGCGCTGGATGGGCGTAGTTCCGGTACTGCTGGGCGATGCCGGCCGCCTGGCCGTCGCCGGGATGCGCAATGACGCGGCGCTGGAAGTACACGCTGCCCGACGGCGCGCCCGCCGGATAGAGGGAGCGCATGGTCATGCAGCCGTAGCCGCCGGCGGAAAGGCCGCGTCCTTCTTGTGGATTGGCGGGGTGGTCGAAGAAGGCCAGTCCGCCAATGCCCCCTTCCAGGTCGCCGCACCAATCCAGCCAGCCGCCGGTGGTGCGATAGGTGGCATTGGCCGGCGTTTCCAGCTGCAGCGCCTCGTCGGAACTCAGGCGGCCGGGCCGGTCCAGCGGCACAGCATGGCGCTGAGCATCGCGGCGATTCAGGTCTACCAGGCGTAGCGGGTCGGCGATACGGGCGGCCAGGATAAAGGGCGACGGCCCCGCCTCCTGCGGCGGCGATGGCTGCTGCCAGATATCGAAGACCAGGGAACCGTCCGGCAGCGGCGAGAGCCGAATCTCCCGCCGCTCGTCCAGCAGGTAGTCGGCTGTGGCGTTGGTGTAGATCAGGCGCTGGACAAAGCGGCCGTACACCGGACCGCCCTCGACGCGTTCCCAGGAGACGTGCAGCATCTTGCCGTCCGGTCCGTAGGGTGGCTCGTCCCAGTCGGACCAGACATTGGAGGTGGTGGGGCCGCCGTGACCGCCATAGGCGAGGAAGAGACCGGTCTGGTGCTGATGCTCCCCGGATGCGCCGCGCACCACGTTGCCGGCCGGCGTCATGACCGGCCAGAAGTAGGGTTTCCAGGTCCCCAGGAAGATGTAGTAGGCCAGCAAGCGCCCGGCCTTGGTGAAGATGAGCCGGTCCGCCTTGACCTGTAGCTGCACGCCTCCCTGGCCGGATGACGCCCCCCCGATGCGGCAGCTATAGCGTCGCGTCGCGCCGCGTGGCAGCGCACCGGCGACCAGCCACGTGAGGCGGCCACCCTCGTCAACCTGGGCCGGCAACGTGGCGCCATCGGCCGCGGTAAGTTGCGCGGCCAGGTCCGCGGCGCCTGCCATCGGCAGGCGCCGCGTGATCTCAGGCGGGAGTTGCACGGTGGCGAGGAGGTCGCGCCGGTCAAAGTCGCCAGCCTCCAGCCGAAGCTGAAGCGTGAGCAGTTCGCTCGCGGATACCATGGGCCTGCTCCCCTTCTGGGTGGCCGCGCTGCGTCTTCCGTACAGTTACAGGGGGAAGCCGCACGCCCAACCAAGGCCAGGTCTGGGCTTCCCATGGCGGACTGACGTCAGCTCATCACGCGCACCCGCGTGCCTGTGTCGATTGCCAGTTGGATCGAGACGCCGGTTTCCACCATGCGCACCCCTTCCGTCATTGGGCAGCGCGGCGTGTCCGTACCCTGGATACTGCCGACGAAGTTCGCCATCTCGTACTGCCACTCCGGCGAGCCGCGACCGTGCATCGGCGTGGTTGGGAGCGGCCGCGGCTCCCAACGTGTGGAGGTGTGCAGGTGGCCGCGTAGTTCATCGTCCTCCCACCAGCAGACGATCGTACCCTTGTCGCCGTAGACGGAGAGGCTCAGGATATACGGTCGGACGACGGCGCTGCTGGAGAAGAGCTTGCCCAGGGCGCCGTTCTGGAAGTGGAGGAGGGCGAGGCCTGCCCTGGGCGTCTGGTTGCCCTGCACTTCGAACACGTCGCCGGCGTACCAGCGCACCAGATCCAGGGCGTGATGGCCGACGCCGAGGCGGGCACGATAGGTGAGGTTGCGACCCCAGGTGCGGGCGCTAGGGTACTCTTCAGGCTCCGCCTGATGGGCGTAGTTGGAAGAGACGTAGAAGACCTGCCCCAATGCGCCCTCCGTCACCAGCCGGTGGGCCTCGACGAAGGTCGGCCAGCAGCGGGCGATATGGCCGGTCTGGGCGACCTGGCGCGGATGCTCGGCAATCGCCCAGCGGATGCGGCGACCCTCTTCCAGCGACTGGCATGCGGGTGTCTCACAGAGGACGTGCTTGCCGGCATCCAGCGCGGCGACCACCTGCTCGGCGTGCAGGAAGGAAGGGGTGCAAAAGTCGATAGCGTCAACGTTGGGGTCGTCTAGGGCGGCGCGCCAGTCGTCGTAGCAGGTGCGGATACCCCAGCGTTGCGCCTTCGCCTTACCGTCCGAGGAGCGCGCAACCACGGCAACCACTTCAGCTTGGTCGGCAATGGCGCTGTAACCGGCATGATGATTCGAGCCGGTCCAACCGAGACCCACAAGGCAGACACGAATGCGGTCGGTCACGTCGTCCTTTCCCGCAACTCCGGCGGTTCCCCAGACAACATGCTGATGCTAGCACAGTGCTGGAAGGCTGTCAAATCGCACCGGTGGCACGGTGGCACGGCGACGCGGGGGCATCGCACCAACACGCGTCGTTGATCGGTGGCTCGCTGCGGCTCAGAAGGGAGGCCCCATCGCCTGAAGAAGTGCGCTCAACTCCTGGTGATCATGCTCGTCGAGCGCCTGGCCACCCGGCTCGCGCAGAGCGGCGACCTTGAAGATGCCTTGCCGGCGCAACACTTCCTTGGCGCCGAGCAAAGGAAACTGGCGGCGCCAGAAGGAGAGCGGCAAGAAATGGTTGAAGGACGCGCGCGCCGCCACCTCGTCACCGCCTTGAAAACAGGTGTAGGCACGGGCGAGGTCGGCCACGCCGACGCTGCCGGGAATCGCGCCCTGGGCGCCGCGCGCCAGATCGTCCAGCAAGTACGAGCCGCCGGAGAGGATACCGAGGCGGTCGCCCGCCAGACGGCGTAGGGCCGTAATACGATGGCCGGAGTCGGCTGCCTCTTCCTTCACGTACTGCAAGGTCGGCAACTCGGCGGCGAGCGTGGCGATGTCACCTGGCGCCACAGTGATCTGGGCATCCTGAAGGATCAAGGGCAGGTCGGTCGCCTGGGCCAGCGCCCCGAAGTGCCGTCGAAGCAGGGACAGATCGGCCAGACCCTCGGTCGGCGGCGTCGCGAAGATGGCGGCGGCCCCCAGCGCCTGCGCTTGCCGGGCAAGGGTCACGGCGGCATCGGTGGTCGCAGCGGAGACGCCAACGATGACGGGGACGCGTTGGCGGGCCTCGTCAATCACGACAGCGGCCAGTCGGGAGCGCTCTTCAGTGGTGAGCTTGTGGCACTCGCTCGCGCCGCCGACGGCAGCCAGGCCGTGCGCTCCGGCCGCGAGGAGATAATTGACGAGCCGTCGCACGTCCGCCTCATCAATGGCGCCGGTCGCATCGAACGGCGTGTAGACGATCGGAATAATGCCCCGGAGCGTTCCTACCATGCCGGCCTCCTTCGCCTGGCTGTCCCCGATCGTGCCGCGCTTCTTGCTCGTTCACGGTCCGCTGGCGCAGAGCATAGCAGGACGCCGCGTACTCCGCCGGCTGTTGCACGCCGACGCCCCGTATGCCATGCTGCTGCCCAACCGGCCGGCGCGAGCGGATCCGTCGGGCAACGACCTGCCGATTGAGGAGTACACAATGCTGGATGACCAGTCCCTGCTCAGCGCGTTGCGAGGCGAGCGCTCCGCCGAGGAGGTGTGCCGAGCGGCGGGTGTGCCCAGCGCCGACTTCGCGTCTGCGCGGGATGCCTTCCTCCAGCGACGGCTGCCACCAGCCGAGTGTCGCCTGGAGGCTGCGCTGGACCAGCGCGTGGAGATCCTGCGCGACCGCGCCGGTGTGCCGCATATCTGTGCCGATACGCAACTCGATTGCTACTTTGGGCTCGGCTTCGCCATGGCACAGGACCGCCTCTGGCAGATGGATCGCCTGCGGCGGCGAGCGCTGGGCCGCCAGGCTGAGGTACTCGGACCGAGTTACGTGCGGTCCGACCTGACGCATCGCCTGGTCGGCATCGACCACATCGCCAGCGCTGAGGTCGAACGCATCGACGAGCAGACCCGCCGCGTTCTTGAGGCGTTCGTTGCCGGGATCAATCGTCAGATTGAATACTGCGGAGCGGACCTGCCGATCGAGTTCGTCCTCCTGAACTACGAGCCGGAGCCGTTCAGCGTCCGCGACGTCCTGGCGACCCTGCGCGGCATGTGGTGGTCGCTCAATGGGCGGCTGGAGAGTCTGGTCGTGGCGGAAGCGGCGCGCCTGTTGCCGAACGACGAGTTGCGCCGGGCCTATCTCACGCCGGAGGCGTCGGAAGAGCGCATCGTCCCGGCCGGCAGCCGCTACCCGCCGGCTACTGACGCGTTGGCGGCGGTGACCACCACGCTCGCCGGCATGGGCGATAACAGTGGGAGCAACAACTGGGCGGTGTCGGGCGGCCGCGCGACTAGCGGACACGCCCTCCTCTGCAGCGATCCGCACCAGGCCTTCTGGCTGCCGTCGAGCTGGTACGAATACGCCTTGCATGGGCCGGAGGGCAACGTGGCCGGCGCCGGCCACCCAGGAGTACCCGGGCTCTGGTGGGGCGCCAACGATGCAGTGGCCTGGGGCATTACCAACAACGCCGCGTCGACGCGCGACCTCTATGTTGAGGAGGTGCATCCCAGTGATAGCCGCCGCTATCGGGACGGTACGACGTGGCGCGAGTTTGCGGAGCAACCTATCGAGATCGGCGTCCGCGGCGAGGAGCGCCGCCGTCACCGGCTCCGCTCCACTGTCCGCGGCCCGATCATGAACGAGGTCCTGCCGTCGGTCGCGGAGGGCGGTGATCCGCCGCTCTCTTTGCGCTGGGTGGGTCAAGAGCACCTCGACGACGTGCGCCCGTTGCTGGCGCTCAACCGCGCCCACGACTGGTCCTCGTTCCGTGCTGCCCTCAGCGACTGGTCCGTGGCAGTGTTCAACTTTGGCTATGCCGACCGCACCGGCTTTGTCGGGTACCAGTGCGCCGGCCGCGTGCCGGTGCGCGGCCGGGCCGCTCGCGGCTTTCGTCAGGCCAACGCGTCGGATGACGCCTGGCAGGGCTACGTGCCGTTTGAGGCGTTGCCACGGCTGGAGGACCCGCCGCGCGGCTACATCGCCAGTGCCAACCAGCGGGTTGTGGCCGACGACTACCCCTACCCCTTCTACGGCGCCTGGGCGGCCGGCTACCGGGGACGGCGCATCGGCCAGGAGTTGGGGGGCGCGACGCTGCTCGACCGGTCGCGCCTCATTGCCTTGCAGAACGACGTGAAGAGCTGCCGGGCTGAGCGCCTCTGTCCGCCTTTATTGCGCGCGCTGGCAGGGAGCGATGATCCCCAGGTACATCTCCTGCGCGACATGTTAGCGGGCTGGGACTACCGCTACACGCTCGAGAGTCCGGCCCCCGCCCTGTTCGAGACGTTCATGGAAGTGTGGCAGGAGCGAGTCGCCGCCGAGCGCTTCCCGGCGCGCTTGGCGCCGCTGCTGAAAGGCCAGGGCGGTCCCGCCGCCCGGCTGTTGGAAGGCGACGGCTTGCCATGGTTTGGCGACGATTTGCCGGCCGCGCTGCAGGCCGCTGCGAGCGCGGCTGTGATCCTCGCGCGGGCGCGCTTCGGCCCTGATTTGGACCGCTGGCGCTGGAGTGAGGTGCATCAGGCCCACTGGCAACATCCGCTGAGCAATGCGGCCACTGCGGCGGCATTTGATGTGGGCCCGGCGCCGGTCAGCGGCGGGGGCGACACCGTCCGCAACACGGGCCTCGGTCGTCCTCCCTTCGCCGCAGGCAGCGGCTCGGAGTACCGACTGGTGGTGGACTTCGCCGAGCCGGAGCGCTTCTGGGCGGTCCAAAACGTGGGCAATTCCGGCCAGCCGGGCAGCAGGCACTATGCCGACCAGTTCGCGCCCTGGCTGGCGGGGGAGTACCACGCCATCGAGCTACAGCGGAAAGCAGTAGAGCGTGATGCTGATAGCCGGACAACGCTCTTGCCCGGGAGGAATCAGTTGTAGCGCGCCCGTTGGTCCAAGTGCGCCACAAGTTTTCGCGC
>DHIZ01000247.1:0-131 GCA_002404055.1 Chloroflexi bacterium UBA4733
GAAAGCCGCGCACAGGGCGAAGGGTGGCAGGTGTCTGCGGCGAGAGGAACGGGAGGTAGGCGAGATGCCGAGCGCCACAACGTTCCGAACGCCAGCCCAGGTGGTACGCAGGCACTGGAGAGCTGGGTGCA
>DHIZ01000247.1:148-3577 GCA_002404055.1 Chloroflexi bacterium UBA4733
CGGAGCCGCCATAGTAGTCGCCGGAGTGACGACCGGCCAGGGGGCGCGGGAAAGCCGCGCACAGGGCGAAGGGCGGCAGGTGTCTGCGGCGAGAGGAGCGGGAGGTAGGCGAAATGCCGAGCGCCACAACGCTCCGAACGCCAGCCACAGTGGTCAGCAGGCACTGGAGAGCTGGGTGCAAGGAAAGCCTGCACGCCCAGTTCGGGGAGGGGCCGACGGAAAAGGGCCGTGTAAACGGTACCTCGCCGGCGGTCTACTCTACTTCACGGGGTGAAGTGGCGCTGGGGAGGCTCTTCGGTTATGGTCAAGTTGTTCAACGACGAGACCAGCCAAGGAGCCTCCCATGCCAAGAGATTGTGCCATGCCGACGTACCGTTTTGCCACCGAGACGGCGTTGCCCTTGGTGGCGGCGTTTGACGGCGGCCGCCTGACCTCGGATGGCGGGTTGCCCTGGGTGGAGCAGGCAGAGGCGGAGGTGGGGATTTGCCGGGCCTTGGCGGCGTGTGTGCCGGAGTGGCGGCGGGGCCACATCACCCATGCCTTGGAGACGCTGGTGCGCCAGCGGGTGTTCCAGATCGCCTGTGGGTATGAGGATCAGGATGACGCCGACACCTTGCGGGTCGATCCCTTGCTCAAGCTGGTCTGTGGCCGTTTGCCGGAGACTGGGATTGACCTGGCCAGTCAGCCAACCATGTCGCGGCTGGAGAACGCCGTGGATCGGCACGCCTGCGCCGCCATGGCCTACGCGTATCCTCTCAATAAAGGGTGGAGGGGTGTCGGCGGGGTCGGGGAGAGGGGGTTTGAGTTGGCGAGTCGCGGTGGTGTAGAGTGTGGGCATGCTGCCTGATATTGACCTTGCGCGCATAGAGGACCTGTCGGCCCGAGCCGTGATCGTTGCGTCGCTCAACGTGGTGGAGGAGTTGCGAGCGGAGGTGCGGACGCTGCGGGAGGAGAACCAGCGGCTGAAGGGGGAGCAGGGGAAGCCGGAGATTCTGGCGAAGGTGCGGACGGCGGAGCGGCCGAGGAACCACTCGTCGGAACAGGAGCGACGGGAGGCGCGACCACCCGGGGAACGTCGCAAAGGCGTCAAGCAGGCGCGATTGACGGTAACCCGGGAGCAGGTGGTGCGGGTAGACCGCGCGCTGTTGCCAACGGATGCGGTCTACAAGGGCGACGCGGACGTGCTGGTGCAGGACGTGGTGGTGCAGACGGACGTGATCTGTTTTCGCAAAGAGCAGTGGTGGTCACGGTCGAGCGGGCAGACGTATCTGGCGCCCATGCCGGCTGGGTATAGCGGGCAGTTCGGCCCCGGGCTCAAGAGTCTGGCGCTCAGCTTGTACTACGGTGGGCAGATGAGCGAGGCGAAGATCGGGGAACTGTTGGCCGATGTCGGCATCGTCATCTCGGCGGGGCAGATCTCCAACCTGCTGATCAAGGGGCAGGAGCAGTGGCACGCCGAGGCGGAGGCGATCTACCGAGCGGGCCTGGCCTCTGGTCCCTGGCAGCACTTCGACGCCACGCCCACGCGGGTCAATGGGCGGAACGAGCATTGCCACGTGATCGGCAACCCGCTGTACACGGTCTACCAGACCACGCCCGGCAAGGATCGGCTCAGTGTGTTGGACGTCTTACGCAACCGGCAGGTGCGCACCTTCCGCCTCAACGGCGAAGCGCTGGGCTACCTGGACCAGGTGGGCATCGCCAAATGGATCCGGCAAGGGCTGGCCGTGGCGTTGCAAGCAGAGGCGCTGGCGGAGCGGGATGTGGACGAGGCGGAACTGGACGTGGCGCTCGCGGCGCACCTGCCGGGGCTCGGGCCGCAGCAGCGCAAGTGGATCCTGGATGCGACAGCGGTGGCAGCCTACCACGCCCAACTGGAGTTCCCGGTGGTCCGGGTGCTGGTCTGTGACGATGCGCCCCAGTTCACCTGGCTGACCCAACAGTTGTCGCTCTGCTGGGTCCACGATGGCCGCCACTACAAGAAGCTGGAACCCTCCGTGCCCGCCTTCCGCACGCTCCTGGAGGACTTCCGCCGCGACTACTGGGACTACTACCGGCAGTTGCTCGCCTACCGCCAGCACCCCACGCCAGCCGAACGGGAGCGCTTGGGCGCCCGCTTCGACGAACTGTTCAGCACCACCACCGGCTACGCCGCGCTGGATGATCGCATCGCCAAGACCCGCGCCAAGCGGGATTGCCTGCTGCTGGTGCTGGAGCATCCCGAACTTCCCCTGCACAACAACCCGGCTGAACTTGTGCTTTGAAGACGTTCTTTGCGGCGAATTGCAATCGAGTCTTGCAGCAAGGAATCGTCGTCACCAGAGGGAGGCTCGCCGCTGGCCAGTGGGAGGCAGGGCCAAAATTGCAGCTTAGGATTGCGGTCGGGAACGAAATGGGCGGTTGCCGTTGCGGTGAGGAATCTCGTGCTGCAGAGAAGCGTCTCCCGGAGGGACACTGGCATTCCGGTCGTCATCCGTTGTCCCGTCCCGAACGGACCAACGCGACCTCTGGGAAACCCAGCGCCCCCGAGTTTGAAGGTCAAGTTTGCAGTCGGGAATTTGAAGCTCAATCCTGCAGTCTCTGCAAACCCTAACTTCAAAGCACAGAACTGGCTGTCAGTTTATGGCTGATAATGGGTTCTCCGGCACTTTTGATGCTACCCATTTCTCCGAGATGTCCAGAGGCAGACGAAGTGCCGTTTGCCATGTCCGCAAACACCAGGTTGACCAGGGCTTTTCGCTCACCGGTCATCCCCCTGGGACCGCTTGCCACGGCGGCCACTCAGCGGCTCACCATCCCCGCATCAACAGTGCCGGAGCACCCGTCAGGGCGCCACGGCGTTCACGGCCCTAATGTGACAGCATTCGCGTGAGACTCACCATCACCGGCGCTTATCGTTCACATTCTTCCCCCGGTTGTCGCGGCACCTGTTCCGTGCGAGCCCCGGCCGCGCGGTTGCCTCGACGTAAATGCCATCCCCGCCATTTCCCGAACACTCGTTCCGCTCAGCGCGGCCTGCTGCCGTCCCCTGGTACACGATGCCTGCGCCCTGGTTCTCGCGGCAGGTGTTGTTCTCGAGTGTCGGCTGCGCCTGTTCTCCCACGTAGATGCCGTGCTGCACGTTCGCCACGCAGGCGTTCGCCCGCGCCGTGCCAGTGGCGGCACCGGCGTAGGCGATGCCAGTTTCCTGGTTCTCGCGGCAGGTGTTGTTCTCGAGCGTCGGCTGCGCCTGTTCTATCAGGAAGATGCCGAACCCCACGTTCGCCTCGCAGGTGTTCGCCCGCGCCGTGCCGGCGGCGGCGCCGGAGTAGACGATGCCTGAGGCCTGGTTCTCGCGGCAGGTGTTGTTCTCGAGCGTCGGCTGCGCCTGTTGTCCCACGGCGATGCCGTGCTGCACGTTCGCCACGCAGGTGTTCGCCCGCGCCGTGC
>DHIZ01000247.1:3788-3908 GCA_002404055.1 Chloroflexi bacterium UBA4733
GCCGTGCCGGCGGCGGCGCCGGAGTAGGCGATGCCAGTGTTCTGGTTCTCGCGGCAGGTGTTGTTCTCGAGCGTCGGCTGCGCCTGGTCTGCCAGGAAGATGCCGAACTCCACGTTCGCC
>DHIZ01000108.1:0-135 GCA_002404055.1 Chloroflexi bacterium UBA4733
GACGCCGCGGTCGCCCTGGCTCCCGCGGAACGGCAGACCGTCCTGGACGTGCTTCACGCCCCGCGCTTTGTGGACGCTGCTCCAGCCGAGGTCTATGCCACCCTCCTGGACGAGGGACGCTACCTGGCCTCCGAG
>DHIZ01000108.1:399-6450 GCA_002404055.1 Chloroflexi bacterium UBA4733
CCTGCTCGCTGCCCAGGGGGAGACTGGCGAACGGCGTCGGCAACTGGTCCATCCGGCCTATGCCAAGCCGGAACTGCTGGCTGACGGCTCCAACCAGGTCTGGAGTTGGGACAGCACCAAACTCCTGGGGCCGGTGACCTGGTCCTACTACTATCTCTATGTCCTGCTGGACATCTACAGCCGCTATGTCCCCGGTTGGTTGCTTGCAGACTGCGAGCAGGCGGCCCTGGCCGAACGCCTCATCGCCGAAACCACAGCCAAGCAACACATCCCCGCCGGCCAGCTCACCCTCCACGCCGATCGCGGCACAGCGATGACCTCCAAGCCCGTCGCCTGGCTGCTGGCTGACCTCGGCATCACCAAGAGCCACAGCCGACCCCACACCGCCAACGATAACCCCTTCTCCGAGGCCCAGTTCAAGACGCTCAAGTATCGACCGGACTTCCCGGCCCGCTTCGGCAGCCTGGACGACGCGCGAGCGTTCTGTCACCGCTTCTTTGCTTGGTACAACACCCAGCATCGCCACGCCAGCATCGGCTACTTCACCCCAGAAGCTGTCCACTCCGGCCAGGCCCCCGAACTGCACCGTACTCGCTACCAGGTCCTCGCCACCGCCTACGACGCCCACCCCGAACGCTTCGTCCGGCACCAACCCGTCCCGCCACCACTACCCACCGCCGCCTGGATCAACCCGCCGACCATCACGGCAGAACAGGAGGTTGCACACTAATATCGCCCATCCAGTGTCTCAGACCTATGGACAGGTTCCGTCCCGCCGTGCTATAGTACTGCCCGAGAAGCGAGCCGCGCTCAACGCAGGAAGGTCTCTGCCGCCGATAGCATACGCCTGTTTCGGCACGCAGTGGCCGTATCTGGAACAGCGGGGGCTCGACTGAGGCCGTGAACGAATCTCGGGAGGAACAGCAAGATGGCCGATATGACGCGCCGTACCTTCATCCGCTGGGCCACCGCGCTCGGCGTCTCCACTACTTCTGGATCGCTGCTTGCGGCGTGCGGCGGTACGGTTACCACAGGGACGTCGTCCGCCGCCGCTGCGGCGACCTCGTCAGCTGTCGTGGCGACGACAGCGGTATCGTCCGCCGTTCCGGCTACGACAGCGGTATCGTCCGCTGCCCCGGCCACGACGCTGGCGACGAGTACGGCTGTCTCATCCGTCCAGACGACGGCGGTGTCGGCGGCCCCGGTCGCCTCCCAGGCAAACACGACCGGAGCGAAGGTGACCTTGCGCTACACCTTCGACAATACGCCGGGAGAGGCGACGTGGCATAAGAAAGTCAACGACGACTACGCCAAGCTGCACCCCGAGGTTACGTTGCAGGCAGAGCAGGCCACTGGCGATTGGGTGACGAAAACCGTTGCCCAACTGGTGTCTGGGACCGGCCCCGACATCGTGCTGGGATTCGGTGCGACGTTCTTTCAACTCGCGGCGACAGGGGCCTTCGACGATCTGAGCGCGCCGATTAAACAGTGGGGAGCGAACTACGATCTCGCCGATATCTATCCCGAGGCGCTGAAAGAGCTGCAGATCGGCGGAAAGCAATATAGCATCCCCTACTGCTTTGATCCCGTCAGCGTCTTCTTCTACCTCAAGCCCGTGTTGCACGATGCCAATATCCCCTTTCCCAACGATACCTGGACCTATGATGACTTCCAGAAGGACCTCATCGCCCTGACCAAGCAAGACGCCAGTGGCAAGACCGTGCAATGGGGATATAACGGCGCGGAGAGCATTGCCGGCTGGGGCTACGTGCGAACCTACCCCGCGATCTGGGCCTATGGCGGTGATAAATACAACGCCGACATGACGCACTGTATGCTGGCCGATCCCGAAGCCCTCAAGGTCCTCGACATGTACTATAACCTCAAGGTCAAAGACAAGACGTCACCGACGGCGGCGGACAGCGGTAAGTTGAACTACTACCAGATGTTCGCAAACGGCCAATGTGCGATGCAGACGACCGGGCCCTGGGCGATCGGTACGTACCAGAACACGGTGAAAGGTGCCATTCTGAAGGACAACTGGGATGTCGGCCCGCCGCCCAGCGGCCCCAAGGGACGCTTCATCCTGGCGGCGGGGAACGACTGGGGATTGAATAAGAACGGGAAGAACAAGGCGGCCGCGCTGACGTTGCTGCAGTATCTCACTGACAAGGACCGCTCCAAGGAAGTGGGCTCGATTGCGCGGCGCGTACCAGCCCGACTCTCGGCGGGCAACGCCTTCGTTCAGCCGAACACGACGCCGACAAACCAGACGGTATTCCCCCAGAGCCTTTCCTACGCGCGGGTCGAGCGGCTGCATCCGACACAGGAGGCCAAGATCGCGGAGATCCTCACGACGGCCTGGAACCAGATCATTGTCCTGAACAAGGCGGCGCCCGGCCAGATTATGCCCGAAGCCGTCTCGAGGGTCGATGCACTGCTCAAGCAGGGCTAGTGAGTCACCATGAGCCGGGTCGCCTTGATGAGCGCGCCGACCGAGGGCCGTGGATCGGTGATGCACGGGTGACGGGGGCGCGTCTCCCCTGGGACGCCATGCTGCAGGTGCCTGTGGAGCAGTTGGCCGACCTGTCACGTGTGCCGGTGCGCATCTTCCCGAGCGCCGACGCACTCTTTCAGCAACTGGCCCGCGAGACGGCGGATTTGATCGCCGCGAGCCAGCAGTCACCGACTCCACTGCGCATCGTCTGGCCGGTCGGCCCGAAGCGGCACTTCCCCTTGCTCGCGGCCATCTGCAATCGCGAGCGGATCTCCTGGCGCAACACCTTCAACATTCAGATGGACGAGTGGTTGGACTGGAGCTGCCGTCTCCTGCCAGAACACCACCCGTTCAACCTGCAGACCTATCTCCGCCGCGAACTCTGGGACCGCCTTGAGCCCGGCTTGCGGCCCAGCGAGACACAGATGGTCTTCCATGATCCCTTGCATCTGGATCAGGTGGACCGCACGATCGACGACCTTGGCGGCATTGATGTGGTCTTCGGCGGATTCGGCTTCACCGGACATATCGCCTACAACGAGCCGCCGACCAGCCGCTGGACGGAGATCACCGACGAGGCGTTCTGCGCGGCACGGACGCGCATCGTGCCGACGAACGACGAGACCTTCATCATGCACGCCCAGCGTTCGACCGGTGGGAACACGCGGCTGGTCCCGCCGATGGGCATCACGCTGGGCATGAAGGATTTGCTTGCGGCGGGGAAGATCCGCCTCGTTTCCGACGGCGGAGCATGGAAGCAGACGATCTTCCGCGTGCTCTGCCTGCACGAGCCCACCGTCCGGTACCCCTGTACCTTCGTGCAGTTGCACCCCGATGCCGAAGTGATGGTTGATGCGACGACTGCCGCCTGCCCGCCCGCGCTGTTCAATAACTGAGACGGAGTGCAGGGGGCGATGCGGCGACCACTGTCCGAGGTGCGGGTGCTGGTGCTCGGTGCACACACGAGCGCGCTGCAGTTCGGCGTGGCCCGATTCCCGGCTCCCGGCGACTATCTGGTTGCCCGGCGCTTTCGCCACGCCGCCGACGGCGGTAAGGGGTCCAACCAGGCGCTGGCGACGGCCCGGCTTGGTGCCCAAGTAACCTTGCTCAGTGCCGTCGGCGACGATGCGGCCGGTCAGGACGCGCTGTCGTACATGCGACAACAGGGTGTCGATGTCAGTCGGGTGCTCGTGAGTACCCGGCACCCGACCGGACTCGGCGCCGGGTTCTATCTGGATGACGGGACGGTCATGGGGGCGACATACCTTGGCGCGACCGTCGAGATCACCCGGGACTATGTGCGAAGCCATCGCGACGCCTTTGCGGACGAGTACGATGTTTTTCTCGCCTCCCTGGAAGTGCCAATGGAGGCCGTGGAGGCGGCCTTGACCATGGCGGCGCAGATCCCGCACGTCGTCCTCAATCCCGCGCCCGCCGATGACTTGCCACGCCGGCCACTCCCTAGCATCCATGTGCTCACCCCCAATCAGCCGGAGGCACGGCTCTTGGCGGGATTTGCTCCAGAGGGGTCGGAAGCGATTGAGGAGGTGGCACGCCGCGTTGCCGACGTGTTTCGTGTTCCCACCACCGCCATCACCCTTGGGAGTGGCGGCTGTTACCTTCAATGGGAGGGGCGCGGCCAACTGCTGCCCTGTCCTGTGGTGCTGACGGTCGATACCTCCGGCGCCGGTGACTGTTTCAACGCGGCGTTCAGTCTGGCGCTGGCCGTTGGTTGCGACCCGCCGCAGGCGGCCCGCTTCGCCATGCGGGCCGCCTCTTTTTCGGTGACCATGGTCGATTCGTGGCCCGCCTTCCCGACGCTGGAGGAGGTGATGCGCTTCGGCGGTCATGTCGAGTAGGTCCGGATGGCGAAGAGAAGCGGCCACTGCCGGCCGTGATGGCAGGGGGGACCCTGGCATCAGACGCATGGTAGCCTCGTTGGTGCCGGGGGTCTCCGGAATTTGGAGTTGGAGGAAGTTCGCTTGGATACGCGTCGTCCCAAGATCGCGCTCATCGGCGCCGGGAGCGCCAGCTTCGGCCTTGGTGTGCTCCGCGATGTCGTGCAGAGCCCGGAGCTGCGCGGGAGCACGCTGGCGCTGGTGGATATCAACGAACAGGCCGTCACGACGATTGCCGACCTGGCGCAGCGCCTCAGCGACGCGGCTGGCGCCGGGCTCGTGATCGAGCCTACGACGGAGCGACGCGACGCCCTGCACGATGCTCAGTTCGTCGTGGTGTCCATCGAGCGCGAGCGTGAGCGGCTGTGGCGGCTGGACTTCGATGTCCCGAATCGGCATGGCATCCGTCAGGTGACCGGCGAGAACGGCGGGCCGGGGGGGCTCTTCCACTCGCTACGGATGATCCCGCCCGTCCTCGAGATCGCCCGCGATATGGAAGAGGTCTGTCCGCACGCGCTGCTGATCAATTTCACCAATCCGATGAGCCGGATCTGTCTCGCCCTGTCGCGCCACACGTCGCTGCAGTTCGTCGGGCTCTGCCACGGCATCCATAACCACGTCCCGCGTCTCGCGCGGATCATGGACATCGACGCGAAGGATATCGAACCGAAGGCGGCCGGCATCAATCACTTCACCTGGATCCTCGACCTGCGCCGCAAGAGCACCGGTGAGGATCTCTACCCGCTCCTGCGCGAGGCCTCCCGCAGCTATGACCCGGCGTACCTGCCGCTCGATCGTTACCTGTTCGAGCAGTATGGCCTCTTCCCGTCACCGAGCGACGACCATCCCGCCGAGTATCTCCCCTACGCCTGGGAGTTCTGCGGTTTGCGTGGTCCCGACCTGGAGGGTGGCGCCAGCTATCGCGACAACCTGTGGGCGCGCATCCACCGCATCCTAGCCGGACAAGAGCCGATCACCGATTTGCTCACGAAGCGCTCTGGCGAGCGTGCCGTGGACATCATCGTCTCGGTCGTCACCGCGCGAAACGGCTACGAATGGGCCGTCAATATTCCCAATCGCGGCCACATTGCCAACCTCCCCGACGGCTGCATCGTCGAGGTCCCGGCAGTGGTCTCCTCGTGGGGAACGCGGGGCTTAAGCGTGGGATCCTTGCCGGAAGGCATTGCCGCGCTACTGCGCACTCAGGTCGCCGTCCAGGAACTGGTAGTGGAGGCGGCGGTCACCGGCGACCGTCGGATCGCGCTGCAAGCCTTACTGGCCGATCCGGTGGTCCAAAGCGCCAAGGCGGCCGAACAGACGCTAGATGAGCTCCTGCGGCTTGAAGCGGACTATCTGCCACAGTTTGCTTGAGTGGCGGGTGCGGAAGCGGCCTGCTCCGTTCGGCGGTCGATCGTGTGCCACCGCCCCGGGTGACAGCTGCCGGTTGCTGAGCAGGCGGGCGACGGCCAGGATCGTGGGATCGCCGCAGGCCGCCTGTTGGAGACTGGGCGGCAGACAGCCGGTGCTCCAGAGGAAACGATCCGTCTCCTCGGGGGAGAGTCCCAGGCCGGCGGCAAGGGCCAGCGCCACCTCCCCCGTGGGCGTGCCCCGGACACCGCTCTCCAGGCGGTTGATGTAGCTGGCGTTGACGCCGGC
>DHIZ01000108.1:6653-6859 GCA_002404055.1 Chloroflexi bacterium UBA4733
GCCGACTGGGAGCGCGCCGCCCGCAGGCGGAACGCGGAGAGCAGGTCGGCGAAAGAGGCGGCGGGATCGTCCAGGGTGCGACGGGGCGGCAGCGGCAGGAGCCGGGGCCGGCCGCTGCGCTTGGGTGTCTGGTATGGATCGTCGGATCGCTGGACCGAGAGCACGTGCTCCTCCCGTCCGATGCCGTCGCCTGCCAGTGTACGGTA
>DHIZ01000145.1:0-765 GCA_002404055.1 Chloroflexi bacterium UBA4733
GTCAACTAGAATTGCCGGCGACGAAGATTAGAATTGCCGGTTTGGGCGGAAGTCGGCAGCACGGGCATGGCTATCGAGGCAGGGAATGCACCGCGACGCTGCCTCGCCGAGCGTCGCGGTTGGTGGGGAGCAGCTGGGCGCGTTACAGACCTGACACCTCCAGTTCCAGCAGCTCGCTGAGCACCACGGGCTGCTCGCAGTCCGGGCAGGCACCACCGAGCCCCACGACGCGGCAGAAGCGGTTGCACTCGGGACACCGGCGCTCGCCCAGGAAGCGAGTTTCGCAGACTGGGCACTCGTACACGGTGTGCTCCGTGAGCGTGGCCCGACGACGCAGGGCTTGCCGGATGAGCCCTTCCTCCAAGCGGGGGAGCGCCGTGTGTCGCAACCGGAATGCCCGCTGGCGGCACGCCGCCGAGCAGTAGCGGCCCCGTCCGCTCAGGCGCGGGGCGGCGCACAGCACGCACGTCGAGGACGGGCGTTGCGGGGCTGTATCGTTACGCGCATCGTTACGAACGGGCACTGCGGTGGGAGGCACGCTGGCCATGATGGTCATGCGTTCGCTCTCACCGCACGGGACGATGCGGGCACTTCCCGTGGCAGGCTGGGCGCCCCAGCACGCGACGTCGCGTGCTGGGGCGTCGCGTGCTGCGCGGTCGCTTCCTGCGCACGGTAGCTTTCCATGCCCATCAGATCGAGGATGACGGAGTGGTGCACGACGCGGTCTATGGCGGCCAGCGTGGTCATCGGATCTTTGAAGATGCG
>DHIZ01000145.1:973-3239 GCA_002404055.1 Chloroflexi bacterium UBA4733
GTCGTGCTGGACGTAGCCGATGTCATCCAGGATGAGACAGGCATAGCGGTCCAGGCGCTTGAGCTCCTGGGGGAGACGCAGCTCGCGCTTGGCCGCTAACAGCAGTTGCACCAGGGTCGCCGTGGACGTCCACAACACTGCCTTGCCCTGGAGGATGAGCTCGTGGCCCAACGCCGCCAGCAGATGGCTCTTGCCCACGCCGGGTGTGCCGACGGCGACAATGTTGACGGCGTCGCCCAGGAACGTGCCGCTGCGCAGGTGCGCCACGTGCTGTTGGATGCCCAGCGGAAAGCGGTCGAGCTGCAAGGTATGGAAGGTCTTCTCGGCTGGGAGGTGCGACTGGCGGAGCAGGCGCGCGACACGGCGTTGCTCCCGCAGCACGCACTCACAGCGCACCACCTCGGTCAGGTAGGTCTCATAAGGTAGGTGGGCGGTGGCCGCCTTGCTGGCCAGGTCGGCGAAGTTGTCGGCCATCCCGGTGAGGTGCAGGGCGCGCAGCATGTCGTGCAGGTCGGGCGCGGGACTCTCACACAGGGCACGCAGATCCCGCGGGGCCCGCGGGACACGAAGCGCCGGTAGGTTACGCATGCGCGGCCACTAGAGGCAGAGGCGCCAGCGACAGCAGCACGGCTTGGGGCGCCAGGAGCCGGTCATACACGCGCAGGTCCACCACCACCGGCCCGAGCACCGGCAGGCGGGTGGCGACGGGCTCGCGCACCAGATCGCGTACGGCGTCAAAGCTCGGCAACAGGCGTTGGTCCAGCAGCAGCTCCAGGGCGACGGTGACTTCGGCCTCGGAGGTACTGGCGGCCAAGTGGAGCACCCGCACGTAGTCCCGGTCAGCACCCTGCGGCTGGCCCGGCGGGCGGCTGGCGCACAGCGCATCGTAGGCACGACGGAAGGCCAGCGCCGGGTAGAGGTCGTCCCGATACCGGTACTGGGCAAAGGCGCCCGGTTTGCGGACCAGCGACCAGATGACGTGGCGGTAGTCAATCCGGTGCTGCCCGTGCCCCAGCAGACGGGGCATCGTCAGCAGGTGGGCGGTGCCCCGGTAGACCTCCAGCACTTCGGCCCGCACGCGCACCAGCACCGTGCTGCCAATGAGCCGCGCCGGCACCGAGTACGTGTTGCGCAGCACTTGGATGGTGCTGAAGCGACTGACCGGCACGCGCTCTTCGCGGCACAACGCTAGCGGCGCTGCAGGCAAGGGACGCAGCACGGCTTGTTCCTCCGCCCAGCGCCCCTGCCGGGTGAGATTGCGCCGTTTGACGAGAGTATCGAGGAAGTGGGTATAGGTCGGGCGGTCCAGAAAGTCCCGGCTGCCTCGCACGCGCAAGGCTTGGTCCACCGCTTCCTTGAATCGGTGGTGGGATTGCTCCACGTCCCCATTCTCGTGCGCCACCCCCAGCGTGTTGGTCGTCGGCTCCATCCCGTAGTGGCGCATCAACGCGCCGTAGCGCTCCTTCGCCAAGGCGCGTCCGTCGGCGTCTAGCGGATGGATGGCCGCGCTCAGATGGTCGGTGCGGTGCCGCTGCGGGACACCTCCCAGGCGCCATAGGCAGCGCTCAATCCCTTCGGCCAGCGATTCGAAGCTCTCAGAGAAGCAGAGTTGGATCGCTTCTACATTGGAGTAGCTGAACACCAGATGGAAGACCAGGTGCGGGAACGGCACGCCACCCAACGTGACGGCCAATGCGGTCATGTGGGTGAAGTCGGACTGGGCGTCGACCCCCGGCAAATGGGTTTGGGGGAAGATGACCTCCTGGCCGGGACCGTACTGCGCGCGCCAACTGGCGATATGCTGCTGCAGCGTGCGGAGTTGCCCGGCCTGGTAGCGACCAGGATGGAACGTGTCGAGCAGGGCGAATAACGTGCTGCCCTGTAACGCAGCGTCGCGTTCGAGTTGGCTGACCACCCACGGCCAGTCGGCTTCGAATGCGTTGGGTCGCGTGCGGTAGGTGCGGGGTTGCTTGCGCTGGCTGGGCAACTCGCCGAGCCGCTCATACGTGCGAACCGTACGCACACTCATCCCAGTACGGGCGGCGGATTGTTCTTGCGTGCGGCCTTTGGCGCGTTCGCGCAACATGCGATGGACCTCCAGGTCACGTTTCATGGCGCTCTCCTTCGAGTGAGCACCATGCTGGGCCAGCGCCACCGACCGCCACTCAACCGGCAAATCTAGTCTGCGTCCCCGGCAGTTCTAATCTTCGCTCAACACCCCGCGTGCCATCGTCAACGGGCTGCTCAGCGCCATCCCGTTCTATTC
>DHIZ01000092.1 GCA_002404055.1 Chloroflexi bacterium UBA4733
TTCGCCAGCTCGATGTCGACCAGGCCGGCACCCGAGATCACGGTCTCCCACCCTGCGCACGGCAGGGCTCCCGCTATTCAACCGGTCCAGAGATCGATGTCGCGCAGAGCGCTCTCTGGAATCGGCTTCTCGATGCACATATCGGCAACCATCATTCGGCCGCCCGGCCGAAGGATGCGGGCCACCTCACGACAGACGCCGACCTTGTCCGGACAGAGGTTGATTACGCCGTTGCTGATCACGATGTCGGCCCAGCCATCGTCGACCGGCGCCTTTTCGATATACCCCTCGCGGAATTCGACGTTGTCGACCCCGAGCTGCTTCGCCAGGTGACGGCTGCGCTCGACCATCTGGGGCGTCATGTCGACGCCGATGACCCGACCCTCTTTCCCGACACATAAGGCGGCGAAGAACGAGTCCATTCCGCCACCAGAACCGAGGTCCACCACTCGCTCCCCGGACGTTGGCGTCTCCCAATGAAACGGATTCGCCATGCCGGCGAAGGCTTCACAGGCTGCGTCGGGGAGCTGTGCGAGGATGACCTGGTCGTAGCCGAGCCGGATCGCGTGCTGGCGGCCGGTGTGGAAGTGGTAGTCGCCGCCGGGTTTCTCCGCTACGTCACGGTACTTCTTCTGAACCTCGTTGCGGAGTTCCTGCACATCGACGAGATCGAGGATGTCTGCCACGCCTCACGCCCTCCCTTGGTTAACGGGGACGCCGTTTAGAGTACCGTGTGGCAACGCGGCGTTCTCCGTCCAGCTTGGCGAGGGCCCACAAAATGGGTTTACGGCCCGCTGTACTCGAACGGGCCCACGGCGGCGTACTTGCCGCTGTGGTCGTAGCGCACTCCGTCCTGGACGCGAAAGAGTCTGGACGCCGCCAAATGCAGGTTCTTGCTGATGAAGCCCTGAGGTAGAACGGCGCTTGGCGTCGCCTCGGCCCCGCTCACCGGGTTCTTGATTGGCTCCATCTCGAGCTCGAAAGCGCTGCCCGCCTTCGCCCGGCTACGCTGATCAGCCAGGTCCACCTGGAAGGGCACGTACCGCGGCTCATGGACCTTGGTCCAGGTGTTCTTGAGGATGCCCCACGGGCCGCCCGCGGCTCCCGAGACGAGCGTCCGGACAGCGCCACGCTGGGGCTCGTTGGCCTTCTCGTCGATCAGCACTGCGGCCTCTCCGTTCCCCTCATGGATCGCCTTTGGCCAGTCGGCCGCGACTGCAAACGTGAGCCCACTCAAGTCGATGGCGCCGTAGTGGCCTTCCTGGACACGCCAGGCCCAGGCCCCTTCACAGTGACCCTGGGTGGGCAGCGCGTTGAAGTTGCAGGGGCAGCCGTAATCGCAATTGCAGGCGATCAGCACCGTCCCCTTCAGCTTCCAGTTGGTCGCGACCTGAGTTGCCATTGTTTCCCTCCGTCCCCCTCTGCCTTGCCCGACTACATCCCCGTGCCGGCCCCGCGCAGCAGGCCGGCCACTTCCGGACGAATCGCTACCACTACCGCCAGCAACAAAAGGAGCCCACCAGACAGCTGCGCAGCTCTCCGACCGAACGGTAGCACCTTCTCCATGAAAATTAGCAGCGTAATCAGCGTCACCCAGGCCAGGCTCATCGTGCCGGCCACCACTAGTACGGCCATGAGCCCCCAGCAGCAGCCGACGCAATAGGCACCATGTTCGCAACCTAGTCGCATGGCAGCCAAGGGCCCCCCGCCGTGCCAACGCTGAATCAGAAAGTCGAGAGGACTGCGGCATTGGCGCAGGCAAGCCTCCTTAAGCGGTGTGAACTGGTACAGCCCCGCGAGCCCCAGGACCGCGGCCACGGCATAGGGCAGGGATCGTGCGAGCATCGAGCCATCGGACGCCGCCACCATGAGGGCCTGCTGAACCGCGAGAACCGGCAGGCCGAAGGCCGCCCAGACGATCAGGTAGCCAGCCACGAGGAACACCGTGTTGATCGCGCGAGCGCCTGCCCCTGCAACTCGATAAAGCAGCACCAAGGGCGCGGCCGACGGCAGCATCATGGCGGCCATCATGACCAGCCAGGCGATAGCGAAATTAGTTAGAGCCCCGAGCTCAAAGCCAGCGCTTACGGGACCGCCCATGGCGCTGTGGCCGGGGCGGGCCTGCGCCAACACGCCCGCCCAAGCTGCCACAGTGACAGCGGTGAGGCCTAAACCGACGATTGCCGTGCTGAGGTCGGCGAGCGGACCGGCTCGGAGCGCTACTTTCATCTAGGAATAGTATGTTCGCCAGAGTCCGGCGACGTTGCCCTCAGCGTTGCCGTCAAACTCAGTCGCGGCTGCGCGTTGCGCCGCCGGGATACTGTGGTCCTGCGCGAGTCGGGGTGGCTCAAGCTTGAACGCCCAGAAGCGCCTCCAAGACCGTCGGGCCGAAGTCGGCCGGTAACGTGCGCACCGGCCGCGGCTGCCTCACGAGCCACGCCACCCGTGCCGGTCGCCAGATCGACAACCCGCATGCCTGGCCTGATCTGTGCCAACTCGACGATCCGGTGGTGAACGGGCCCGAAGGTCGGCGCGATTGCGGCTGCATAGTCCGTCGCCCGACGGTCGTAGGCGATGCCGAACTGATCCGCGGCGCCCCTAAACCTGGACGTCATGCGTCGTATGACCGTAGCAATGCGAGACCGTCCGCGGGTGCGCTGCCATGGGGGTGCGTCTCGTACATGCGAGCCGCGATGATGGCTGCGCCGATCGCGGTGATGCCGGCCACAACCAAGATCGCCGCGACCATCCCGAAGCGGTCCGCCACGAGGCCGGATACGAGCGCGCCCACCACGAATCCAGCATCGCGCCACAGCCGGTACACGCCGAGGGCCGACGCTCGCCAGGCCGGATGGGCCACATCTCCGATTGCCGCTAGCAGTGTGGGGTATGCCATGGCGGTCCCAAGGCCCAGGCCGATTGCCCCGACGGCCCAGGTGGCAAAGCCGCCTCCGATGGCGATCACAGCAAGGGCGATCGCCTGGACGGCCAGCCCACCGGCGATCAGCCGCTTGCGGCCGATTCGATCCGAGAGTGCGCCAGTACCCAACTGGCCCACACCCCAGACAAGCGGGTAGAGAGCGACGAGTAGACCGATCGCCGACAGGGAGAGACCACGACGCGCAAAGAAGAGAGGGAACAGTCCCCAGGCCATCCCGTCATTGAGGTTGTTGGTCAGTCCGGCCGCGCAACTGGCGGAAAGCGCCCGCTCCCGGAAGCTCGTTTCGATGAAGATGCGGCGCATCGTGACCGCCGGCTGCTGGTTCCTGCCCTCATTCGCACCACCCTCGAAGCGGGCGTGGCCGCGCGTCTCGCGC
>DHIZ01000424.1:0-18169 GCA_002404055.1 Chloroflexi bacterium UBA4733
CTGGTTCCCCCAGGTGAAGCCGGACCAACTCTACGGCATCGAACTCAACCCCTACGCCCACGAGTTGGCGCAAGTCGTGGTCTGGATCGGCTACCTGCAATGGCTGCACGATAACGGCTTCGCCACTGTCTCCGGCACGATCCTGCGGCGGCTGGACAACATCAAGGAGATGGACGCCATCCTCGTACTCAACGAGGAGGGGTTGCCCATCGAGCCGGCGTGGCCGGAAGCGGACATCATCATCGGCAATCCGCCGTTCTTGGGCTGGTACAAGGTGCGGCATGAACTTGGCGACGGCTATGCTGAGCCGTTGTTCCGCCTCTACGGCGATCGTGTTCCCGCGTCCGCCGACCTTGTCTGCTACTGGTTTGAGCGGGCGAGAGCGCAGATCGCCGACGGTCGCGCCAAACGCGCGGGACTCCTGGCGACGAACTCCATTCGGGGCGGGGCCAATCGTAAGGTGCTTGACCGGATCAAGCAAACGGGCGACATTTTCTTGGCCTGGAGCGACCGGCCTTGGATTCTGGACGGCGCAGCAGTGCGCGTCTCCATGCTCGGCTTCGATGATGGCCGCGAGAAAGAGCGAGTGCTCGATGGCGCTACCATACCGAGCATCAGTGCCGACCTTCGGGCCGGGTTAGACCTAACTCAGGCTCAGCGTTTACAGGAGAATAGAGGGTTGGCCTTCATCGGGGACATGAAGAAAGGCGCCTTCGATATTCCCGAAGCCTTGGCTGAGTCTATGCTGGCCGCACCGGTCAACCCGAACGGGCGCCCAAACCGCGACGTTGTTAGGCCCTGGATAAACGGTCTAGATATCGTTCGCCGTCCGCAACGGATGTGGATCGTCGACTTTGGCATCGACATGGAGGAAGCCACCGCAGCACTTTACGAGCAGCCATATGAGTACGTTCGTCGGCACGTAAAGCCGGTGCGCGACAACGTTCGGAACCCATTGGAGCGCCGTCATTGGTGGTTGCATGGCAGGCCTGCTCTCGACCTCCGCGCGGCTGTACTGGGCCTGAGCCGATACATCGTGACACCCCGTGTTGCCAAACATCGAATATTCGTGTACGTGAATGCCGCGACGCTGCCCGATGGGGCGGTGGTGGCGATCTCCCGAGACGATGATTACTTTCTCGGCTGCTTGCAATCGAAGCTGCACGAACTTTGGTCACTCGCTCTATGCACGTGGCTTGGCGTCGGCAACGACCCTCGTTACACGCCGACCACGACGTTCGACACATTCCCGTTCCCCTGGCCACCCGACCAAGAGCCCGAGAACGATCCGCTCGTCCAAGCCATAGCTGAAGCGACGCAAGAACTCGTGAGAAAGCGCGATGCCTGGCTGAACCCGCCGGACGCCTCGGCGGAGGAACTGAAGCGGCGCACGCTCACCAACCTGTATAACCAGCGTCCCACCTGGCTCGACCTGGCCCATCGCACCCTCGATGCGGCGGTGCTGGATGCCTACGGCTGGCCACACGACCTGACGGACGAAGACATCTTACGGCGGCTGCTTCAGCTCAACCTTGAACGGGCGGGAGTCGCGCAAGCCTCTGGTGAAGCGGCGCCGCCCTCCGGCGACCGACTCGCTATCGGCCCAGATGTCGCGGCGGCCGGGTAGCACGGTAGCGGGTACCCGCGCCGACGCGCAGAGCGCGGCCGTGGTGCTTGCGCTTCTGGCGGCGAACCTCATAGCGGGCAAACGAGCGCGGGCCACCCACGGCTGACCGCACGGCCCAGGCAGAACAGATGCAAGAGACGGTTGAACCAGGCTTCCCCCTTCAGAACGTGCGTGAACTGGCGTCAGAATGCCCCAAGAACGGCTGTTCCGCAACCGGACGGCGCGTTCAGCACCCGAAGCGTGCGACTCCTGACCTCAACGAAGGCGCCATGCTCCGGGCCGAGTTGGGTACTGGCCTGCCTACCGTGCATCGCATGCGAGGGTAGCAGACGGTTCGTCAACTCGCCAGTTCCGCCCGTCACCACCCAACGCAGGAACGATAGGCTGGCAGCGGCGCGACGTAAAACGGCTATTCGTCAATGGTAACAATCAGCTTGATGCGGACTTCCTCCGGCGACAGCGGCGGATAACGTTTAGGCATGCCCTGCGTGTGGACTTTGTATACGAATGGGGCAATTGCCTGAATGATTCGGGCGTAGAAGTTCACCCAGCTTTACACGCGCTGCATAAACCATCCAGTGCAAGCGATGCAGCCACGGGGCAGGACGGTGAAGAAGATAGACAGGCAACTCGTCCTCAAGGACGGTCTGGACATGTCCGACGACCTGTCGGGTAAGTTCCTGAAAGGCTGTCTACCTGGTTGGGCGGGCAACAATGAGGTCAAGGTCTACGCACTCCGCATACCACTGCCTGCCGCGCTGAAAAACCATAACCCGAAAGGTAAGGTGATTCTGCTTAGCTGCATGCGTCGCCCGGTTCTGACGATCCTGCATTGTTCCCCTGCCTCACCATAGACTTTGCTCCGTCATTCTCCCCATGGGCATTATTTACCCGGAACGCCCAGTAAGTCAATAGGCAACTCACTAATAAAAGTGAAAAATCCTAGTTCAGCAAACAAGGGACCCCCTTTCGGCGGCGTGCGGAGATGTCCGCGCCGCCGTCCGTGCGCTATCTGTCATGGACTACCTACCAGCGGCGGCGTCGATAAAACAAGGTTCAAACTGACTTTAAAGTTTGAACGAACCCAACCCACCCGTACCAGAGGGATCCTGCGTTAGAGACCCTCTACATTGCCATATCGAAATATCGAAAGCTCCGGTTTTGAACCTTGTCTTCGCTTTCCGACGAATCGCTTGGGAAGTTCCCTGTCCTATGCCTTACGCCTTCCAGGCGACATGGTCGCCGAGCACCCGTCCGAGATACTGCCGGCTCATCGCGGCGGCTTCGCGCGGCGGGCGCGGGGCGCGCCGGGTGCCATCAAGCTCGACGTTGACCCAACCGTCGAAGCCGTCCTCGATCAACAGGTCGAGGAGCGCGGGCATGGGCAGGATGCCGCTGCCGACCGGTTCGTAGTTGACGTAGCCGCTGGCGTCGATCTCCTTGCCCTCGGCATCTTTGTCGTAGCTGCCGTTCCAGTCCTTGAGGTGGACGTGGGTGATGCGCCGGCGGTGGGTGCGCATCACTTCCAGAATGTCGCTGCCACCTTTGGCGATCTGGCCAGTGTCCGGCGCAAAGCCGACGTAGGCGGGATCAAGCAGGTCGAGGATGGTATCAATCTCCGCACGCGTCTCGATGGCCGTGCCGGTGTGGGGGTGCAGTCCGGTGAGCATACCAAAATCCCGGCAATAGCGGCCGAGCTCGTTGAGGGCCGTCGCCAGGGCGCGAAATTGGTCGACGGAATAGCCCCCCGCCAGGCGCCGGCCGGCCTGCAGCACGAGGGTCCGGCCACCGACTGAGCGCAGGGCGTCGGCCTCCCGCCGTGCCGCCGCCAGTTCCTCGCCAGCCGTGGCGGGATCAATCCACGTCTTATGACAATAGGCGGCGCCGGTCGGGATGCCGTAGCGCTCCACCAGCGCGCGGTAGCCGCCCGGTTGCGCATTCCAGGTCAAGATAGTCTGGGCAAAGGTCTCGAAACCCAGATAGCCAAGTTCCGCCGTATCACGGTACGCCTGCTCAACGTCCCCCGGTATGCCCCAGGTGATCCCGGTGTGTCCGACCTTCATACGTACTCCTATATCAAATACGTCGCAAGATGCTGGCGGACCCAGGCGACGCTCTGTTGCGCCAGCGGCCACAGGTCCGTGCCGTGCGGCGGCTCGATCTCCAGACAGAGGACGAGGTTAGCGGGGTCAGGCGCCTGCGCTGCCAGGAGCGCGACGCAGGCCGCCACGTTGACGTCACCTTCGCCGACGCCGCAGCCGACCAGTGAAAGCAAACCCTGGTGCTTGGGGCGGATGAGAAGGTCCTTGATGTGGGTAGCGACGGTGAACGGAGCCAGGGCCGTCGTCGCGGCCTCCGGCTCTTCCATGACGGCATAGGCATTGCCGGTATCGAGCCGAGCGCGCAAGCCCGGGCTGTTGACACGCCGGATGATCGAGGCAACCTCGTGCCCACGATAGTCGGCGTGGTTCTCCAGCGCCAGCACGACGCCTTCGTCGGCGGCAGCCCGAGCCAGGGGCGTCAGCGCTGCCACCATGCTGTCGAGTTGCTCCGCCAGGGGTGGGTCGCGCCGCCAGCGGTCGGAACCGGAGGCCGTGCCGATGACCGTGATGCCCAGCGGCTTACAGCAGGTGCGAACGAAGGAGACGAACGCCTCGACAGTTTGCGCCGCGCCGTTGGTGATGTACCTGTCGCCCCAACTTGTTTCCAGGGCCAGGCCGGCTCCCGCTGCTTCCGCCCCAATCGTGGCGAGGAGCGCCGGGTCGTCGACGGCAGGTCCCAGGCCAAGAGCCAGACTGTCCACACCGAGTTCCCTGGCCCGCGCGATGGCGGCGAGCGGATCCCGGCCGGTGCCGAGTGAATGCTGCACGATTCCCAGACGCATGAGTTTTCTCTCTATTGCTTCAACGACCCCGGCTGGAGCGGAATAGCGGGCTGGGTGAGGGCCTCCCGCAGGGCGAACAGCGGATTGTCCCTCACCTCCAGCGGGAGCGCTACCACCGCGCGGCGGCGCGCCGACTCGTAGATTGCCAGGAGCACTTCGAGGGTGGTTCGCGCGCCGGCTGCGGCCAGGGGGTGCGGCGCGCCGGTCTCCAGGCAGCGCAACAAGACGCGTATCTCCTCCGAAAAGGGCGGCAGATGCATGTCGTCGCCCGCCAACGGCCAGGGCAGGGGAACCTCCTCCTGTACCGGCCCACGCTGCACCGTCACCATTGGCGTACCGGTATCGACGTGGTCACCGCCGATGTTCAACTGGCCGGCGCTGCCGAGGAGGGTGATGTGATGATAGTTCGGCCCCGTGACATCGCGCCCCAACCCCTCCAGGCGACCGTCCAGGCGCACGCCGCCATCGGTGAGCAGGCAGCGGACGCCACTGGCGAAGCCGATCCAGCCCAGCGCCGCCGTCTCGGCCGGATGGCTCCACGCTTCGCGTAGAGCCGAGTCGTCGATCTGACCAAAGACCCAGGACACCGGGGCGTCGTTGAGAAAGAAGCGCACCAGGTCAATCGTGTGCGTGCCGTCGACCAGCAGGCTGCTGCCAGGGTGGCCGTGGGCCAGGATGGTCGTCACCTCACCGATGGCTCCCGAATCCAGGGTGCGCTTCGCGGCGATGTACTGCGGGCTAAAGCGGCGCTGGTGCCCGATGACCAACAGCGTGCCGGCCGCAGCGCAGGCGGCGATCATGGCGTCGGCATCGGGCAAGGTGAGAGCGATCGGCTTCTCGCAGAGGATGCCGCGCGGCTGGTATTTCGCCGCCGCCAGGACCACCGGCGCGTGCAGCGGCTCGTGCGTGCAGACCGATACGACATCGGGGCGTTCCCGGTCCAGCATCTCCTCCAGGGAGAGATGGCGGCCCGGGATGCCAAATTCGTCAGCGAAGCGTTGCAGCGCCTCTGGAGCAATGTCGGCGCAGGCCACCAGATCGACATCCGGCTGCGCGCGATAGCCGCGCGCGTGCCCGTGGGCAATCCGCCCACAGCCGATGATCGCGGCACGATAGCGGGCCAAGATGCTATGCGCCCTTGGCTTTGTCCAGTGCGGCCTGGGCGACCTGCTGGAATTGCTGGAGCGCAGTACTGATATCCGTCTTGCCCTGCACAGTATCAAGGAGCAGGGTGTCGGAGGCCTTGGCGGGGATATCTTGCCAGCCGAGTGGCGACGGCGCCACCACATAGGAGTTTTGCAACACCTTGATGTACACGCTGACCACGGGGTCGGCGGCCATCTTCGCCAGGTAGGGCGACTTCTTGTAGACCGGAAGGAATCCGTTGATCTCCGCCCAGGTGTCTGTCCCCTCGGGCGATCCGCCGAACCAGGAGAGCGCCGTCCAGGAATCGTCCGGCCGTTTGACTCCGTTGGGGATACTCATCGCCCAACCGCCCAGCCAGCCAGGATCGGCCTTCACCCCTGGCGCCACCGGCATCTCCGCTGCGACGAAGGAATCGGCATACGCACTCCCCTTGGCAGCCTTCACCGCCGACGTGTAGTTGGCCGAGACCATGGGACCCATCGTCACGAAGCCGTGCGCCATGCCATCTGGATATCCTAACTTTCCCCAGGTGCCGGTGAACGCCTGGATGGCGGCATAGCCGCCGAACAGATCGGCATACTTCTTCATCCAGGTAAGCGCCGCGACGTTCCCGGCCTGCGTCATATCCAGCTTGCTTTGATCCGTGGCGCCGGGGGCGAAATAGCCACCGCCGAAGACGGCGAAGTAGGTGAGCAAAGAGTTGCCCGACCCGTAGGTCTGCCAGGGCGGTAAGATACCCAACCGGCTAATACTCGCCCCGTTTTTCCGGAAGAGCTTCTGATTGGCATCATCCAGGTCGCTCACCGTTGCCGGTGGCGCGGCGATGCCGACCTCCTGCAACAGTGCCTTGTTGTACACCATGGGGAAGTTGGGGTCAACCTGAATCGGCATCACGTACTGGTGCCCGTTGAAAAGGCTCCCTTGCCAGGCCGGGGCAAAGAAGTCGGCGATCGACAGCTTGTCGCGTTGCATGTAGCTGTCGAGGTTCTTGACGATCTGCTTGTTGGCCCAGTCTTGCGGGTAGCCACCTTCCGGCGGGATGAAGACGAGGTCCGGCGGCGTACCTGCCGCGGAGGCGGTCAGAAACTTGTCTGGGAAGGGAGTACCCAGGTTCACCTGGGCGGTGAGTTTTGGATTCTTGGCAGCCAGGGCGTCAAACGACTGCTGATACCCCTTGACGATGTCGCTGGTCATGGCCCAGCCCGGCTGCCAGACTTGTAAGGCATTAGGGTTGACGGTCGGTGTCGCAGGAGCGGCGGAAACCGTCGTGGCCGCCGTCGTCGCGCTGCTGGTAGTCGTCGCCGTGGCCGCGCTGGCGGTCGTGGCCGTCGTGCTGGCTGCGGCAATGCTCGCCGCGGAGCTCGTGGTGACCGCGCTCGATGCCGCGGAGCTCGTCGCTGCCGCCGTCGTTACCGCCGCTGCTGTCGTCGGTGGCGCCGTCGTGGTTTGGGACGATGTGGCTGTCGTCGATGACGCGCCACAGGCAGAGAGCGCTACCGCTGCGATAAACTGCACACTCGCTACGAGCGCCGTGCGCCGTGAAAGATGCCCATGGGACCACCGCGAAGAAAGCATGCTGGCACTCCTAACGCTACGCCTGCCAAGAGGCGACGAATGGCTGCCGCCGGTTGCCCCTGAACCGGGCAACCCATGCTTGACATGCGACACTGTACCCTGTATGCTACCATCTGTCAACAGATGGAATGGCTTGCGGTACCCCACAGTGTGACGCAGGCTGATTGCTGCCAAAAGGACGGGGCTCCGGGACACTGCACGAATGCAGTAGAACCTGGTGCGCGCCTTGCCGTCGCCCTTTGGCCGTGAAGCCTATGTGCATTTTGGGGCGTAAAATGACAACTGTCAGTAACCGTCCCGCCTGCCTGGGCGCCGGGAATCGGCCCCCTCAGCGCCTCCTTGGAATACGCGGCTCCTGGTCGGCGATTTGCCCCCATCACGTCAACCCGAGCCGTACTCGTTGCTCGTTCGGCGCGCCGACCTCCTGCAGCTTCCCGCACAGCGCCTGCTGCATCGTCCGCAGCATGTCAGGCCGTGATTCCGCCAGGTTCTCCAGCTCATTTGGATCGGTCGCCGTGTCGCTCAACCAGGTTGGCGCCGGCCAGGAGGGCGTCTGCGCCACCCGATAGCCATCCTGGTACGGACCGAGGCCGCAGGGAAGGAACTTCGCCAGGTAGGGACTGTGCCAGTACAGCGGCTGGTTCTCCGGCAGCGGTGACTGGTGCAGTGCCGCTGTAGCCCATGTGGTAGTTGCCGGAGCCTTGCTCCCAGAGGTGGAAGTGGTCGGTGACGAGGTAGCTGATGCGGTAGCCCTCGTCGACCGCCCAGCGCAAGGAGCGGTTGGGCGGGCCGGAGACCGTGCCCCGTGCCGCCAGGCGGTCCATGTTCGGCGTCGGCACGACCCACGGCGGCGCTTCCGCGCTCCAGCATTCGTTCAGCGGGCGGCCCTGGTGATAAGGGCCACAATGATCCCGCCGCAAGGTATCACAGAGGATGACGATGACGTTCATTGGCTGCCAATCATATCAGGTGATTCGGATGCGGATATCACGCTTACGACGATGATTGCAGCAATGAAGCGTTAACAGCCTGGCAGATTTGACTTGTCACGGTGGAGACGTCGCTCTTCCCGGTGAGGGCGCCGTTCCAGCTCGGCGCCGCCTTGCTGATGACGTCGGGGCCCTCCGGCCCGAAAGGACGCAACGTGATGGCGTGCGCACCGGCATCGACAAAGGCCTGGACGTGCGCCGGATTTCCCTGCCGTTTGAGGAAAGCAGGCCGGGCCGACAGCCTCGCCGGCAGGTCGAGGCCACTCTCCGCGAACATGAAGGTCTGCCCCGCCGTCGACATATAGTCGTTGAGGTAGGTCCAGGCCTCCGGTCGATGCTTGCTGCTGCTCGTCATACCGTAGCCGCCCGCGCCGATGCCGGTCGAGCGAGTGGTTGGGCCACTGGGGAGTTGCGCCACGTCCCAGTTGAATCCAACGTGGGATTGCTGCATCGTAATCAACTGCAGAGGGAGCTGATAGTAGAGGGCAGCGCGGCCCGTGACGAAGGGATCGCCGCTGATCTTATCCTCCGGCTGGGGAGTGAACTTGTACTTGTTCTTGAGGTCTAACCACCAGGTGAGCGCGTCACGCGACGCCTGCTGGTCAAGTTGGCAGGCGCTCTCGGCCTCGTTGAGGAAGGCGCCGCCCCAGGGATGCAGAAAGATGGGATCGCTCCAAACGTCCATGCCCGGCATCTGCCCGGACCAGCCGATTGAGCGCGTCGAACCTGTCGTCTGGGTGAGCTTCTTCAGCGCGTCAAAGAAGTCGCCGGTGTAGGTCCACTGGTCGGTGGGATAGGCCACCCCCGCCTTATCAAAGAGGTCTTTGTTGTAGAAGAGCACATAGGTTCCGGCGGTAAAGGGGATGGCGTTGAGCTTGCCGGCGCGCTGGTGATACTGCAACGACACCGGCAGGAAGTCGCCCTTCAGGTTGAAGTCGCTCGTGCGGGCGACGTAGGCAGTCAGATCGACCCAGATGTTCGAGGCACCAAATCGCACCTCGTAATTCGGGTGCGCGCGCACAATATCAGGAAGGCTCTCGGCGGCGGCCAGCGCCAGCAACTTGGAAGTGGTGTCAGCCGAGAAGGCCAGATTTTCGGCGGAGATGTGAACGTCGGGATGCTGCGTCTGGAAACGGGCATCGAACTGGGTCTGAACGGCCATACCCGCCGGCGACCAGAGGTGCAAGGCTCGAATCGTCACCGGCTGCCGGCCGACCGCAGCGACGCTGGTCGAAGTGGACGAAGCTGCCGGCGGCGTGGCGCTTGTCGTCGACGCCGTTGTGCTGCTGGCAGCGCGTAGCGCAGGGCTGGTTGAGGAGGCAGGTGTCGTCGTTGCCGCTGTCTGCGACGTCGCGGAAACTGCGCCGCACGCCGCCAGCAGCGAAGCAGTCAGCACTCCCAAGCCACTCACACCAAGTCCGCACACGACGACCCGGCGTGTAACTCGGGTCACCACATCACTGATACCGTGGTCTGCCATGCCTTCACTCGTCATCACTCTTCACCCAACGCGGCCAAAATCCTCGCCAAGTTGCATCAGCGCATCAACAGACCGCTGGGGGATCACCCCGCGCCGATCCGGCGGGACGTCGAGCAGCAGGTTGACGCTGCGCTCCCGGCAGATCAGCCTCATCCCCAGGAGCTCCGCTCCGCTACGGGGCTTGTCGTTGTCCACATGAAACCACGCGTAACGGAGCGGGTCACATACCTCACCGGGAATGTAGCAGTCCTGCTCGCCCTCCTGCTTGGCGGCGATGCGAAACCAGGGGTTGTACCCGTGGTTCGAGTTCGGCAGAAAACGCTCGATCGCCATGAGATCGGTTGGCCAGGCACGGTCAAGATTCAGACGTGCGCCGTCGCCGATGCCGTGGTTCATCATGATCACCGCCTCCGGCTGAAGGCCGGCGATCTGCTGGTATTGCACTCGCCGTCCATCGGCCCCCAGCACATTCGGGATGTCAATCCAGACCTCACCCAGCGGGCCATAGCCCGTCAGCAACTCGTCAAGCTGCGCCATCTGGAACACCCGGTAGGCTTCGGTGGTGAACGGAGACTGCTCACGCGCGAATGACGGCGTTACCGAGCCGAAGCGATGATGATTATCCCAGGAGCAGTAATACAGACCCGGCACGACGCCGTATTTAGCGCAAGCGGAGACGAACGACGCGACGACATCAGTCCGGCAGCCGCTCGTCTCCACATCGTAGTCGGTATGCTTACTTGGCCAGAGGCAGTGGCCGGAAACGTGCTTCGCCGTCAGCACGGCGTAGCGCATCCCAGCGTCGCGCGCAACACGGATCCACTGGTCGACATCCAGGTCATCGGGTGCGTACAGCATCGAGGAACGGTCGCCCCTGGACAACTCGTCACCATTGAAGGTGCTCATACCGAAATGGATGAACATGCCGTAGCCAAGCGCCTCCCACGCTGCGCGCCCGCTGGTTCGTGAGACACGTCGACAAGGTCTCCCATACCCTCCCTTTCCAATGTTGCAGCCCTGCCTGCTGCGCCGACTGTGAACGTTTGCAGAATGCCACACAACGCTGAACCTGTCAAGGAGCACCGTCTGGTGATTACCCACAACTACGTCCCTCCTCGTGGGAAGGGGTGGTGGGCAGCGTAGGCGAGGCACCCAATGGGCACGTCACAGCACCAGGGGCGCCGTCCGTTGGACGTTTTCTATGCCGTGGCAGGACTGGTCGACGCCGCCACGATCATCACCGCTGGCGGGAAGATGCCTCAAGGCAGCAAAGAGTAGTTGGGTATCCGCTGCAGTTCACCATCCTTTGGATGAGAAGGTGATGGTCGCTCCGGCTGGCAGGTGCAGCCGCAGGATTCCGTCACGTAACTCCGGCGTCGCCGCCAGCCGCTCACCACCCGGACCACGAACTATGGCGGCAAACGGTGCGCTGTCGAAGGGGTCGCGCAGTTGCAGCAGGCCCCCCGCCTCGGCGGAGACCTCGGCGCGCGCTGTCCTCCCGTTCTGCCGCTCGGCCGAGACCAGGAAGGCGCCCTCGGCGCGCAAGGTCCGGAAGGCCACGTCGTTCCAGGTGGCGGGGAGAGCGGGGAACAGGCGCAGCAGGCCACGGTGGCTCTGGAGCAGCATCTCCTGCACCCCCGCCGCCGCCGCGAAGTTCCCCTCCAGCGTGAAGGGCCGGTACGTAAAGCGGCTGTAGCCACTCCTGGTCTGATCGCCGTTCAGGTGGAAGCTGTTCGGTGAGCAGAAGGCGGTGGCGAAGATCTCGAGGGCGCGCTCGGCGCGCGGCCCCTCGCCCGCGCGTGCCGCCAGGCTGGCCAGCCAGGCGTAGCTGTAGCCGCACCATTGGTCGGGACCCAGCCGGGCGAGCTCGGCCAGGGCGGCGCGGATCGCTCGTCGTGCCGGCTCGCCGTCTTCCCAGGCGATGAGGCTCAGCGGATGGATCGCCATCAGGTGGGAGAAGTGCCGGTGGGAGGCGGCCAGGGGCATTCCCGGCGCCACCAGCAGCCGGCCGTCGTCGGCGTAGCTGAAATCCGGCAGCGTCGCCAGCAGGTCTTGCCAGCGCTGCACCTCGGCGGGGCGGCCGAGCTCGGCGGCGAGTTCCGTCGCAGCGGTAAAGGACCAGTGCAGGAGCGCCAGATCGTAGTTGGAGGTTGGCGGCAGCCAGGCTTCCAGACGGTTATCGTTGATCTCCGGCGATGAACTGAGCGGCAGGAAACGTTTGCCGTTGGGGTCAAACTCGGTGATCGCCTCCAGGAAGGAGCAGACCTCGGCCAGGTAGGGGTAGGCGCGCTCCTCCAGGAAACGACGGTCCTGACTGTAGCGCCAGTGCAGATAAAAGTGCTGGGCCAGCCAGGCCGCCGTGGTGGCGCTGTGCGTGTACTGATGCCAGCCACCGATCTGCCGGCCCAGCAGGTCGGCGGTCATGGGAACGTTCAGGCCCGGCTTGCCGAAGAAGCGGTGCGTGTAGGTGAAGGCTTCCGCGCGCGTCTGCCAGAGCCAGTCCAGATAGCCGAGCCCCTCTTCCAGGTGGTTCCCGGCATAGCAGGGCCAGTAACTGAGCTGGGTATTCAGGTCATGGTGGTAGTCGCCTTTCCAGGGCGGGATGCCGCCCTCGTCGGCCGTCCAGACGGCCTGCAGGCTGATCGGCGGCGCGCCGCGCCGGGCGGCGGCGCCGAACTTGTATGTTTCGCGGTACCAGAGCGCTTCCAGCGTGGGGTTGGGCAGCCGCACGCCTGCCTGCTCCCAGAAGCGCTGCCACCAGGTCGTGTGCGTGCCGAGCAGTCGCTCCCAGCCCTGGTCGAGCGCCCCTCGCACCCGCTCGGCGGCCACCTGCCAGGGGTCGGCGCCATCAGTGGTCGACGCAATGGTCCAGGCGACCAGCCGGCTCCCATCAGCCTGGAGACGCCGGCCCGCGCAGACGGCGTAGCGGAAGTCGCCCCAGCCGGTCTGAACGAAGCCGAGCATCTCGTCCTGCTGCATGGCCTGGGCCGGGCCGTAGCCCAGATCGCTCAGCGGCCCGGAGCTCTGGTCGCCTGGCCGTACGGTGTCACCGCCCGGCGCGAAGGCCGGGGGAACGACGCGGACGTCCGGTACCTCTCCCCCGGCCAACCGCAGCAGCCCCAGCGGCTGCTGCGCGTGGATAAACGTCTCGATCCCCACTCCGTCGGCAAGGGTCACTTCGGCCGTCGCGTCGCTGAGGCGCAAGCGGCTGCCGGTGACGGTGACGCCGGCAGCGAAGGTCAACTCCAGTCGCCCCGCAGGGATCTTGGTCGGACCGGGGTGGTCCGCATACGGTCGGTCGTACAGCCGGTGGAGGTCCTCGATCCGTCCTTCGGCCACCCAGCGGCGCATCGTCTCGTAGCGATAGTCAGGGCTGTCCCATTCGGGTACCGGCCGCAGGTCCCAGAGGTCGGCGCGGTCCAGGGAGAGCCGGAGCGGCCGGCCGTCCCCCCAGACCAGCGCGCCGAGGAGACCGTTGCCCAGCGGCAGCGCCTCGTCCCAGCGGGTGATCGGTTGTGGGAAGGCGAGGTCGTGCTCGGGCAGCGGCGCCAGTGTCGGGTCCTCCCGCAACGGCGCGCCTTCGCTGGGGCCCGCGGCGAGTTCGTCCAACTCTTCCAACAGTGTCCGTCCTTTCGTGCCGTTCTCAGAACTTACCATACTTGAGGTAGGCCTCCTGGGGAGCCATGCCCCGCAGGATCGCCTGACGCACCAGATTTTCCGTTTGCATGGTCGCCTCGGCCTGCGCGACGACTTGCTCGGCGCGGTCCCGTGGTACAACCACAATACCGTCGCGGTTGGGCAGTCGTCGGCCGCGTTCCGCTGCGAGGGGACGCGCATTACAACTGAGCGCTTATGACCGCGTAGGGCAAGAATGGGCACGGTTGCGTCCATTGCGCAGGCGCCGCGCATCGGCTACAGTGTCGGCGAGCGCGCATGTAAGGAAAGGGGCTGACATGGGTCGTGGAGAGCGAATGGCTACCCAGCATGACCTCATCTACGAAGTCGCACCGCGCACCTGGGCGGATGGCTTCCCCATCGGGAATGGGCACTTCGGCGCCATGATCTGGCAGCCGGAAGACCCCGATCGGCTTGTCTTCGGCGTCACCAAGCTGGATGTCTGGGACTACCGCTTCCGGGAAGATCCTTTGGTGCCGTTCGACCGCTTCAAGGAGTTGCTGAAGACCGACCCGGAGCAGGCGCGCCGAGCAATCCGGGAGGAACCCGGCTACGACGTTCCCTACCCTTGCCCCAAGCCCTGTGGCACGCTCTCGCTGGGTATTGACGAGGGCTTTCTCCCCCTCAACGCGACCCTCTGCCGGCAAAGCCAGCGGCTCCGCCTCGTCGACGCCACGGTGGAATGCGAGTACGAGTTATCGACGAAGGCGGTGCGGGTCCAGGGCTTCGTCGCCCCGGAGGCGAACGTCCTGGCAATTCGAGTGGAAAACACCTGGGTGCATGACCACTTTCGACAGGCGCACCGGCAACCTATCGTGCTCAGTCGGGAGTTTGACGAGACGCTCGGGCTGCCCCAAACGGGCGTGCATGGCGGCATCCTGTTCATCCGCTACGTCTTTCCGGATGGCTTCACGTACGTCATGGCCGTGGCAGTGAGTGGCGTTGCGGTGGAACCTCCCGTGATGCTATCGCACGAGGTCCGTACGGCGGCCCTCATGCCGCAGATGGCGCTCGGACCGGTGTACACGCTTTACCTCACGGTGGCTACCTCCAAAGAGTGCAACGATCCCCTGCAGCGGGCGATCGACACGCTGGCACAAGCGGAAGCGGGGGGCTTCGAGGAGGGCCATCAGCAGCAGCGACGGTGGTGGTCAGTCTTCTGGGACCGCTCCGGCGTGGAACTCCAGGATCGCTTCCTGGAGGCGCTCTGGTACTTCTCCCTCTATCAGCTCGCCTCGACCTGCCGGGGCAGCACTGCCCCGGGCCTGTTTGGTCTCTGGAACATGACCAAGTCGCCCGCATGGCATGGTGATTACCATGGGGACTACAACGTCTCTATGGCCCACTGGTATCTGTTCTCGGCCAACCATGTCGAGCTGGGCGAGCCGTACTTCACGACATTTTCCAAGATGCTGCCACGTGTGAAGCAACAGACCTGGGAGCACTACCAAATCGATGGGGCCAAGTACCCGATTGCCACCGCTCCCGATTCAGGGCTGGACATGACCCGTAACTACTACCGCATGATGCAGGTCTCCAGCGCCTATTACGTCATTCCGTTTTGGTGGCATTACCGCTACACACTGGATGAACAGTTCCTTCGCGATACCACGTTCCCCATTCTGGAGGAAGCCAGTAAGTTCTACCTCGCCCTCACTGCGACGACACCGAATGGTCAACTGATGATCGGGCCATCCTGGGCGCCGGAACAAGGACCACTGCCAGCGTACAATGTGAATAACGATCTCGCCCTGATCAAGGTGGTGTGGGAAGCCTACAGAGAAGCCTGCCGCGTCCTCGGCCGGCAACCCCCGTACCTGCCACAGGTGATCGAGTGCCTGGAGAAGTACCCGGACTATCCACAGCACAACGGGCGATTCTTGGATTCTGCTACGGCCCCCGAGGATCTGCTCATGGAGCACACCGGGCTCTTCGCGATGGTCTATCCGGGCGGAGACATTGATGCCGATCAGCCGCTCGCGGAAGTGGCCGCGCGCACGATTGACACGTTCCACGAACGGGCCCAGCGCCTGTCCTTCGTCGGTCGTACGTCGCTGTCCGATGTTCAAGCCTGGACGACCCAGGCGCTCGGTTCGGCTCGCTTGCGCCGAGCCGAGCAGGTAGACCACTATTTGATGGACGTCGGACTCAGCGAGTTTCTGAAGCCCAACGGCATGTTCACGATCGTTTCCAATGGAGTGTTCCGGACATTCGGGGACAAGCGTGCGGCCTACGACTTCGGCGATCAGCCTCGAGCGCAGTGGGTTATTGTGGCAGCCGGGAACACCCGGCATGGCCGCAACCGGCACTTCCAGTTTCTTGAGGGCCCCTCGGCCTTTCTCTGCATTATCAACGAGATGCTTCTGCAGTCGCACCGGGGCGTCTTACGGGTCTTCCCGGCCGTACCGGCCCGCATCGCGGCCTGCAGTTTCCAGGACCTGCGTGGCGAGGGCGCGTTTCTGATCTCCGCGCGGTGTCGCCACGGCCGAACCGAGCGCGTTGAAATCCATAGCCTCCAGGGCCAGGTCTGCACGGTGAGATTGTTTCGCTACGACAGTAGCGACCCGGTACGGCTGACGGGACCGCAAGGCGCGCTGCTCGCGGAGCGAATAGCCCCTGATACCTGGCGCTTTCCCACGCAAACAGACGCCTGGTACGTCCTCACCGTGGGTGACAACGATGAGGCGGTCGAGCTTCAGCCGTCTGAGGAACCAAGCAGCGTGAAAAGCTTCATCGACTGTTACGGTGATGTGGTTTACTACGGCAGGTCTGGAAGGTTAGAGTAGGCATAGACAATGTCGGCGACCGGGACGCGAGCGCGCATGGGTGACAACGCCGGATGGAAGGTGGGACCTCCCACTGGATGTTCAGCGCTAACTCCTTCCTCTGCGAATGCGTGGATCCGATGTTCACCCCTGCGCGCCTTCCGCTTCCAGGAGCGTGAGGCCCAGGACCTCGAGGAGACACTCCGTGCAGAGCACCTGCACGTCCAGTGACACCACCTGCCTCCGGGGATCGCAGGGAATGTTCACCACGTCGGCGTGCAGCAGGTTGTAGTCGCGCGCATACTGGCTGGAGCTGAGGATGCCGCGCGGCTTCGGCCCCAGTTCTACTGGAAAACCCTGCTCGCTAAAGTGCTGGTAGTAGCAGTCCAGATTGTGCGGCGGAATCAGCGCCGTCGTCTCAGCCGAGCCGTCGGCATAGGTGACGGTCACGCGAGCGTTGGCCACGTAGTTCTTCATCGGCACAACTTTGGCGGCCAGTAGCAGATAGACCTCGTGGAGGTGACGATCGATCGGCCAGTGAATGCCGGCTGGGAAGTGGTACGGCGGCCAGTTCGCCAGCACGAGCGCGTTCTGCCCGGCGCTGCCACCGGTGAGAAAGGGCACCCCGCAGCCGGTCGTCAGGCGCTCGGGGAGTTGAGTGATGTCCAGCTTGGGCGGAGGCTCGTAACCGTCGTAGCCATCTTGCAGGGTGTACGCTGAGAACTGATCAATGCCGCCATCGTCGTAAATGAAGCGCCGGGTGAGCGCCAGGTGGGCGTTGTCGTTGTACTGCTCGCGGAGGTCGACCGGGACGAGCCGCCCGGACGCCGCGCCCCAGACAGCAGGCTCCCAGCAGGTGCAGGTGAGCTCGTCTACCCACGGGCGCCCGTCCGCTGCCGACCAGGTTAGCGTGAGCGGGTGACAGCCCGGCCGCATCTGGGCACGCTGGCCGGGCGTGAGCGGCAGGCGAACTTCCAGCGTCGCCTGCGCAGCGAGCTGCCCGGAGAAAGGCTGCTCTTCCCCCAGGAAACGGCACTGGCCGGTCAGCTCGAGCGGCCGTGTTGTCCGGTTGCGCAGCATCCAGCGCAGCACGCCGACGGAGGCGTCGTAGCCGGCAGCGGCCGACAGCGCCGGTGGACCAAGGCGCAGGTCGAGCGGCTCCCAGAAGCGGCAGTTCTGCTGTTGCACCTCGGCGAAGAGCGTCGTCGGCCCCGTGCCCTCCAGACTGACCGTCGCGCCGGAGCCGGTCGTGGCATACGACAGCACGTCTCCCTGGGCAGTGGTCACCCCGAGCAGTTCTCCTGCCTGCACCTGGAGGGCGAGCGGCTCACCCGCCACTACCTCCGCCGGATAGAACACCTGGACCGGCTCCGGCGCCAGGTCAACCCGGACCGTCGCCTGGGTGGTCGCTGGCGTTTCCAGGCGCAGGAGGCAACGCCCCACCGCCGGCTCCAGGCGGTAGGCAACCGGTGCGCCGTCCACACGCACCGCGCGCACGGCGGTGCGCACCGGCAGCGCCACCTGCACGGCGAGCGGCCGGGCCGCGCGGATCTGCAGGGTGATGCCGGTCGCGTCGCGCTGGTAGCGATAGCCCAAGTCAGCCACGTCGATGCTCGCCTCCTGCCAGGCAGCCGGCAGGTTGGGGGCGACGATCAATCTGCCCTCCGGCATGTGGGCATCCAGGCCAAACAGCCCTTCCACCACCGCACGGATGTACGGCCCCCAACTCATGCCGAAGTCGTGCTGCAGGAAGTCCTGCCCGCCGTTGGGCGTCATCACCGGCTGGAAGTTCGGGGAGGCCGAGCGCAGAACGCTGTGCGCGACCGGCTGCAGCAGCGCCCAGCCGGTTTCGGCGTCGCCGCTCTTGAAGAAAGCCAGGCAGGCTTCGCTGGTCTCTCCGGGAGAAACCATGTGGTGGCTCCAGACCAGGGGCCACCAGTCATTCATGAACATGTAGGCGTTGCCCTGCGACGACCGGACCACCAGCTCGTCACGGATGAAGCGCAGCATGGTGTGCGCCTGCCGCTC
>DHIZ01000424.1:18352-21820 GCA_002404055.1 Chloroflexi bacterium UBA4733
TCGCCGGCGTAGACGGAGCACAAGAGCCCCCGTGCCGGCTGCCACAGCTCGGCGAAGATGCGCTCGCGCATGCGCGCCGCCTCGGCGCGATAGGTGTGCTCGGCTTCGGCATCGCCCAGCGCCCCGGCCAGTTCCGCCGCGCAGACGAAGGCGCGCCAGGTGATCGCCGACGCCAGAGCGGCCTTGGGGCCCTTCCAGTGGAAGTCGCAGCCCCACCACTCGCTGTTGGAGGGGGCGATGTACAGCCCGTCGCCGTTAGGATCGAGGACACGTTGCTGGAAGTCCAGCGCCCGCTGCACGGCTGGCCAGAGGTCGCGCACCAGATCGGTGTCGCCGGTCCAGCGCCAGTGCTGGTGGAGCTGGTCCACATAGCTGGGCTGCCAGGTCTGGCACCACGTGTCGCGCAGCGCCATGTCGGAGCCGGTAAGTCCACCGTCCGGCTGCTGGCGCGTAGCGTAGAAGCGGAGGGTCTCCTCGATTCGCTCGTGATCGCCGATCACCGTGTTGGCGTACCACTGCCGGTAGCTGAAGATGTAGGGCCAGACGTGCCCGTCGGCGTCGGCGTTGTGGAAGTAGGCCGGAGGCTGGGCGCAGTAGTCGCTGATGCCGGCCGTGAAGGAGGCGACCGCGTCAAAGGCGGGGTCGGGCGTCTGCACACGCAGCTTGCCGGCGCGCGCCTGCCAGTAGGAGCGCGCCGCCGCGAGGGCGAGCTCGGGCTGCGCCTGGTCTCGCCGCACCCTGGTCTCGGCATCAAGCGCCAGACTGACGTAGGTCTGGAACCAGGCGTTGCGCAGCCGCTCGCCCCAGCCGTGCTGCGTGCCGGGACCGTCGTGGATCTGGCGCTGCGACTGCGCCACGGCCTGCCGGCTGTAGTCACACAGCCCCCAGCCGGCCAGCAGGACAGCGCTATCCTGGCCGGGCAGCAGCGTGCGCTCGACGACGGCCGCCTGCTGCTTGCCCAGTCGCCCCATCCAGACGCGGTCGGTGTCTGCCGGATGCGCCGCCGCCACCACGACCGCCGTTTCACGTTGGAAGGCGGCGTCCTCCAGGACGGCGCTCGCGCCGGCCATCCCGGTGAGTTGGGCGCAGAGTTGCTCGGGTATCCCGTCGAACTGGTGCAGTTCCTCCTCGCCCAGCGCCACTGCCCAGAAGAGCCGCACGGCTCCTGCCGCCGGGCGTTGCTGGAGCGTGCAGGTCACGATGGCGCCGTAGCGGTCCACCGGCGCGAGCACCTCCGCCGTGAGCACGATCCCCAACTCCGGGTCGGCGCAGGTGTAGCTTGCCTGCCCCGGCAGAAAAGTGGTCTCCCAACTGGGGAAGAGATCCAGCCACTTCTGCCGTTCGCCGGCAGCGATGCCCAGCCGCAGGGCGGCGAGGCGGATGATGGGGACGTTGACCTGCCGCTGTTCATGGTAGCGCCCGTTTTGCGTAACGTGCAGGAGCCCCGGACCGAAGGTGCGCAGACCCCAGAGCGGGCGGTCGCCAGCCAGCAGCACGTTCTGCCGGAAGAAGATGGGCCGGTTGAAGACCCCCGCGCCGTTGTTGCTACGCAGCCCGGCGCCAGCCGGCGCGTAGCGGAAGGGGCGCTCCTGCATGTGCCAATCCGCCAGCTTACCCGCCTGACTGTGGGGGAGCGGCCCGGTGGCCAGCGGGGCCGGGATGAATTGGGCGGGAAGCTGCGTGTCGGGTATCGTGCGGGCCACCATTGCCTCAAGATTGCTGCAAGAGGGGGTTGACGGAGCTATCCATGGTAGCGCCGAAGTCGCTGACAGCCATCTGCCCCTGCAGCAGCTTGGTGATGTTGTCCCCGTACAAGGTGGAGATTTTGTCCCAGTTCAGCTTGATCTTCGCCCACAGGCCGATGCTGCCCTTGGCCATCACCGCACTGTAGACTTCGGTGTAGTGGGTGCCGGGCGCCCGCTGCTTCCAAACGTCCTGCTGCTTGGCGTTGTTGATGACGATGGGCGGGGCGCCCATGGCCTCCATCCGCACGACATGGCCGTCGCCGATGAAGTACTTGCCCACCTGGAAGGCCTCAGTCAGGTGCTTGGTGCCCTTGACGAGCGAGCCCATCTGGCTGCCGTTGGCGAACTGGTTCGGCCACTTCTCTCCGGCGTGCTGCACCGGGTAACCCATCACGTCCCACTTGAAGGTAGCCAGCTTCGGATTGGTCTTCGGCGTCAGCGCGGAGAGGAACGAGGTCCAGGACGGCGTCATCGCCACCTGGCCGCTGGTGAAGCTGCCGGCAAACTTCTCGTCGGGCAACTGGCCCACCTTATCCTCCACCATCAGTTTCCGGTAGAAGCTCAGCCCCGTCTGGGCGCCGGCGGAACTAAAGGTTGCCTTGTCCACCCAGCCCGACTGGGCGTCGTAGTGGAAGAAGTCGCCGCCGGCATACTGGGCGAGCACGTAGGGGTCGCCCAAGTTCCACAGCCCGCTGAAGCCGAGCTGCTCGATCACGCCATTGCTCGGCCGCTTCGTGAGCGCCCTAGCGTGCTCCTCGAAGGCGGTCCAATCCCAGGGTTTGGACGGATCGTAGGAGATTCCTGCCTTCTGTAAAAGGTCCAGGTTGAGGTAGATCACGCGGGCGTCAGAGTTGCCGGGGAAGGCCCAGAGCATAGGGTGTCCACTGTCCAGGACGATATTCGCGTACTGCCAGCAGGGGGGATACCACTGCCAGGCGCCAATCTCCTTGTCGCGGTCGAAGTAGGGCTTCAGGTCGACGATGGCATCTTTGATGGCGAAACCGATGTCGCTTCCCAACGTGAGGTCCGGCGGCGTGCCGGCGGCGATCATCGCCAGGGTCTTGGCGTCTGACCCGCCCTTGAAGTCCCCTGTCATGATGAATTCGACCTTGACATCGGGCAACGCCTGGTCCAGGCCCTGCGTCCAGCCGAAGTAGAGGTCATTCGTCCAGGGCCCGGTACCCCAGGCATCGAGCACGGTCACCGACGTCGCCCCGGCCTTGACGGTAGCAGCAGCGGCGGTGACGGTCGTAGCGACCGTGACAGGGGCGGCGGTCACGGTCGTGGCGACGGTGACCGCCGCTCCGGTCACGGTGACCGCCGCGCCAGTCACGGTGACCGGCGCGGCGGTGACGGTTGCCGTCACCGTGGAGGCGGTCGTCGCCGTCGCGGCCGTGCCGCAGGCGGCCAGCAGTCCCGTGGCTGCGATGCCCGCGAGGCCGCGTCCCGCAGTCCGCAGCAGTGCCCGGCGAGTGGCGGCCTTGCCGGCCGCTGCGCCACGAAGGTCAGTCCCAGCGCTGTAGTTATAGCTTGCCACCTGCAGTTCCTTTCGCTCCACCTCTCGCACGCCTCCATGCCTGGTTCACGCGCCGCGCACGGAGGCATCCACACCGCCCCCACATCGGGTCGCTGCGCGGCTCAATCTGGGAACGTTCTCAGACTACCATGCGCCCCGTAGCTTGTCAAGGAGTTCGATGACTTGGAGTGCGCCGCAAAGTTTTGC
>DHIZ01000424.1:22004-51522 GCA_002404055.1 Chloroflexi bacterium UBA4733
CCCGCGACTTCAGTCGCCGGGAGGTCCCAAGCATCCGGCGCAAAACTTTGCGGCGCACTCGATGACTTGCGGTACCCCACTTTGTGATACTGCTCGGTTGGTGATAGCGGCGGCCAGCTTGATGCCGAACCCCCAAGCGAGTCTCATCGCCCGGCAGCTCCTCTGGGACCCACCCACCGGTGATGATTGGAGGCCGGGCACGCTAACGACCTTGCTGCTTCAGGTGAGCAGCGGCTTGATCTGCTCGGCGGCGGCTTTCGCTACCGTATCGGCGGGGCGCTCGCCGTCCCAGAGGTAATCCAATCTCGCGATGGCTCCCCTGCTCACGAAAGGTGAGCAGTTACCCACAGCCAATAATAGCGACGCGGTACTGATCAGTCATCGACCGTCCAGTCCGCCAGACCCAGCGGCAGCGGTGCTGGCCGGGCGCAGGTGCTCTGTAGCGTGACGTGGCGGTTCTCGGCAGAGGCGTCGTGCATGGCCGTGATAATGTCCAGCGCGTGGTAGGCCATCTCGCCGCTAGCGCGGTGCGGCCGACCGTGGCGGATCGCCGTCACCATGTCGGCAACGCCAACGCCTCGGCTGTCGGCGTTGTAGCCGAACTGATTCTCGACGGGGATCAACTCAGGGTTACTCGCGGTGCGTAGGTAGAGCTGACCGCCGAAGTAGTTCGGGTCGATGCAGCGCAACGATCCGTCGCTGCCATAAATCTCAATGGGCGGCAGGCCGGTTCTGTAGATGTCCGCAGTCATCAGGAACTGGCAGATGGCGCCGTTGGCGAAATCCAACAGGCCGGCCACATGGCTGGGGGCATGCACCGGGCGCAGTTGGCCGCCCAACTCGCGTTCACTCCAGGTGACACGGGCAGAGCCGGTGACACGCGCAACTGGACCGAGCAGGTTGATCAACGCATGCAGGTAGTAAGGGCCAGCGTCGAACGCCTGCCCGCTGCCGTACTCGAAGAAGTCGGTGAGGTGGAAACTCTGGTAGCCGCCATCCTGAGCTCTCGGTTGGAATGTGGGGCGGCTCTGCAGGTTGGCGAAGGCCGCGACGGGCTCGCCGATAGCTCCCTCATCGAGGAGTTTGCGGGCGGTCTGCCAGGCGCCGCCAAAGAACGTGTCAGGCGCGCCGCCCACACGCAGCCCTTTGCGGGCTGCCGTATCCAACATGCTCTTCGCCTCGTCCCGATGCACCGCCAGAGGTTTCTCGTTGTAGACGTGCTTGCCGGCTTGGAGGACGGACAACCCCACTTTCCCGTGGACACGGTGGGGCGTGAGGTTGATAATCAGCTCGACCTCCTGGTCAGCCAGGATCTGCTCGACGGACAGTGCCTTGGGGACGTCGAACTCGGCGGCGCGCGCCTTGGCGGCATCCAGGCGCGTGTCCGCCACGGCCACAATGTCAAACGCGGCAAACAGCTTGGCGTTCTTGAGGTAATTGGGGCTGATGACGCCGCACCCGATAATGCCGACTCTGGCGGGACGATCGATCACTTGCATACTGTCCTGGCCCTCCATCAATAGCCAAGACGGCGCAGGTACTCGCGGTTCGCCCTGGCAGCCTCCCCGGGCGCTTTGGGTGGGTAGGGACTGTCTAGCTCCACAGATACCCACCCCTGGTAGCCACTGCGCTCCAGTGCCTCGAGCGCGCGCTTCGGCTCGAAGCCGACGTTACCCTGCCCGAGTTCGGCAAAGCGACTGGTCGTGCCGAAGCGCTCCTGACGGTGGTTCCAGTGGCCCGGGTCGTCGGCATGGAAGTCCTTGAGGTGAACGTGGGCGATGCGCGGTCCCAGACCCACGTCGAAGACGCGCAGCGGATCGCTGCCGGCGGCCAGCATATGACCCGTGTCGTAGAGCAGCCAGAGGTTAGGCGCAGCCGCCAGGAGCCGCTCGGCATCCTCAACGGTCTCGATGAGGGTACCCAGGTGGGCGTGGTGGAAACCCTTCATACGCAGCCGCTTGCACTCCGCGAGCACGCCATCGAGTGACTGGGCGGCACGCTTCACGTCGTCATCGGTCGGATTGAGGCCGCCCCAGTCACGTCGGCGCAAGGCCGGCGCCTCCACGGCGTCGTTGCCAAGCGTCGCGTTATAGCCAACGCTGGCGACAGGGTCGGGGCCGTTGGCATTGACCAGGTGCAGACCGAAGGAGCGCGCCTGGCTCGCGCGCTCCACCAGTTCCTCGGCCGAACCGCAGCGTACGCCCTCAACACCGTCCCAGCCGGCCTCCGCAACCTCGGTGAGCACCTTCTCCAGGTTTTCGTGCTGTTCACCTCCCCACTGGATCAAGTGGCAGGCCAAGCGAAATGTTCCCATTGATCACTCCTTCAAATCGAACGGACGAACAGCTAACGAGGGTGCGCCTCAAACCGACGAGGTCTACAGAGCGCGCTGTACGCCAGTGGGTCTGCGTAACAAGCCGCATTACGGTCCCAGGGTGAGCAGTACAGACCGGGCAGGATGCCCTCGCCACGGCAGGCGTCGACAAACTCCTGCGCCACGTCGCCTTTGCCTCCTCGCCAGGGACTGCTGCGAACGCAATGGTCGGTTGTGGTCGTCGGTCAGAGACAAAAGCCGTCGTGATGTTTGGCCGTGAGGATGGCATCGTCTCGTTCCACCTCGCACACGCCTCCTTGCCTGGTTCACGCGCCGCGCATGGAGGCATCCACACCGCCCCCACATCGGGTCGCTGCGCGGCTCAATCTGGGAACGTTTTCAGGCTACCATACGCCCCGCAGCTTGTCAAGGAGTTTGATTCTGGTGCTTCCCAGTCTCACGCGGCACGCCAGCGGTCCAGGCCAGGGGCGCTGGCCTCCAGGGCCATTGACCCCGGCCCGATAGCATCGGTATACTGCAATCGATGTACGATAAAACCTCTCGCCCCGCCCCAACGCTGCGCGACCTGGCAAGCGCGCTCGGCGTCTCGACGTCGACGGTCTCCCGTGCCCTCAACAACGGCCCCTACGTCAAGGAGGCGTTGCGCGGGCGTATCCAGCAGGCGGCACGCGAGGCCGGCTACCGGCCCGATCCGCTGGCGCGCGGTCTGAAGACGCAACGCACCTACCGCGTCGGTCTGGTCATCCCGGACATTCTCAATGACTTCTACGCGGCGGCGGCGGCAGCGATCGAACGGGAGCTGTCCGCCGCCGGCTACCGGCTCCAGTTGATCATCAGTAACGACGACCCCACGCTGGAGGCGGCCGCGGTTGATGACCTGCGGCACGAGCGGGCTGATGGCATGATCTACGTTCCCAGCGAGCGCCGCAGCGCTGCCGCGGCCCGTCTCGTGACACTTGGTGTGCCCGTGGTCGAGTTGGTCCGGCGATCAACGGAGCAGGGCGTGGACTCGGTGCTGGCCGACGAACGCACGGGCGCAGCAGCGGCCACCCGCCACCTCCTCGACCTGGGCCACCGCCGCATCGCCTTCATCTGCGGGCCCTCGACGCTCTCGACCGGGCGGGAACGGCTCGTCGGCTACCACCAGGAGCTGGCGGCTGCCGGGATCCCGGAAGACCCGGCCCTGCGGCGCATCGGCGCCTATCGGCGGGCGTTCGGCTACGAGGCGCTGCAGGCGCTGCTCGACAACACGCCTCCGCCCACCGCCGTGGTGGCGGCAAGCAACGAGTTGCTGATCGGCGTCCTACGGGCAGTCTACGAACGCCGCCTCGTCGTTCCGGATGAACTCTCCGTGGTGGGGTTCGGTGATCCTGACTGGTTTGGCGTCGCCCATCCCCCCATCACGACGGTGGCTCTGCCGATCGCGGCGATGGCGGCGGCAGCCGCCCAGCAGATCATCCGGCGGTTGGCCGGGCGGGCGGCCTCCAGAGCGTCCGCGGTCGCCGCGCAGCCGGTGCATCAGCAGTTCGCCACGACGCTCCTGGTGCGCGGCAGCACCGGAGCGGCGCGGACGAAGGGGGTGACGGGATGAGCAGCGACACGACGCTTCGCCTGGCCTACCGCGAGTTCGTCGGCTTCGCGCGGGCGCTGGCGCGCCAGGGCGCCGCCTACGCCGAGCAGGCGCCGGGCTTTCGGCTGGAAAGCCGGGCGTTCGACGTGCCCCAACTCTACGACGAGCTGGTCAGCCGGCGCGGGGCCCGGTCCAGTCGCTACGACCTCTGCATGGTGGTGACCGATTGGTTGCCCGAGCTGATTCGGAACGGCATGCTCCTGCCGCTCGACCCCTACCTGGCGGCCGACCCGCCGCCGGACTGGCCGGACGGCTGGTCGCCCTCCATGCGCCAGTTGCAGACCGACGGGAACGGCCGGATCTTCGGGCTGCCCTACCACGACGGGCCAGAGGTGCTGCTCTACCGCACCGACCTGTTCAGTGACGAGCGCGAGCAGACGCGCTTCGCGCAGCAGTACGGGCGGCCCTTGCAGCCGCCGCGTACCTGGTCCGAATTCCTCGACGTGGCGACGTTCTTCACCCGGCCCGACGACGACCTCTACGGCTGCGTTGTCGCGGCCCAGGCCGACGGCCACAACGACGTCTACGACTTCATGCTCCATCTCTGGAGCCGGGGCGGGCGGCTCTTCGACGCCGAACTCCGTCCGGTCTTCGCCGGTGCGGCGGGCGCCGCGGCGCTGCAGTACTATCTGGACCTCATCCACCGCTACCGGGTGACCCAGCCGCAGCCGTGGGCGTATGAGAGCGTCGCTTCGAGTGACTTCTATGCCTCCGGCCGTGCCGCGATGATGTGGAACTGGTGCGGCTTCCAGGCCGTGGCCGATACCCCGGAACTCTCCCGCATTCCCGGTCGCACCCGCGCCACGATGGTGCCGGCGGGCGACGGACCGGGCGGGCGGGCCGTGAGTCTCAACATCTACTGGGTGCTGGGCATTCCGGCCGGCTGTCCGCATCCCGAGGCTGCCTACCGCTTCCTGCGGCACCTGGCGACGCCACAGATGGATAAGGTGACCAGCCTGGAGGGGGGCACCGGCACCCGTCTCTCCACCTGGCGCGATCCTGCCGTGCGCCGGCAGTTTCAGTACTACGAGGTGATGGAAGCGGTACATCAACAGGTGGAGAGTCCGCCGCGTCTCCCCGAATACCCGGCGATCAACGAGGTGCTGAACCGCATGGTGGCGGACGCGGTCGCCGGGCGACAGGGAGTGGCAACCGCCCTGCGGATGGCGGCCGCCGAGGTAGAACTGATCCTGGAAGGCGCCGGCTACTACACGGCAGGACCACGCGCATGACGTCTCCGACCGGCGGCGCGGCCGCAGCCTCGGCCTTGCTCCTTGACCTGGAGGGTTCACCGACATTGCCGGCCAATGCCGGCGACTACGGTATCGCCAGCGTCGGCGCCGGCGCCATCGTCAATGCCTGCCACCTGCCGGTCTACCGGCGGGCGGGGCTGCGCCTGGCCGGTGTCTTCGACGTTCGCGCCGAGGCTGCCGAGGCGACAGCCCGGGCCTTCGAATTGCCCAGGGTCTACCGCTCCCTGGAGGAAGTGCTGGAAGACCGCACCGTCCGCGTCGTAGATGTGGCCGTTCCCGCCACCGAGCAAGCGGAGATCGCCATGAAGGTGGCCGCCGCCGGCAAGCACTTGCTCTGCCAGAAGCCACTGGCCGAACGCTATGACCAGGCCGTGCAGGTGGTGGAGGCAGCCCGCGCCGCCGGCGTGAAGCTGGCCGTCAACCAGCAGATGCGCTGGGATCCGGGCATGCGCGCCGTCAAGACGCTGCTGGACCGGGGCTGGCTCGGGCAGCCCTTTGCCGCGAGCATCACCGTGAACGTGCGCACGCCCTGGGAGGGCTGGCCCTGGCTGCTGGCCAAGCCGACGCACGAGATCATGTATCACAGCATCCACTATCTGGACAGCCTGCGCTTCCTGTTGGGTGACCCGGCCTGGGTGTTCGCGCACGGCGCCCAGTTCCCCGGCTTCCCGGCCCGCGGCGAGACGCGTACCCTCCTGCTCCTGGAATACGCCAAACCGGTACACCTGCGCGCAGTCGTCCACGACGAGCACCACAATACGTCGGCGGAGGACGACTGGTTTGCTACCTTTCGGGTGGAGGGGACGGAGGGGACGGCCAAAGGGACGATCGGCGCGCTCTACGACTATCCCCACGGACGGCCCGACACGTTGACCTACACCTCGCGTCTCCTGCGTCCGAACGCCTGGATCACACCGCGGCTGGCAGGACGCTGGTTCCCCGACGCCTTCCTCGGACCGATGGCCTCGCTCCTCACCGCCATCGCCACCGGGGGCGAAGCGGAGACGAGCGAGGCGGACAACCTGGGCACGCTGCGTCTCATGTTCGCGGCCTACCGCTCCATGGCCGAGCGCCGGACCGTTCCCCTGGCGGAAGAGGTGGCTCGTTGATGGTCCAGGATCTGATCTGCGGCCTGTGGCACACCAGTTTCACCGTGGCCGACCTCGAGCGTTCCCTCGCCTTCTACCGCGACCTGCTCGGCTTGGAGGTCGTGGTGAGCCAGGAGCAGGATAATGCCTACACCCGACGCCTGGTCGGGATGGCCGATGCCCGACTGCGCGTGGCGCAATTGCGCGTGCCGGGAGCAGCGCTTGGGCCCTCCGGCCATCACCTGGAGCTCGTCGAGTACCTCGCGCCACGGGACGAGCCACTGCAGGTACGTACCAGCCGGCCCGGCGCGCCGCACCTGGCCTTCGTGGTGCGCGACCTGCCCACGATCTACCGCCGGCTGCTGGAGGCAGGCGTACCCTTTGTCTCCCCACCCGTCGCGATCGAGGCGGGGGTCAACGGTGGAGGGATGACGGTGTATCTCCGCGATCCCGACGGGATCACCCTGGAGCTGGTGCAGCCACCCCCCAACCGCTCCTTGCCAGGCGGGGAGGGGCCGCGATGATCAATTCTGCCAGGCCGGCCGGCGGCGCGCATCTGGTGGATTCACTCTTCTTCGGCGACCAGTTCGGCACCGACGAGTTGCGCGCCATCTTCGATGACCGCGGTCTGCTGCAGTCCTGGTTGGACGCCGAAGCAGCGCTGGCGCGTGCCCAGGCGGCGGTTGGCCTGATCCCTGCCGCCGCTGCCGTGGCGATCAGCCAGGCGGCGCGGGCGGAGCTCCTGGACTGGCCGGCAATTAAAGCCGGTATCGACCAGACCTTCCACCCCATCGTGCCGGTCGTGCGCGAACTGAGTCGCATTGCCTCGGAGATCACGCCGGAAGCGGGCGGCTACGTCCACTGGGGCGCCACCACGCAGGACATCATGGATACCGGGGTCGTGCTCCAGGTCCGCGCGGCGCTGCTGGCGATGCAGCCGGACGTCACGGCTGTGGAGGCGGCGCTGGCCAGGCTCGCCGGCGAGCACGCCGAAACGCTGATGCCCGGCCGCACCCACGGCCAGCACGCCCTGCCCATTACTTTCGGCTTCAAGGTGGCGGTGTGGCTGGCCGAGTGGCGGCGGCACCGCCAGCGCCTCCAGCAGGCGCAACCGCGTCTCCTGGTCGGCCAGCTCGCCGGCGCGGCGGGAACCCTCGCCGGTTTCGGCGCGCAGGCGCGCGAGCTGCAGCGGCGCTTCTGTGCTGAGTTGGACCTGGAACTGCCGCCGATCGCCTGGCACACCGCCCGCGACGGTTTCGCCGAACTGGCCTTTCTGCTCGGTCTCTTTACGGCCACCCTCGGCAAGATCGGCCGGGAGGTCATCGCCCTGCAGAAGACGGAGGTCGCTGAAGTGGAGGAGCCCTGGAATGCCGGCAAGGTTGGTTCTTCCACCATGCCGCACAAACGGAACCCCATGATCTGCGAACTGCTGGTGGCGCTGTCGAAGCTCACCCGCCAGGAGGTAGCCGTCGCCCTGGACGGCATGATCGGCGAGCACGAGCGGGACATGGGATCCTGGCAGGCGGAGTGGGAGTGGTTGCCACGCCTTTGCCTGCTCAGCGGCGCGGCGCTGCGGCAGGGTCGCCGGGTGCTGGACGGGCTCGTCGTCTCCCCGGAGCGCATGCGCGCCAACCTGGACCTCACCCACGGCCTCATCCTCTCCGAGGCCGTCATGCTGGCTCTGGCGCAGCGCATCGGCCGCCAGGAGGCTCACGATGCCGTCTACCGCGTCGCCATGGCGACGCACGAGGGCGGGCCATCGTTTTCGGCACAACTGGCCGCCGATCCGGCCGTGGCGGAGCATCTCTCTGCCGACGAGATTGCGTCCTTGCTCGCCCCGGCCAGCTACGTCGGGCACGCCGCCAGCTTTGCCCGCGAGCTCGCCGGCGACAGCGCCTCACCTGACCGCGCAGAGGGACTGACGTGATGGTCACGGCGGACGCCCCCCTCTCCGGCAGAGTCGCCGCAGTGACCGGCGGCGGCAAAGGCATCGGTTGGGCCATCGCCCTCCGCCTGGCGGCTGACGGCGCCGCCGTCCTGGTCGCCGATATCGACGAACCGGCGGCGACCGCCACGGCGGCCCAGATCATTGCCGGCAGCGGTCAGGCTATCGCCCTCGCCGCCGACGTTTCCACCATTGAGGGCGCCACGGCTATCACTGCGACCGCCGTCACATCCTTCGGTCGCCTCGACATCCTGGTCAACAATGCCGGCGTGATCGTCGTCAAGGATCCGCTGGAACTGACGGTCGCGGAGTGGGATCGCATCTTCGCCGTCAACGTCCGCGGCAGTTTCCTCTGCGCCCAGGCCGCAGCCCGCCACATGCTCGCGCGCGGCGGCGGTGGGCGCATCGTCAACATCTCCTCAATCGCCGGGCTGCGCAGCGGACCGGTCACAGCGGCCTATGGCGCCAGCAAGCACGCCGTCATCGGGCTGACCCAGGCCCTGGCGCAGGCCTGGGGACGCGCGGGCATCACCGTCAATGCGGTCTGCCCCGGCACGGTTGAAACGCCGCTCTGGGCAGGGATGGATGCCGGCTTTCGCGCCGCCACCGGCCAGAGCGCCCGCGAGGTGCTGGCCGAGCGTGCGGCACGCTCGGCCCAGGGATGGCTGCAGACGGCGGAGGACGTGGCCGCCGCCGTCGCCTTCCTCTGCCGGGATGAGGCGAGGAGCATCAACGGCGACCGGATCGTGGTGGCGGGGGAGCCGGTATGAGCATGCGCAACGGCGCACGGTGGGGCGCGACACGCCCATCTCCGAAACGGCGTTCCTGGGCTGCGCCGCCGGCCTGGCCATGGCCGGCTACCGGCCCGTCGTCGAGCTCATGTTCGTGGATTTCGCGCTGGTAGCGATGGACCAGATTGTCAACCAGATTGCCAAGCTGCGCTACCTCAGTGGCGGTCAGGTGCGACTGCCGCTGGTGATCCGGACGCAGCAGGGCAGCGCGAAGGGTACCGGGCCCCAGCATGCCCAATGCCTGGAGGCGTTCTTCTGCCACGTGCCGGGACTGCGCGTGGTGGCGCCCTCCGGAGCGGCCGACGCCAAAGGATTGCTGACGGCGGCGATCGGCAGCGATGACCCGGTGATCGTGCTGGAACACAAAGCGCTGTACTTCAGCAGGGAGTCGGTGCCCGACGGTGAGCACGTCGTGCCGCTGGGGCGAGCGGTAGTACGGCGGCAAGGCCGCGACGCCACCGTGGTCGCCATCTCCCGGCTGGTCGGCCTGGCGCTCTCGGCGGCAGAGCGCCTCTCCGCTCAGTACGGCCTTGAGGCCGAGGTGATCGATCCGCGCACGCTGGCGCCGCTGGACCTGGAAGTGATCGTTACCTCGGTGAAGAAGACGGGCCGGCTACTGGTGGCGCATGAAGCATGGGGGCCGCTCGGGCTGGGGGCGGAGATCGGGATGTGCGTGCAGGAGGCAGCCTTCGACTACCTGGATGCGCCGGTGGCGCGCCTGGCGGCTGCCCACGTGACCAAGCCGTTCGCGGCGACGCTGGAAGCGGCTGCACTGCCGAGTGAAGCCGCTGTGGTGTCCGCGGTCCTGGCCCTCTGTGGCCGAGCGGGTGCGACGTGAGTCTGGGTCGCGCTGTCGGTGATGGAGGAGGTTTGGAACGATGAGCAACTGGATCGACACTGGCTACCGCCGCATGCACCTCGATCATTCGCCGACGCTAGCAGCTTGTCGGAGAGCGCGATTCAAGGTGTCAGCGGCGGTGAGAGGCCCGGTGTGGGTTGGTCGGCGACCCAGGCAAGACCCTGCGCGAGAAGGCGACGGTAACTGGGGTTCTGCAGTGCCTGAGTGTCATGTCCAAGAGCGTTGTAATGGACCCGCCCTCGGCCGTAGGTTTTGACATAGAGTAGCGGATGTCCCTCGGCCGAGGCCAGAACATGCACATCCGGCGAGAGGGGCCCGTCCCCGAGCGCGCGTAGCTCGCTGTTCGAGCGACCCGTGGTCACGCCTGCTGCCAGCGCCGCGAACTCGGCAACCTTGCCACCCAGCTCATACAGCTCATCCTCCACAGTAAAGTCGTTGATGCCGAGGGTGATGGGGTGCTCGCGATCATCAATGCTCACCATGAACTGCTTGAAAGGGTCGTGTCGCACGAAGCGACTGCCCAGCATGGTGAGATAGGGGGCGCTGTTCCAGAATGTCGCCGCGCCGCCGTGCAGGCTGAGGAAACCCGCTCCGCCTGCAATGGCGTCGAGCAGCGCCTGCACCTGATCCGAGTTGGGCTGGACGAACGTGCTCCAGTTCGCAATGACGCGATACTGCGCCAGTTCCGCTGGGTTCAGCACCGCCAGGTCGTCCGTGATACGCACGTCCGCCTTCGCTTCGCCGGCCAGGATACCGGCTAGCTCCGCGTAATGAAACGGTTTGTTGTGGTACTCCGCGCCCCCCATGAGCAGGAGAACTCGCACGCTTGCCATGGTCAAACTCCTCTTCGCATCGCGATTGTTTTCGTCTTCCCACCGATCTCACCACGCCAGACCGGCGGCGCCGAAGCCATAGGCAGGGGCGGGCCGAACGGCCAGGCCGACCTCAAGCGCGCCACATCATGCCTGGGGATCGAAGCAAACCTTGACGACCTGCTTGTCAAGGAGCAGTTGTATCCCCTTCGGATACTCTTCGAGAGGGAGCCGAGCGCCAATGAAGCGGTCTACCTTCACCTGTCCGGTCGTCAGCAAGTGCCGCGCGTAGTAGGCGCCCTTCTCGGGGCGCGGGCCGCATGGCTCAATCTTCAGATCCTTCAGCCAGGCATCCATGCTGAAGCGGATGTCACCGTGAGGGACGCCGAAAATGACAAGGTGGTGTCTCGTGACCTGCATCAGCGCGTTCACCGAATCAGCCACCCCGATGCAGTCGATTGCGACATCCAGTTGCCGCGCGCGGGGCAGCAGTTCCTGCCACTCCGGCGAATTTGGCCCCATCACCTGGTCCGCGCCTAGTTCGCGTGCCAGTTGGAGCCGGTCCGGCGCGATGTCGAACGCCACGACCTCGTCCGCCCCGCGCGCCTTCAGCGCCTGCACGGCGAGGAGACCGGCCGGCCCCAGTCCGGACACGCCGACGCGCTTGCCTACCACCTCGCCTACCTTGAACAGTGCTGCCGTGAGGCACGTAAAGATCTCCGTCAAGGCAGCCTGCTCAAAGGGAAAGTCCTTCGGATACGGGACGAAGCTCCGCTCGTGGCCGACGAAGTACTGCGCGTAGCCGCCGTTCGGCCCTTGACGCCCCAAACCCGGAGGCGTCCCCCACAGAGCAACGTGGTCGCCCTCCTTGAGCCGGGTCACTCTTTTGCCGGCGTTGACGACGACTCCCGCCAGCTCATGGCCGGTCGCTCCAGGAGCGAGCGGGTACTGCGGGTGCCCTGGCCGCTCGAAGATGTCGACACCCCGCCAGACCGTGAGATCCCACTGCGTGCATGTATTGCAGGCTTTGACCTGGACGAGTACCTCGTCGTCGTTATGCTCGGGGACCGGTACGTCAATAACCTGGAACTGACCGGGACCAGTGAACTGAAGCGCCTTCACGAACGAGCTTCCCTTTCTTCCTCTTTCGGAAGAAATGACCCTGAAGCGGGCGACCCATGCTTGACAAGCAACACTGTACCCTGTAAGCTACCATCTGTCAACAGATGGTAGCTATAAGGCAGGCAGTTCGGTGGCGTACAGGCGTGTACCATTGCGCCACGCAGCCGGCGCACGTTGATGCAGCGGGCCTCGGGGGGCGAGGCAACAGCGATCTGGAATGGAGAGAATTGCCCGATGGCGACGAGCGCTCTCTTTAAGCAGGCTCCCGAGTTCCGACCGCTGCGTCACGACGCCTATGATGCGCTGTACGAGGCCATCTTGCTGGGCAGCCTTCCACCCGGCGAGCGTCTGGTGGAAGCCGAGATTGCCCGCCAGATGGGCATCAGCCGCGGCCCGCTGCGCGAGGCAATTCGGCAACTCGAACAGGACGGCCTGGTGGAATACCGGCCGCGGCGGGGGGCGGTGGTGGCGGCATTGACGCGGGAGCGGGTGCTTGACGCCTATTCCACCCGTATCGAACTGGAAGGCTTCGCGGCCCGCCTGGCCGCCCCGCGCATCAGCACGGTCGAGTTGGAGCGTCTGGAAGCGTTGTGCGAGGCGATGCAGCGCTCTGCCCGGCAGGGTGACGCTGCCGGCTTACTGCAGACCGACGTCAAGTTTCATCAGGCGATCTGCGAGATCTCCGGCAATCGCGTCCTCCTCCGGCTCTGGACGAGTCTCGGGCCGCACGCCTGGACGCTGTTCAGTGGCGCGCAACAGCGGGGCTATGACCTGGCGGCGCTGGCCGAGCGGCATCACCGCATCGTAGCAGCGCTGCGGTCCGGCGACGCCGCGCGCGCCGAGCAGGTCGCCCGAGCCCATACGCAAGAGATCATGCTGAACGTCGTCGACCACCTGTATCCGGTAACGACAGCACCGGCAGGGAGAGATACCGTTGTTCCGGCGCCGGCCAGGTAGCCGGTCGGAGGGAAGGAAGAGCAGATGGCGGATTTCAGCGGGCAGGTCGCCCTCGTCACGGGGGCGGGACGCGGCATCGGCCGGGCCGTGGCGCTGCAACTGGCCCGTTCCGGCGCCGACGTCGCGGTTTGCGATGTCCAGCCCCAGGGCGAGCGGGTAGCGCAGGAGGTGCGCGCACTGGGTCGGCGTGCGCTCTGGGTGCTGGCGGACGTGTCAAGGGCGGACCAGGTCGAGCAGATGGTGGAGCGCGTCAGCGCGGAGCTTGGCGTGCCCCAACTGCTGGTGAACAATGCCGGCATCGAGACCATCGTCCCCATGCTGGAACTCACTGAGCAACAGTTCGACGAGGTGCTGGCGGTGAACCTGAAAGGCGAATGGCTTGTCGCCCGGGCGGTGGTCCGGCGCCTGGTCGAGCGCCAGGTTGGCGGCGCCATCGTCAACATCGGGTCTATCCAGGCCGGCATGGCCCTGCCTGGCCGCACCCACTACGCGCCCTCCAAACGCGGCGTGGAAGCGCTCACCCGCAACATGGCGGTCGAGCTGGCGGCCCAGCACATCCGCGTGAACTGCGTCAATCCGGGCCTCATTGCCACCGACATGACGCGCTGGGTCATGGACGATCCGCAGGTCTTGCCGATAGTGCTGGACAAGATCGCCATGCACCGCGCCGGTCAGCCGGAGGAAATCGCCACCGTGGTGGAGTTCCTCTTGTCTGACGGCGCCGGGTACCTGACGGGCCAGTGCATCTATGTCGACGGCGGCTGGGTCATTCAGTAGGTAAAGCCAGGGCGAACGCATTCAGCACGGGGAGGATTGACAATGATAATGGGGAAGCGACGGCTCATCGACCTGAGTATGCCGGTCCACAACAACATGGTGACATTTCCCCGCATCGTGCGGCCGGCGCTGCTCATGTATGAGACCTGGGAAGAGTTTGCCGAACACATCGGCGCGGCAAAGTACGGTGTCACCTCCCTCACGGCCAGCTACATGGTGGTGCTCAGCGATCACGTCGGCACCCACATCGACGCGCTGAAACACCTCCGCCACGCCGACCTCGGCCCAGAAACCATTCCGATCGAGGACTGCTATGGCGATGGCGTGGTGCTGGACTTTCGGCACAAGCAGCGCGGCGCGGGGATTACGGCGGCGGATGTGCAGGCGGCGCTCGCCGGCCTGCACTACACGCTCAAGCCGCACGACATCGTCCTGATCATGACGGGCGCCGGCAGCTACCAGCACGAGGAACGCTATCTCACCGACCACTGCGGCATGACGGCCGAGGCCACCCTCTGGCTGATCGGGCAAGGGATTCGCGTCATGGGCATTGACGCGGTCACCTTTGACCCGCCGGTCTGGGCCATGTTTGAGCGCCAGCAGTTCTGGGAAGCGCATCGCGTCATGAACGATCACGAGTATTACCACCTGGAGAATCTGACCAACCTGGACCAACTCGCCCCCTTCTTCGGCTTCAAAGTGGCGGCCTTTCCAGTGAAGTGGACCGGCACGACCGCCGCACCGGTGCGCGCCGTGGCGATCTTCGAGGATTGATCCCCGGTCGTCAGGTTTGGCGCCACCGGTACCTTGGAACGCCCCTATGCAGATGTTGACACATCACCGCCAGTTATGCTAAAATACGCATAATGAGTATGAGTGAGCAGGAGTGGTCAGTTGTTTTCTATGTGGACCCCAGCGGTGTCGAGCCGGTCCGCGGGTTTCTTGGCAACCTTGACCGCAAGACGCGGGCGCGCTTTGACTGGGCAATTGAGCAACTGTGCCTACGCAATGTGCAGGCCGGAGAGCCGCTGGTTCGGCACCTGGAAGGCAAGCTCTGGGAGCTGCGGCGGGAGAGCGATACCAACATCTACCGCCTGATCTATTGCTTCCACAGCAATCGGCGGATCGTCTTTCTCCACGGCTTCCAGAAGAAGACGCAGAAGACTCCTCGAAGAGAGATCGAGATTGCGAAGCGTCGGCTCAATACATTTCTTGAACAACAAGAAAGGCAAAGGAGGTGAACACCATGACTACTGAATACAGGGACCACGATGCTCTTGCCGAAGGAGAGGCCAGCTACCGCCGCTGGAAGGAGAGTCTTGAGGCAGACCCGGAGTACCGTCAGGTCTACGAGGAGGAAGCCGCCAAGAGCGAACTCTGGCTCCAGCTCGTCGAAGCCCGTCAGGCTGCCGGTCTCACCCAGGCAGAACTCGCCAACCGGCTGGGTGTCACCCAATCGCAGGTGGCCCGCATTGAGAAGCGCGGCTACGACGCCTATACCCTTACGACGCTGCGCCGCTACGTCCAGGCGCTCGGCGAAGGCTTTTCCCTCGAGATCCAGGTGCATCGTCCAGACGAGGAGGCCTTACAGCGCCAGCTCGTCCACGCCTGAGTGGCTCTCCTTGGTGGACCTGCTCACATGACACTTGACGTTGTTGGGAAGCGCACCAGCCACAGTGAGCGATTAAGCACTCGCCGGCGCCTCCCACGCCATTTATTGCTCGACTGCTTCTCTCCCTTGTTGCTATATTCTCCACAACCCCTGGAAAGGGGTACATGATTCGTGGCCAAACTACCGCTCGATCAGGATGCGATCAGCCCCACCCCAGCGCTTCCCAGAGTTCATCGTGCTGCCTCTGTGACGGGTACCGCAAGCGGTACATCAGCGAGGGGGCAGCGGATGCGGACGGACCAGCGCGCCTCCCTGCTCGTACGACTCCATCACTGCCCAGGTGTATTCCAGCGCGGCCAGGGCGTCCCGGCCCGATGCCCTGAACTGCTCCCTCGGCACGTTGTTCGTGACGTCCTCCAGGAAGGCGTGGATGCGCCGCCCAAACGTCTGTTGGAAATCGGCGGTGCCGGAGGCAGTCACCACTGGCCCACCAGCAGCGTTCGGGTCCCGGTCCAACGCGCGTCCGGGCCCGCCTGCGGCCGGCGCTTTCCAGTAGGTCAACCGCTCAATGCAGTTCTCGATGCAGAAGGTACCGCGTGTGCCCGCGACTTCGACACTCCACCAGCCACCAAGGCCGTAGGAGACATCGCCCCGCTGACTGAGCAAATAGCCGACGCTGCCATTGGCGAACTGCAGGTGAACGCTGGCGGTGGAGAGCATCACATCACCTGCCGTGCGGCGGAAACCGGGCCGATTGAGGAAGGCCTGGACATGGGTGACGTCACCGCAGAAGTAACGCATCACGCTGAAGGGATGCGACAGAAAGGCCTTCAGGTGAAAATATGGGAAGCCGGTCGCCGTGGCAGCGCTGCCGGTGCGCTGCTGCGCCGGCTCACCACCTTGAAAGCCCATCTTGGTGAGGCAGTAGACGAGTTCGCCAATGTCGCCATCGTCCATGTATTGTTTCGCGCGCTCGGCGGTCGGCGTGAAATAGTGATTCAGGTTACAACCCAGGTAGACCTTCTTTTGTGCAGCTTTGGCGACCATCTCTCGGGCCTGACGCACATCGCTGGAAAGCGGCTTCTCCACCAGTACGTGTTTGCCGGCCTCCAGCGCCTCCATGGCCGGCTCGTAGTGCCAACTGCCGTTCTCGTCCCCACCAGTCGTCACGTCCACAATTGCCAGGTCCGGTTCGTTGGCGAGCATATCGCGCAGACGGCCATAGGCCCGAACGCCGTACTTCGCCGCGGCAGTCTCGGCGCGCTCCTTGACGAGGTCGCAGACCGCGACCAAGTCTGCCAAGCCGTCTCTTGCATGTACCGCGACGTGCTGGTTCCCAATGCCGCGTATTCCCACGACTCCGACTTTCAACGCCATGACTTGTCCTCCGTCTCGCCTTTCCAGACGCCTTCGATAACGCCCCCCGGCAGAGTCGAGGCTGATTATAGCAAGGTCATGCCCTGGGGCAGCTCCATCGTCTTGCCTTGCCACTGGTAGTGCTTGACGTGGTACGGCGTCATGGCGTCGAGGTTCGCCAGTGTCTGGCGATCCCGTGCCAGCAGCGCCGAGAGGTCGGCGGCCATGCCCTTGGCCGCCAGGAATGGGAAGGCGGGGCCATTGATACGATACGTGTCGGGCACCTGGCTGTTGCCGGCAAAGAGCACCTGCAGTTTGTCCCAGTAATTGCCTGCCGGAGTCTCGGCGGTCACCTCGAGGTCAGGGTGAGCGTCGTTGAAGGTCTTGGTCAATGGGCCGTTCATCTGGGGCCAGCCAGCCCATTCCCAATGCAGCAGCTTGGTCCGCTCCTTCGCGAGCGCTGACACCTGCGCCGGTGTCGAGGTCGTTGCGCTGGTGGCTGTGATCGTGGCGGCGGTGCTGGTGGACCCGCTCGGGCTGTGGTGAGCAGTGGTCGCAGTTATCGGTTGGGGCGAGGCCACGCCGCCGCCTGCCGCCGCCGCCAGCGCCGCGAGTGCCGCGGCGCCATTGCCCAGCCGGATCAAGAGTCGCCGCCGGGTGTAGCCTCCAGCCTGGTTCCTGATGCCGAGGTCTTGCGTTGCTCCAGACATGCCGATCCTCCTTCGACTGTGGGGGCCGCCTTCACATCAACCGAATTTCTCTGTATTTTACGCTACCCTACGCCTGTTGAAGGCATTGATCAAGCGGAAATCGTCAACACTTCCTTCTCCTTCCCGTCGTGGCCTGCCCACTGTGCCGACAGATACCATCACCCGGCGCGTTGCGGCCCCGCCGGCTGCTCCACCGGCCCGCGCAGGAGCAGGTCGTCCGTTTCCTCCATCCAGCGCGTCACGCGGGCGCGTAACTCCTCCAGCATGCCCACGCAGGTCGCATCGACGGCCAGGTTGTGGCGTTCCAGGGGATCGCGTTCCAGGTCGTAGAGCTCCTCCGCCGGTCGCTCCTCGGCGGAGTACGCCTCGCGGACCACCTCGCCCGACGGGCTCCGGGAGATGTCGCCGGGGAGGAAGACGAGCGGCAGCGATCCGAAGTTCCGGATGTACTTCTGCCGTCGCGTGCGGATCCCGCGGTGGGGGTTATAGCGGTCGTGCCAGGTCATCTCGAAGAAGAAATCCTCGCGTGGCGCGTCGTCCTGCCGCGTCAGCCGCCCGAGAAAGCTCTGTCCCTGCACTGCTGCGGGCGCCGGTATCCCGGCAGCCTCCAGGAGGGTCGGCACGACGTCGGCGTTGCAGAGCAGATCGGCGCAGGCGGTCCCCGCGCGGAGCCGCCCGGGCCAGCGGATGAGCAGGGCCGTGGCCAGGCCCGGGTCATAGGACATGCCCTTGGCCCGCGGGAAGGCGAGGCCGTGGTCCACCGTGAAGAGGACGATCGTCCGCTCCGCCTCCGCCCCGTCATCGAGAGCTCGCAGGATCTCGCCGACCGCCTGATCGGCCACACGCACCGCACCCTGGAACTGCGCCAGCTCCTCCCGTATCCGAGGATCGTTGGGCAAGTAGGGGGGAACTCGTACATCGCCGGAGGTCCCACCGCCGTACTCTGGACGGTTCCACGGCCGGTGGGTTTCGGCCAAGCCGACCACAAGCAGGTAGGGCCTGGTGCGTCCGGTCTGCCGCTCCCGAATCCATGCCGCTGCCTGCGTGGCCAGCGTCATGCCGGGGGCCTGCACGCCGTCCACATAGCGGAACCCGGAACCGGCCAGCGCGGTTTCCGCTTGCCCGTAGCCCAGCCGGTGCGGGTCGCGCCCTTCGTGTTGCAGGCCGAACAGCGCCGTCTCGTAGCCCGCGTCGGCCAGATACTGGGCCAGGGTCCGCTCGCCGGGGGAGTACGTCCAGCGGGGCGCGAGCCCCATCACCCCGTTGCAATGGGGCCAGCGCCCCGTCATCAGTGTGCTGCGGCTCGGGCTGCACTGGGCCGCCACACAGAAGTGGTTGTCGAAGCGTATCCCCTCGGCGGCGAGCCGATCCAGGTTGGGCGTGTCCACCGGCCAGCCGTAGCAGCCCAGATGCCGGCCGGTATCGTGGGTGATGACCAGCAGCACATTGGGCCGTTGGTCCGTTCTCGTCACCATCGCCGCCGGCCTCCCCGCACTCACGTGCGCGCACCCTCGCTGTTCACCGCCTGCAGGATCCCGCTCACCGCCGCGTAGGCCCGCCGGTTGATCTCCTTGATGGGAAGCTCCCAGTATTCGGGCCGGAACACCTCGACGGATGCGGCACCCGTGAAGCCGATGTCCTGGAAGTGCTGCAAGGTGGCAACCAGCGGCAGGATGCCCTCTCCGGGGTAGAGGCGGTCGGCATCCCGCAGCGTGGCGGCTGGCCCCGGGGGACAATCGTTGACGTGCAGAATCACCCAGCGCTCGGCCGGCACCGCGGCGACATCGGCGTCCGGCACGCCCGACTTGTAGTAGTGGAAGGTGTCCAGCATCAGGCCTAGCTCCGGCGGGGAGCCGGCGGCGCGGATCAGGGCCATGGCCTCGCGCGGACCCGGCACGAAGCGGTGCCCGCCGAGGGGCTCGATCGCCAGGCGCACCCCCGCCCGCCCAGCGGCCTCCGCATACGTCCGCGCCCGCTCGCCGGCCCGGGCCAGAGCGTCCGGCCCCGTCTCCTCCGCCCCGGGGGCGTCCGGGCAGACCAGCAGCGGCGGCGCTCCCAGTTCCGCGGCGAGTGCTGCCGCGCGCTCTACCGCCGCCAGCCCCTGCCGCCAGTCGCCGAAGCACTGCAACCGGTAGGGGCAGATGGCCGCGACTTCGACACCCGCCGCCTCCAGCGCCTGACGCAACTCGGCCACGGTGTGGTGCTCCAGGTAGGTCTGGAGCTTGCCCGCCCAGATCTCTACCAGGGGGAAGCCCGCCGCCCCCGCCGCGACCAGATCCTCCTCCAACGAATACGGCCGCGTCGTCGCGCCGTTGATGCATGCCCGCATGTCGCTGCCTTCCTATGCTCATCAAGCGTCCGCCGCCCTAGCGCGGCCGTCCCTCGATACCGCTACCCGCCCGCCAAAGCTCCCCGCTTGCCGATAGCGTCACGCCCTCACGTGGGGTACGCCAGATCCACCAGACGGGCGCAGAGCTCCATGTCCGCCAGCCCCATGGCGCCATCGGTCTCCGGTTGGCCGCCCTCGGCGATCACCCGGCAGAAGTGGCGCAGCTCCTCGGTGAATGCTTCTGCGAAGCCCACCCGCGGCCGGCGAATCTCCTGCGACGTCTCCACCATCAGTTCGCTGGGGGCGTGCAGCAGGAAGGGCGGTTTGAAGCGGAGCAGGAAGCGCCCACTGGCGCCGAACGCCTCGACCGATTCGTCCCAGGGAGCGCCCGGGGTCTGCGGCCCGCCGAACTCCAGCAGCACCTCTGTCCCGCTCACGCACTGCACCAGCGCCAGCGTGGCGGCGCCCTCGCGCGACCAGACGATGTCGCCCACCTCCCCGAACAGCCCGTGCAGCAGGTTCACGTCGTGGATCCAGACCTCGATCCAGCGGTCAAACGCCCGTCGCCGCAGCTCGTCCGGCGTCGGCGCCGGGGCAGGCGTGGTTGCCCGCGCCGCGCCTGGCCGCGCCTGCGACGGCTGCAGCGGCAGCGTGCCGACCCCCTCCGCACCAGCCACGAAGATGCCGCCGAAGTCGTGGATGCGGGCGAAGCGCACCGTCCCCAGCGTCTCCTCGCGCAGCAGTTGCGCCGCGGCGCGGTAGGCGGGGTCGTAGCGCTTCATGTAGCCGACCATCAGCCGCGCGCCGGTACGCGCCGCCGTCTCCACCATTTTGCGCCCGTCCTCCAGCGTGCCAGCCAGGGGCTTCTCTGTGAATACCGGCAGCCCCCGCTCCAGCGCCGGCATGCAGGCGTCAGCGTGCCAGCGCTTGGCAGCGATCACCACCACGCCGTCCAGCGCCTCCTGGGCGACGAGTTCCTCGGCGCTGGCGTAGACGCGCGGGATGCCGAAGGCGGCGGCCACGCGCCGCCCGAGTTCGAGATCCAACTCCGCCAGGGCCACGACCTCGACCCCACCGAGCTTGCGCAGCGACGGCAGGTGTACCCGTTGCATCACCCCGCCGGCTCCAACCACGCCAATCCGCACCATCAGTCCACACCCTCTCCATCTCGCTGCCGAACCGTCCAGGCAGGATTGTGCGACCTCATCCCGCGCCTCCTCCTATCATCCTCCATACGGGCAGTTAGAACGTGTACTGTGGGATGATGGCGTTGACCTGCTGCTGCGCTTGCTCCAGCATTCCCGGGGCATCTTGCCCCGCATAGATCGCGGAGATCGCTTTGCCGAGAATGGGCATCATCTGGTCGAAGTAGGGAACGTTGGGTCTGGGGAACACGCCCGCTTCCACCACATCGATGAACATGCTGACATGCTGCGGCGGTTGGGAGCCTTGCTCAATGTTCTTGAGATACATCGGATAGGCGCCAACGTTTCCAGGCAGCGAGCCGCTCCCCAGCGCCAGGACCTCAGCCTGCGGCGAGCTGACAAACTTGAGCAGTTCCCAGGTCATGTCCTTCTGCTTCGTGTCTTTGCCTATGCTCCAGCTCGCGCCTACTTCGAGCGTTGCTCCTTTGCCGGTAGATCCCTGGGGCAACGGCGCCACGTCCCAGTCGAAGTGCGTGCCAATGCTCGTGCGCGTGTCCAAGACCACCCACGAGCCCTGCATCTGCATGGCGGCCAGATTAGCGACAAACGGATTCCCGACGCCTTTCGGCAACTCCCCTGGGCCGGGCGCAACGTGCCACTTGGGCACCAGGTCGCGGAAGAACTCCAGGGTCGCGATGTTCTGAGGATTATTGATGATACACTGCTTGAGGTCGTCCGAGAGGATCTTTCCGCCGTTTGCCTCTAAGAAACCCATGCCGACATCGTTGCCGCCCGGCAAGCCGTTGTACCCCCATTGCACCTGGTGGCCGTTCTCCGATTTGGAGAAGGGCTTGGCAGTTGCTAACAGGTCATTGTAGGTCCACTTGCCGTCCGCTGGTGGGAAGGCAACGCCTGCTGCCTTGAACATGTCCTTGTTGTAGTACACGGCCATTAGCGACAAGTCGAACGGCAAACCGTACACCTTCCCCTGCCACGTGAAGTTCGTCATCTCGGAGGGGGCGAACTGGCCAAGCGAAAAGTGATCCCGAGCGATGTATTGATCGAGCGGTGGGATTATTCCCTCGACGGCTCGGAGGGCGCAGCCCCCGTTGGCGAAGAAGACATCGTACAGGGTGCCAGCGGCTGCCCATGTGAGAATGGACGGCCCCAAGGTGGGAGAAAGCTCGGCCTGCACCTTCACGCCTGGGTGGGACTGTTCGAACAGCGGGGCGGCCTCGGCCACCAGCTTGAAACGGGCTTGGCTCATGTCGCCGATGATCCAGCGGAGGGTCGCCGCCCCTGCGGCCGGGGTGGCGGCCGCGGCCTCCGGCGGCGTCGCCGAACTCGCGGCAGTGGTCGCGCGGGTCGACGTTGCCGCTGCGGCAGCAGCCGATTTTGTCGCGGCGACGCTCCGGCTCACAGACGCGCTGGTAGAGGCTGCCACGGTCGAGGGCGCCACCGATGCCGTACTTTGCGTTGCGGCGGTCGTTCCGCTGCCGCACGCTGCCAGTGAGACCGCAGCAATACCACCACCGAGCAGCGCGAGAAATTGCCGGCGGGTTCCGACGTCACCAAGACGGGCTGACAGACGACGCATACTTCTTCTCCTTTTCTACGGGTACCACACTACATGTAATGCTCACCAGACGTTGCCTCAGACAGACGTTGGGTCCACTTGCGTCCTCCTCTCCTGCTGCCGGTTCACGCCATTCCACCTGAGCGGGACGTGCGCTTCGTTCCGCGGACTCAAGTCGTGACGCGCCCGCTGTTGTCGCGTCCAACGTGGCTTCCCCACTTCTGGGGAAGGCTCAAGCGCCGGAGAAGGCGTCAAAGTCCGGCACGATCATGGCATCGCGAACTCGGCCACCAGGGTTGTCCATCGGGCGCCCATCGTCGGTGCGGCGGTGCCCGCTGAGCAGCATCATGAACTGCACCGCTGCGCCAGGTGTCACAGGCCACACCCCTGCGTGCCAGACGCCTCGCCGAAAGGCGAAGACATCGCCCTGGTGGATGAGGAAGCAGTGCATGCGCTCCAGCGACGGCGTCTCGTCCACGTCATCCGGCTGCAGGGACGGCGCAGCCGGCACGTAGAAGTCGCCCTCAAGGGCAATCCACAACTCCTCGGAGTGCAGGTGCCGGTCGAACCCGGCAGGACGTGGTGCATGGCTTGCGTTCGAATAGAAGTGCGAGATGTCTACCGTCGAACCCTGACCAATCTCGAAGCCCGCGTAGGCGGGAAAGAACTGACTCGCCTTCTGGGCGTCTCTGGGGGGAGGGACAATTCGTCGGGCAACGGCGCTGAACTCCGGGTCGTCGACAGTCTTGATCGGTAGCTTGACGAGACGTGGGGTCGAGGATGTATCACTCATGGGGCAATTCCTCCTGAACTCAGCACTCCACCTGGCCGCCTAGCGACGTCCAGACTAGAGCGCGGTATGCCCGCCGTCAACAGTGAGCGACGAGCCGGTGACGAAGCCAGTCCGGTCGGAGAGCAAGAAGAGCACGGCCTAGGCGACGTCCTGGGGCTGGCCCAGCCGCTTGATCAGGTAGTCTTTACGCATTTCATTCATTACTTCCTCGTTGCTCGCCATCCCGGCCGTCATCTCGGTGTAGACGAAGCCCGGGCAGACGGCGTTCACCCGGATCTGATGCGCGGCCAGGTCAGCGGCCATAGCCCGCGTGAGGCCGACGATGGCCGCCTTGCTCGTGACGTAGGCGCAAGCGCCGGGCAAGGCGACAAAGGCGAGGTCTGAGGCGGTGTTCACGATGGCGCCGCCCCGTCCGGCACGCACCATCGCGCCGGCGACGTACTTGGCGACCAGCATCTGGCCTTTGACATTCACCGCCAGGGTCCGGTCAATCGCCGCTTCGGTGATGTCGAGGACCGATCCATCTTCGGGATGCAGGAGCCCCGCGTGGTTGTGCAGCAGATCAATGGCTCCCCAGGTGGCGACGACACGCTCGACCATTGCCGCGACTGCCGCCGCTTGGGAGACGTCTGCCGCCACAGCGAGCGCGTGCTGCCGGCCGATGCGGTCTGCCACGGCCTGCGCGCGCTCGGCTATTACGTCAACCACGGCGACGCGTGCCCCCTCCCGGGCCAGCAGTTCAGCCGTCGCCGCGCCAATGCCCGAGCCAGCGCCCGTCACTACGGCCACTTTCCCATCGAACTGCATCGCTCTGTCCCTCCCTACCGGCGCCACCATCACCTGCCGGCGGCTTGCAGCGTCACGATCTCCTCCAGTGGCGAGTCGCCACGTGAAAACGGCAGGTCGATTGCCCGGCGGCGCAAGCTCGACTCGAAGATGGCCATGATGATTTCCAGGCCCCCCCCACCAGGCTGCCGATGCCTGAGTCCGACCGTGCCGGCTCGCCGTACACGGTGAGCCGCGCTCCTGGCCCCCACAGCCAGGCGTATTCACCTCGATCGTCCCCCCTTCGCCACGGAGGATCGCGCGGGTGTAGGCCCGTTGACAATTGTACCCAATACCCTGCCATCTGTCAACAGATCGCAGCCAGACACCAGGGCCTTTTCACCACACGGGACCACCCTCTGATCGGGGGGCGGGCTACGTCTCTGGACGGCGGCCAGGGCTCCGGCGACTGCGGTCGCCCGGTCCCGACGCCAGTCGCGTCCCCTGGCGGCAGACCGCAGACGGGGCCCCAACCGCCCGATCCCACGGATAGTGAAAAGGCCCTGCCCACAAGGTGCCGCCTGTTGACAGATGGCAGATTGACTGGTACACTGCCACCGCGGCTGAATTCGGACTTCACGGCCCTAATGGTTTCGTGCAGAGAGAGAACCTCGATGACGCCCACACCTCCTGGCATCGCCCTGTTGAGCTTTGCCCACGGGCATCAGGCAGGCTGGGCCCGCGTGTTCCAGGCGGATGATCGCGTGCGTCTTGCCTGTGTCTGGGACGAAGACCCGGCGCGCGGACGCCTGGCTGCCGAGAAGCTGGGCATTCCCTTCCTGCCGCGCCTGGACGACGCGCTCGGCTACGCCGACGTGACTGCCGTCACGATCTGCTCGACCAACGATGCCCACACCGACCTCGCCGTGGCGGCGGCACGGGCCGGCAAGGACATCATGCTCCAGAAGCCTATGGCGACGACGCTGACCGATTGCGACCGCATCGTGGCGGCCGTCGAAGACGCCGGCGTCCGGTTCTATCAGTCACATAATCTACGCTTCGATCCCGTCCACCAGGAGATCAAGCGCGTGGTAGAGACCGGGGAGATCGGCCGCATCGCTATCGCCCGGCGGCGGCACTCCCACCCCTTTGCCCTCACCAATCAGCAGCTCCTGGATGCTATGGACCTGGCCGACCCGGTCAAGGCAGGGGGCGGCGCCTTTATGGACGAGGGGGCGCACGTGGCGCTCTGGTTCCTGTGGATGTTCGGCGCGCCCAAGTCGGTGACCGGCATCGTCACCACTTCCCTGACCCCACAGCAGCCTGACGTCGAGGACAATGGCGTGCTGCTCTACCGCTATGCCGACGGCATGATCGGCGTGCATCAATCGAGCTGGACGGAGTTGGCTTCCACCAGCACGATCGAGCTGTCCGGGGACCAGGGCGTGCTCGTGGCGACGGGCACCGACATCACGACGTCACGCAGTGCGATAGCCGGCGAGCCCCCCCTGCGCATCTGGCGCCACCGCGCCGAAGCGTCCGCCGGCACGCCGGGCGAGTGGGTGACGTCGCCGGTGCAACTGGCCGCCAACCGTGGGGCCGGTACCGCCCAGGCCTTTGTCAACATGCTGACCGGCAGCGGTCCTTCGCCGTGCGACGCTAGCACGGCCCGCACGGCGGTGGCCATGGTACTCGCCGGCTACGCTTCGTCACGTGAGGGACGGGCGATGCCGGTTGAACGCTAGTCCTCCAGGGTATCGCTGAAATCAGCGGAGGTGCGCCCGAGACCGGAATAACGGACGGGCTGTGTGTGGAGTGAACGGTGGAAGGGGGCGTCTGCTGCTCGGCACGTTTTAACCTTCGGCCTTGGTAATGAGTATTCGACTTGGAATAGGAGCAAAATCATGACAGATCGCGGTACCAGTACTGTGGTGGCCCGAGTCACACGCCGGGTCGCCATGCGCGGACTTGGTGTAAGTGGCTTAGGAGTGTTGACCGCTTCGCTGCTGGCGGCGTGTGGCGCATCATCAGCGACGTCGCAGACGTCGTCAACGACGACACACGTATCCTCAACCAGCCCTGCGGTGAGCGCTTCCAGTAGCACAACCGCGTTGACGACAAGCGCGACGTCGTCGGCAGCTTCGTCCACTTCGGCCAGCGTCGCGCCGGCCACAACGTCCAGCGCAGCGGCGGCCGCGCCGTCTCGCGCTGCGGTGTCGCTGCGCTGGGTGACCAATGACGCGCCTCGAGCCAAGCTGTTGGATCAGCTTGCGAAGAAGTTCGAGGCAGCGAATCCCGGTCTGAGTGTCACTCATCAGGATGCGACTGGCCCGTACGACTCGACGACTATTTCCACGTGGGCGGCCAGCGGCTCTCTTCCGGACGTGTTCTACAACCGGACGTTCTACACGGCGTTCCGGGCGTACCAAGGTTGGACCGTTCCGCTTGATCCCTACGTGCAACGGGACAAGGTGTCGCTTGATGAGTTCTACCCGGCGGAAATGAACAACTGCACGTGGCAAGGCAAGGTGCAGTCCCTTCCATATGACTGGTCGGTCTTTGGGATCTTCTACAACGTTGACATGTTCAAGAGCGCCGGTGTAAACCCGCCGCCGCAAGACGGCAACTGGACGTGGAACGACCTCCTGCAGATTGCGCAGCACTTCACGAAAACAACAAACGGCCGGCAAACGCAATGGGGGTACAACGGGCAGCCCAACGACTGGGTGGCCTTCGGGGTGCTCGAAGCAAATGGGGGGCAGATTTTATCGTCAGACCTCAAGAAGTGTATTATCGCGGACCCGCAGAACATCCAGACGCTGCAGTTCTTCACTGATCTAGTCCGTAAGTGGCACGTCTCACCCGGCCCCGGAGACGTACCGACGGCCGTTAAGGACCCTTTTGCCAGCAGTCTTGTCGCTATGGTGTATCAGGGCTCCTGGGCAATTCTCAACGAGCGGTCGCTCATCGGCTCGCGCTTCGACTGGGATGTCGCTCCGCTCCCGAAGGGTTCGACGGGAAAGCTGCCTACCACAGGCGCCGGCGGGGCCTGGTCCATCGGGGTAAACAGCAAGCAGAAGGACGACGCCTGGTTGCTACTCAAGTATATCACATCCCCTGAGGCCGAGAACTACCTGGTGTCTGAGCAAGTCGGCTCTTTACCCGGTAATGTCAAGTCCATGCCCGCTTACCTGGACGCTCTTAATAAAAACGCCCAGCCGCCCCAGCACGCCTCCATCTTTCCCGATGAGGCGAAGCAGGCGTTTCCGGTGCCGAACATTCCGTACTACAACCAGTTCATCGCCGCTCTGGACCCGATCTTCGGGTCCATCTACGCCGGGCAGTCGCCGCAGGCTATGCTGCAGCAGTTGGAAACGGCAGCCAACGCCTTCATCCCTCAGTACACGTTCTAGACTGGCTCCACAAAGGGATCTCGGCGTCGATTGCAGGGAAGGGCAATTCCAAATGAACACCGCGGATGGAACAGGCGGGCCCGATTTCATGCACGCCCGCGCGGGACACCTATCAGCGGTCGGAGCCATAGCACCGGCACAGACCACCGGGTCAGTCGGTGCGGAACCAGCACAGCTCTCGCCAGAAGCCGGGGATGCTGACTACCCGGCGCTCTGCTTCGCGCCTGACGGTTCTGCCTGGGCTGTATGGCTGACTTATGCGGTCGGCACCGATCGCATTTTTGCGGCGCATTGGACCGGCCAACAATGGGAAGCCCACGGGTCCATTCCCGGTGTACAGGGTGATCTGTACAAACCGGCCTGCGGCGTCGATGGCGCAGGCCGGCTGTGGGTTGTTTGGCCGCAACAGGTGTCGTCCGACTGGGACTTGTGGTACACGTATGCGCAGCACGGGCAGTGGGCCGAACCCCGGCGGGTTGTGAACCGCAAGGGGACAGACTTCGCACCCCGCATCACCAGCGGCCCGAACGGATCGTTGTTTCTGGTCTGGCAGGCCTGGTCCGGCACGAGCTTCGACATCCTTTTGTCGGAGCTCCGCGGCGAGGTGTGGAGCGATCCCGAGATCGTCACCGCGAATGCAGCCAACGACTGGTCTCCGGCGTTGGCGGTCGCCCCAGACGGATCCATCAATGTCGTCTGGGACAGCTACCGAAATGGCGACTTCGATGTCTTCCTTCGCCGCAAACAGGGCGGGCAATGGGGCCCAGAAATCCCCATCGCCATCACCAACCGTTTTGAAGGGTATGCGAGTATCGCGGCCGACGCCGACAGCACGCTGTGGATCGCCTACGAAGAGCGCACCGAGCAGTGGGGTAAAGATCGCGGGCACGCCATCTCCCCCAACTTCGATGAACTCGACACGCTGCTGGGATTTTCGCGGACGCGCGTCGTCTGTTACCAGGGCGGGAACCTGCTGCAGCCGGTGCAGCCACCAAAGGCGAGCACCCACCCGTACGACTGGTGCGGCGACCATCTGCCGTGGATCACGGTGGGTCGCGATGGCCGCGTGTGGCTCGGCTATCGCCGGCCGACGCTGGACCACCCGGGTTGGAATGGCAAACCGTCGAGCGATCAGCGCGCGGGCGTTCCCGGTCTACGTCCGGCGGGAAGCCGCAGCCTCATCCCGCTGCGCGCGTGGTGGAATAACTACGCGATCTACCTGGACGGCGACCGCTGGAGCGAGCCGCACTCCTTCCATGATTCGGCCTCGCGGGTGGACAGCGATTTTAGCGGCGCGGCGCTCCCCGATGGCCGCCTGTTCGCGGTCTGGCACTCGGACAGCCGCCAGCCCGTGGGAGATTCGTCCATGGTGCTGCCCACGGAGAACCGAATCTATGCCGGCGTGCTGCCCGCGCCAGGCACGCCGATAAGCGTTCCTGCCCTACAGGCGGCTGAAACCGGAATGCCGCCGGATGCCGCTGAGGTCGGCAGAGAACGCCGGTCGGTGGAACAGGTCAGGTCCTACCGCTCTGGAGCGTTCCACGTGTATCGGGGAGACCTGCACCGCCATACCAATATCTCGTGGGATGGCGCCTCCGATGCCTCCATCACCGATCTGTTCCGCTATGCGCTCGACGCTGCAGCACTGGATTTTGTCGCGCCCACGGACCACAATCAAGGACCCGGCCCGGATGTCGAATACGTCTGGTGGCGCACACAGAAGATTGTGGATGTGTTCAACCTCCCGCCGCGCTTCGTGTCCCTATTTGGGTATGAACGCGGCCTCGGGCATCCCCATGGGCACCGGAACATCATCGAGGCGCAGCGCGGCACACGCACCTTTCCGCGCACCGGCCCGGACGCAAGGCACGTCGCTCCTGATGATACGCTTCAGCTTTTCGAGCATGTCCGCCAGAGCGGCGGCATCACCATCCCGCATGAGAGCGGGGAAGTCGGAACCGTGTGGAACGACAAGGACCCGGCGGTCGAACCGGTGGTGGAGATCTACCAGGGATGCCGTACCTCCTACGAATATGAAGGAGCACCCCGATCGGATGCTCGCCTGAAGCCCACCTTCGCCTACTACCCCCAGGGCTTCGTCTGGAACGCATGGCGGCAGGGTTTTCGCCTGGGAGTGATCGCCAGTTCCGATCACCAGTCCACGCACATCGCCTACGCCAATGTGTACGCACCCGAGCTTACCCGAGAAGCGCTGCTGGCATCGCTTAAGAGCCTATCCTAAAACCTGGC
>DHIZ01000013.1:0-3723 GCA_002404055.1 Chloroflexi bacterium UBA4733
TGGCGCCCACTCCTCCGCGGCCATCCCTGAGGTGATGAAATAGCCCTGGCGCGGTCACCATCACCGTTCCCCAGTGTTCTTCCCCACGGTGGATGGTGCGTCATGTGCAGGTCTGGTGGCGCGCCAGGCGCGCAATGCGATGGAACTCGAAGCATTCCGGCAGCGTTTTCTTCATGGGCCAAGGCGCGTAGCGGGAGGACGATCACGTGCTTTACCAGCGTGTATCTGTCCTCATCGCCTTGCTGACGCTCTGGCTTGCCCTGGCGGGCCGTGCCGGCGCCGCCTGCATGGCGCCGGCACCTGGCGACGCCGGTACCGCTCGTGGCGATGGCAGCTAGTGCAGACATGGCGACAACAGTGGCCCTAGGAGCGGGCAGCGTGCTTGTCCTCACGTTGATTACTGTCGTCGTTCGTGTTACTCGCAGGTCGCTCTGAAACTGGTAACGCGTGCATGGCCGCCTGATCGTGGGAGAAGGTGACACCATGCCCGACCAACCCTGCTTCTGGCTAACCTTCCGTCGCCGCGTACCATGGCTGAGTTCGACAGCGTACAGCCGATCAACCCGAGCGATTCCCCGGTAGTCCCGCCGCCGCCGGCAGGGCGGTTGGTTGGGCCAGTTGCTGGCGCAGCACCTGCGCGGCCCAGGCACAGGCCAGCGTTGGGCTGAGCGGCGTCGGGTTCTGGTAGCCGACGAAGACCTGGCCGAGCTGCATTGCAAGGGCTGTGCCGCGACCCACCTGGTCGGCCTGGCTCACCCGACCAACCGCCATACCCCAGCCCAACGCCGAGGCGAACCGGCGGTCGATCGGCCCTTGCTCTAGCATCTTCACGGCCAGCGGGCGACGCGCGGAGAGGAGCAGCCCGGCTCCGGCGGCAGCTTCCAGGTCACGCAGTGCGGCAAAAGCCCTGGCTGGCTCGCTGCTGGCAGCGGACACGCCGGCGCCGAGTGTCATGACCAGCTTTGTGGCAGGCAGTGTGCCACCAGGGACGCCGACGGGAATGGGGGCGACGCCGAGACCATCTTCCCAGTGAACGCCGATGTCGGCAATGCTCTTGGCGGGGTAGGCCGTGGGCAGATCGAACCAGGTCGCCGCGAAGCCGCCCCAGGCAACGGTGGCGTTGGGTAGATTCGGGTGCGCGACCGGCAGCGGCGGCTGGGAGCTCGTCTGGATGAGGTGGTAGCGATCGACCAGATCCTGCCAGAACGTGACGCCTTGTACCGCTGCCAACTGGTCGACCAGCACTGTGCCATCGGCGCCGATCACCTGACCGCCGGCCTGCCAGATGGGGATCTCCGGCGCCAGGCTGGGCACTTCACAGGTCCAGTGCGGGATCCCAGCGCCGCCGAGGCCGACGCGAGACAGTGCCGGCGCCGCGTTGATGAGCTGCTGCCAGGTCCACGGCTGATCCGGCGGCGGCGGCGTCAGGCCGGCAGCGCGGAACAGGCGACCGTCAAAGTGCATGAGCTGCGGTAACACCGCCAACGGCAGCAAGAGTTGCTCGCCGTGAGTCTGGCCAAGGGTGAGCACGGTAGGGTAATAGTCGGCGGGATGTTGCCGGGCGTCCTGTGCCAGGAGCGTGGTGAGCGGAGCGAGGACCTGGTGCTGATCCAGTTCCCACAGGCAGTCTCCATCGACAAACAAGACATCCGCTGCTGCCGCGCGTTCGGCCAAGGCGTCGAAGTAGGCAGTGGCGAAGAGCACTCGCCGGTCGCCTTGTCGCTGGTAGGCGCCTGGAGCCTGATCGGCGCTGAAGACGGCGAGCTCAAGCCGGGCGGCAACACGTTTGCCCAACGCTGAGGCATTGACGTGCTCCACCGCCGACCGTATAACCGGCAGCCAGGATGGCTCGCTATCACCGCCGGCCGGGGAACCGGTGTAGGCGGCCAGGACGCGCAGCGGGCGAGCGACCGTCGGCACAGGAATTTGCAATGGCAGCGGCGCCAGCGCACAGCCGGCCGTGAGCCCGACGCCGATCATCAGCGCAGCGTGGCGCAAGACGGTGCGGCGGCGGAGGCCTCTCGAAACGTTCATGCTCCCATGCTACACCGGCCGGACGCGAATGGTGTGCAGCCCTGTAAACCGACGTTGGGCCGTCGTGGCGAGCGTGCTCGCGTCAACCCGGCGCAGCAGCGCCGGCCAATCGGACTCGCCCAACGACAGGGTAGCGGCGGTAGCGGCCTCATAGGTGTAGAGGCTGCGCCCATCGGGAGTAACCACGACGGAGAAGAGCCGGGCGTCGGGCAGGGCCTGCGCCGCGACCGTGCCGCGAGCGAGGTCGATGCGCTTGAGGCCGAAGCTGCCGTAGACAGGGCTGCCGTCGCTGGCCAGGCGATTGACCTCGCCCCAGACATAGAGCGAGCGCCCATCCGGCGCCGCCAGGGCCCGGAGGTTCGTGCCCGTGACCGCTTTCGCCTCGGCTCGATGGGGGAAGAAAGGCAGCGCCCCCAGTACGGCGGCCAGCACGGCGTCAGCTACCGTTCTCGCCAGCGTGCGCTGCACGGTGAGGGTGGCGGCGTCGATAACGGTGAGCGCGGCCGGGTCGGGCTGATAGACGGCCAGAGCGCCACCGGCGGCCGTGAGCGCGAGCGCTGGGTACTGTTGCTGGACCACCGGGTCGCCATTGACCACCGTGCCTGGTCGCCAACTGCCGGCCAGGACGTGTGGCAGGGTGAGCCGGCCGGCGACGGCGCCTGAAGTGAGATCGTAGACGACGAGACGCAGCGGTTTGGGCGCTGAATCTGCCATGCTGAGCGTCACCACCGGCTGGTAGAGGCGCGTTGCTGCCGGATCAATCCACCAGACCGACCAGGCGTTGGCCTCCGCAGCGCGCACGGTGGTGCGCAAGCGGCCGCTTGCCGCATCCAGCACGTACCAGATATCGGGCTGGAGGTGTCCGCCCGCGATTTGTTGCTGGTGCTGGAAGACCAGTGTGTTGCCATCCCGACTGAGCCGCACGTCTCCTACCAGGGCGGGTGGTGGAAACCGAGCGACCTCTGCCAGAGCCGGCCCGCGGCGAACGATGATCGTGCTGGCGGCAGAGTTGGGTGCGTCCGCAATCTCCGCCAGCGTAGACCCATCGGCGGAGAAGGCGCCCAGGGGCGCGTCGAGCGGGATGGAGGGCACGGCCGGCAGGTCGGCCAGCGTCAGTGGGTCCAGCGGCAGCAGGCGTTTGGGTGTTGGCGTATCCCCCTGGTAGAGGCGGTAGGGCCGGGGCGTCCAGGTGGCCGCTGGGGCACGCCGGCCGGCGCAGGCCGTAGCGCCGAGCAGGGCGAGCACAGTACTGGACATGAACACCTGACGGCGGGTCACGGGGAGGCGCTGGCGCAGGAACTGCCGGCTCATGGGAAAACTCCTCTCGTTGCGATGCGCTCTCGTGTCTTCTTCTACCAGTGTGGCCGACATTCGGTTCCCAGCCTCTCCTCAGCGTAGGGAGTTGGCGATCGTGAGCGCCTCCTGCTCCGAGAGTGCTGATTCGATGCGCAGCGTCAGGGTGCCGTGGGTCCAGATGAGCGTGTTGCCGGCCAGCCGGAGGGGTTCGTCGGCATACTGCCCGTCAGCGCCGCCGTAGCGGAAGAAGTGCGGACTGCCTGCCAACCAGTAGCCCGGCTGCCCACGCACCGTTACCGGCACGACATGCGTGTCTGGTCCGATGCCTTTGTAGAACCACGTTTCGTCCAACGACGCCTGGAACTCGCTCAGCAGCATGCCGACGCCGGTCTC
>DHIZ01000013.1:3891-8016 GCA_002404055.1 Chloroflexi bacterium UBA4733
GCATCCGGTTGCCCCAGTTGCGCCGGCAGCAGAATGGGGAAGGACACACGGCCCTGCGCCGCCGGCAGCGTCAACTGTGTACCCAGGTGCAGGCGTTGGCCAAGAGGCAACGGCGTGGCCATCGGCCCTGCGGCGATTGCGCGCCTCGTTGGCGACGATGGTGAGCAGCCAGGGCCGGAAGGGCGCGTCCGTCCGAAAGCGAGCAAGGTGGTAGTACGCCTTGACGAACGCCTCCTGGGCCGCGTCTTTCGCTTCCGCCGCGTTGCCGCAGATCAGATAGGCGGTGCGAAAGGCCAGATCTTGGTGCTGTTCCACCAGCAGGGCGTAGGCGTTGGGGTCGCCCCGCTTCGCCCGGACGATCAGGTCGCCGCTCTCCAGTAGCCTTCCCTCTCTACCCCCGCGCCGCTACCCTCTCTACAACGTCGCGGCAGGAATGGTTCCCACGGCGGGCTGGTCTGTATTCCCGCTTGCGCATCAGCGACCGACGACGTTCAAACTGCCTTCGTTCCCTGTTGCCTAGCCAACGGTCGGCGCGATGGCGTAGTGTTGGTCCCAGCCGAACCAGCCGTAATAGCCGAAGCCATTGGCAAAGTTGTTCGCGCCGTGCGACGATCCGATAGCGGAGACGAGTTGCTGGAGCTGCGAGCCATCCGGCCGCACCGCCCAGAAGCCGGCCGCGGCGGGACCGGCAGGACTTTTCGGGCGCCAGCGCACGAAGACGAGCCAGGCGCCGTCGGGCGACCAGGCAGGCGCCTCGTCGGTCCAGCCGGCCGTGCTGGTCACCTGGCGCGGCTGCCCGCCGGTGGCAGGCATCAGCCACAGACGCCGGCTGGTGATGGCGGAGATTGTCGTCTCGCCTGGCCGCTGCGAGTGGCCGCGGGCGAAGGCGATCCGTTGTCCATCCGGTGACACCGCGGGCGCGATATCCGACCACTGCAGGTCGCTGGTCAACGCCGTGCGCCGACCGGAAGGTCCCGCATAGCGGCTCAGCCGTTTCTGCTGGTAGGTGATGCGGCCGGTGTTCGCCTCGCCGGAGCAGACGATCCAGCGGCTATCGGGCGCCCAGGCGATGGCGCCGTCCGGCAGCACGCTCTCCAGCGGCACAGCGGCGCCGCCGGTTGCGGGCAGGGCATAGAAGGGCAGGCCATCAGCGCGGCAGGACTCGCAGGCCTGACCGGGTCCCACGCCCAGGAGCAGCCAGGAGCCGTTGGGCGACCAGCGCACCGTATCTGGCCAGGAGTGCATCGCGCCGTTGGGGTTGGGCAGCGGCAGTTGGCGGCGCTGCGTCAGCGTCCGATCAGTCAGCCAGAGCGTCGGCAGGTCCAGCATAGATCGGCCCCCCACGCCGTGACCCAAGGTGGTGTACCGCGCCAGCGCCAGCCGGCGGCTGTCTGGCGACCAGGCCAGCGGCTCCCATTCCCGACCCGGCTCCGTTGGCGTGATCTGCTCGCGCCGGCCGCCCCGCTCCACCCAGACAGCAGTGGTACCGGCAGCGGAGCCAGTCACCGGCTGGCTGAAGGCGACGACGCTGCCGTCGGGTGCCCACAGGCCCGCCTGGATCTGGATGGCCGTGCTGCCCGGTTGCCAGCGCCAGACCTGCGCTGCCTGTCCGTAGGGTCGCTTGGCGAAGAAGAGCGTGCCGCCATCAGCGGTCCAGTGGGGCAGAGCGCTGATCCCATCGCCGGTCAGGTGGCTGACCGAACCAGTGCGGGAATCCAGCACGCTGACGTTCCCATCGAACACGGTGGCGACGAGCATCGCCGGCCGCACGGTGGCAAGCTGGAGCACAGGGGTTGCAGGAGCAGACGGCGTGGGCTGTGCCGATGGCGCCGGCGCTGCTGTGCTGGTGGGAGGAGCGGCAGTCACCGTTGTCCTTGAAGGTATCGAAAGGTCGCTGGTCATCGCCTTGCCGGGCGGCGTCGCCACCGGCGTCGTCCCGGCCGTCGTTGCTGGAGCAGCGATGGCGCAGGAGGCCAGGGCGAGCGAACTTGCCGCGAGCAGGCCGAGGAATTGGCGCCGCTGTGTGGCCCTTCGTCGGACTGTAGCGCCTTGGCTCGCCGTTGGTCGGTCAGTGGGCGCACGATGCTCGTTCACAGGGGCTGCCACGTCTGGAACGCTCCCTGCGCTGCCACCACGGCGTGTGGGCCCAGGAAGGTCAGACTGCCCACCTCGTTGCTGCCCGGTAGGATCGCCGATACGTCCGGCACGACCTGCCGCCAGGTGCGGCCGGCGTCGGCGGAACGGAACAGGCCGGTGCGGAAGCCGCTCACCAACACCACGCCTGATCCTTTGCCTGGTGGAGCGACGGCGATGCTGGCGGAGTTGGTCCGCAACGTCGTTTTCCATGATGAGCCACCGTCATTGGACAGGGCGACGTCTTGCCCATCACCAATCAGGAAGGGCTGACCGGCCACGTCCGTACCGGCGGCGCGCAGGGCGGGGATCGGCAGTGTGAGCTGCCGCAACGACATACCGCGAATGACGTGCGCCGTCGTGCCGCCGCTGTTGCTCAGCGCGACGGCTGCCTGGCCGTTGGCGATGGTGGAGAGCCGGTAGGTCTCCGGCAACAGCCGCTGCCAGTGGCGGAAGTCGCTGGAGGCGTAGACGCCCGCGATCCCCGCACTCGTGCTCGCGACGCTGGCGAGCAACATCGAGCCGGTCGCGGCCAGCCAGGGCGCGCTCCCCGTCGAGAGAGATGTGCTGCGTGTCCAGGTAACGCCGTCATCCCGCGATAGCCAAAGACCGGAGGACATGGCCACGGCCAGCACCGTACCGTCCGCCTGAGGGATGGCGGCCAGGCCAGCCGTTGCAACCGCGTAGGCGCTGCCGGATTGACCGGGGGCCGCGACGACCTGCTGAATCTGCCGCCCGGTAAGGTTGCTCGCCTGCCAGGTCTGGCCGGCGTCCGCGGAGAAGATGGCGCCACCGTGGGAGAAGGTGTAGACGGAGGCGCCGAGGCGCTTACCGGTCACCGCATCAAATTCCACCTTGGCGGGCATCCACTGGATACTCCCGATCACCGCCAACGTGGCCCGGCCATCGGGCGCCGTCTGAAGGGTGTAGCCATAGCCGTGGCTCTTGCCGCCAGCCGGCCCAAGTGGTGGCTGCCCGGAGCGAGCGATCGCGACCGCCTCCGTGCTATCCAAAGCAGGGACCGTAGTGATGGGCGGCAGCTCCAGCGTGCGCGGCTGGCTGACCTGTTGCACGACGCTGCCGTTCTCCAGACGGATCAACAACTGCATGCTCGGTTTGCTCGGCGCCGCCAGAATGGCGTTCCAGAGCGCGTGTGTGCCCTTCGACCCGGCGTCGGCGCGCTCGGCCGATACGCCCGCCGCGACCTGATCGGTGCTGCTCAGGCTGACGATGCCGGCGTCAGCACTCCAGTTCTTACCCTGCCGGAGCGCCAGTTGCCAGGCCTGCCTCAACGTGAGCGGCTGCGCTGTGGCGGGGGTCGGCCGGCTGAGCATGACGTGCGTTCGTGCTTGCTGCGAGGCGCCACCGGCTGCAACGACGTGGGGCGCCAGGAGGTACGCGGCGGTCGCCGCCCCAGTCGCCGTCGCGACACCGCCGCAAAGCTGCAAGAACCGTCGACGTTGCATCACGCGCTTCTCCTGTTGAGCCTCTCACTTCGGATCATGACGTTGCAGCAGCGCGCATGGCGACAGTCCAGGGGGATCGCAGTGGCGCCCGCGTGAGCAAGGTGAGGTCGGCGCGGCAGAAAAGCGTCTACGGTCCTTCCAGAGCGCGCAAGCGGTTCAGGGCCAGGGCCACGCAGGCGATGGCGCTCAACTCTTTCATCTCGCCTGACGCCAACACGCCGTCTAGCGTTTCAAGCCGGTGGACCTCGAGACGAACATCGCCAAAGTCGCCGGCTGCCGCCGCCCGCACCTGCCGGGCATGGAGCGCCAGGAAGAAGTGGCCGGTGGCGTAGCGGCGGTTGCCGTCGGCGGCGTAGCTGCCGAGGGACAGCCACTCCGGCGCCTCGTAGCCCGTCTCCTCCAGCAGCTCCCGCCGCGCGCAAATCTCGGGCGCCTCGCCGCCTTCCAGGTAGCCGGCAGGCAGTTGTAAGGGGACGGCGTCCAGACCGTACTTGTACTGCCGCACAAACGGCACACTGCCGTCGTC
>DHIZ01000013.1:8132-21286 GCA_002404055.1 Chloroflexi bacterium UBA4733
TCCAGCAGCAGGCGCGAGCGGAGGCGTTTCCAGGCGAGGTCATCAGTCATAGCTCACTGCTCTCCCGGAAGACGACGAGGTGACACATCGCCGGCCAGAGTCGCTGTCGGCTGGCACCGTTAGCAGCATAGCGTACCAAGTGTGTTCGCGTTACCGCAATCCTTTGCGGCTGCCCCAGTCACTACGGCCGGTTGTTGGCGAAGATGAAGGAGGTCGCCTTGCCGTGCGTATCGAAAAGGACGCCGAGTAGCGTTCCATCCGGCGCAACGATCTGCAGTTGCCGCACCTGCCGCGCCATCATCGGAAACGTTCGGTACAGTTGGCGAAACCGCGCCTCCGAGTCGCCCAGCCGGAAGCCCGTCGCCGTAGCCCCCGTGAAGGGCGGCCTGACTATGATCTCCCAGACGGTGTCGGGATGCGCTGGCGATGTGGGAGCGGTCACGCGAACCATCAGGCCGTTGGCATAATGCCACTCCGGCGTCCCCAGTCCGTGCGTTATCGTCCGTACCTGCGGCTCACCCAGCGCCTTGAGCACGCTGGCGCCATGCATGCCGACGGAAATTCCACCGATGGACGTGTCGAGCCCCGGTCGAGCAATCGTGCTCGCAGGGCTCGAAGACTCGGGCTGCTTGGGCAGAGCCATCGACACCAGGGATGCAAGTACCTGCTGAACGTCGGCAGGAGTGAGTCCTTGGGCGAAAACAAAGTATTCAACGAACGGCTCGGGAGACGCCAGGCCGAAGGTTTGCCAGTGGCCCGGTTCTCGCCAGGTCACCCAATCCGACCCCTCCGGCACGTCCGTTGGATGGAGCACCAGCGCGACGTGCTGCCCGCGCACCAAAACCGACACCTCGCCGGCACCGGGTGGCGGATTGAGCTGCCCGACACTCACTCTGAGGAGCTTTCCTGGACCTCGGTATTCGACGGCGAACATGCCGGGCTGGACGGTGAGCAACTGCACGGTTCTGAAGCCGACCGGCAGGACGGTCGGCTTCAGAACGGGCACAATGGTCCCTTTCGTACCCTGGACAACGGCTTCCCAGACAGCGGCCTCCTAGGCCAGGACCACCGCGGTGGCCTGCGGAGTAGGGGCCAGGAGGCTTCCCGCCGACGTAGACGTGGTGGGGGACATGCTCGCCTGCGCTGTCGCGGTGGGGAGCATCGTGGACCGGGCTGCCGGCGGTGTGCTCGACGCCGTGCTCCCTGGGGCGGTGTCCGCCGTCAGCACGGTCGTCCTGGTCGCCGTAGGCGCGATGGTGCGTTCGCTTCCGGCGCCGCAGGCAACAAGCACAGTGCTGCCCGCGATAAGAACGCCGGCGCCAGCCATCTGCTTGAGTACATGCCTGCGAGTGGTTGCGCAGCGTTCGCTTTCCCAGGGCACGCCTGACCTCGCTTTCTCGTTACCCGACTTTACGACTGGCGGCTTGGCTGGGCCCGCGTATTCGCTGAGCACTTGCCACTGGCGGAAGCCGATGGCGCAGTCAACCTCCCCATCCGGACCGGATCACGTCCCCGTTGACAGCCAGGCCAGGCCGCTGAGGCTACCGCCGTGCAGCAGCGGCGGTTGCTGCAACTGCTCAGTCGCCAGCAGTGTACAGCCAACGCCGTCGAGACCAGCCACGCGCAGCGACGGCCCCTGGCTTGGTCCTGTGGGGCCGTCCAGGAAGGCCAGGAAACGCCCATCCGGCGCCCATACCAGATCGAAGATCGATTCCTGCACCGTCAACACTTTCCGGCGATGCTGGCCATCGGGGTCCGCCACCCAGATCGTGGTCACGGTAGGGTAGACCAGCGTGGTGTAGGCCACCCGGCCGGAGCGGGGCGCAAAGGCGCCATTGGCGCCGCCCACCACCAGCGGCCGCGCGGTACCGCTGCCGACATTGACCGCCAGGATCACCGGTTCGAGGTCGCCGGGCTGTGTAGCGCCAGACTTGAGCCGGTAGGCGCTCACGGCCAGCCGTTTGCCGTCCGGTGACCAGGAGAGCCGGCTGATCGACAGCGGGCAACCGGGTTGGCCGGACGGCAACGGCTGGAGCAGTCCGAGTTGCGCGGCATTGGCGAGGCGGCGAGGCTGGGGTTGCATGACGGACGTGAGCCAGACGCCGCCGGCCGCCGGGTCTGGACAGCTTACGCCGCTACCCAGCGGCTGCACGGAGTAGGCGAGCGTCTTGCTGTCGGCGGACCAGGCGAGCGGGCCGATGGCGAGGAAGTTCCCGGCGGCGGATGGCGGCGGCGTCAGCAGCCGGTGCAGGCCGCTACCGTCGCGCTGCATCACCCACAATCCTTGCTGATCCGGCCGGTTCTGATTGCCGGGCCCGCGATCCATGGCGCGACCGAAGGCGATGAAACGTCCATCTGGAGAGACGGCGGGGACGCCGGGACTGGGCGCCGGCAGTCCGCTGACGAGGACGCGCGCGCCTTTCTCCGGCTGGATTATGACGACCTGTGCCTCGTAAGGGCCATGTTGGGGCGGACCGTATCCGGTGCGCTGGTCAATGGCGACCAGAGTGCCAGGGAACTGGGCGCTCGTACAGGCCCGGGAAGCACCCGCCGCGCCAACGGAGGTTGTCGGCGCTTCCGTGGAGGAGACAGCCGCTGCCGGCCGCGCTGTGGCCGGCAGCGGCTGGGGGGTGCTCATGGCCGTTGCCGTCGAACGCGGTATGCCCGACGCGGTCGCTGCCGCCACGCTAGGTGAGTCCGTTGCAGTAGGGGGCAGCGTTGCAGTTTCCTCGACGGACGTGGGAGACGTTGCGGTAGCACCGGGCGCTAATGATCCACTGAGCTGCGCTGTGGCCACACCACTTCCGGCCTGGGCGCCGCAGGCAACGAGCACGGAGGCGCTGGCAGCGCCCATTCCCAGGCCCAGAACGTGCCGCAGCCACTGCCTGCGCGTCCACGACGATTGCGTCACCACTGTATGCCCGCATTCCAACGCCTCATCTTGGCATCCCTCGTTCATCGCTGACGCGCGTCGTTTGCCACTCAGACGTTCCTACAGCCCGGCGGCCCCATTTGCCCCGTATAGGCGCGCATCCCCGGCCACTCTGTCTGCACTACCGTCCAGGTTCCGGCCCCCCGCTGCAAGAACAACTGCACAACGAACTCCGCGCTCGACATGTCGAAGAACTGCTTGCCGGCATTGTCGTAGCTCAGGCGCAGGTAGGACGCTGAACCATGGACGAGCACCTCCGCCCGATCACCAGCGAGTTTTACCTTGATTGGCGCATAGGATTCGGGACTGATGTCGCCATCGAAGGGGTGCAACTGGCGATACTGGTCAACGTAGAAGGACTCCACATTCGTGCCGCTGCCTGTCGTCGCACTTGCGCCCTGTTGCAGGGCGGGGTAGCGTTGCCAGAGTACGCCGACATTGCCGGCGACGATGGCCCTCTTCAGGTAGTAGCAGTATTCGCGCACCGCCGGCATCAGCGCCACCCAGGTTGCGGGGACCGCAGTGCCGAAGGGACCGGCGATGGTTGCCACGGCCAAAGGCGTTGCCGCCACCGAGGCAGGCGGCATGGTAGAGGATGGCGCCTCCGTCAAGGTTGGCGGCCTGGTCGGGGACGGCGCTACTGCCACTGTTGGCGGCAGGAAGGACGGGGAGGCCGTAGGCGTTCCGGCACTGACCATCGCCCGAGCTCGTACCTCCGACCCACAGCCGGCAAGCAGCACCCCACCGCCGGCCAGTGCTGCGCCGGCCGCAAGGGAGAAGAGTTCGCGTCGCGCCGTGCTGCTCGTCACGTGGCGTGCTCCTTTGCTAGTTGGCGGGCGGGAACGGCCCGACGCGCGGAACGAAGACCAGGCTCTCCAGGGCGTATTGCTGATCGGGCGCCAGCGCGTTACCCGGCGCCAGAATCTTGTAGAGCGCGCCGTCGTGTGCCAGGATGATGGCCGTGGTGGGGCCGGACAGCCCGCCGGGGAGACCATGGACCATCACGCCAGGCGCACCGCCATAGTTCACGGTGCTGCGGGCGGGGAGATTGCCCAAACCGGCCAGCAGCCGGTCCATGCCGGCTGAGGCGGCGCGTGCGTCGTCCAGATCGGTCGTCGTGCCCCAGGAGCCGATAACCAGGCGGATGCTGCTGTCGCCCGCACCGGGATTGGCCGACGGGATGATCAAGTCTAGCTCGTGCGGAGGTTGCTTGCGCGGCGCGTTCTGTTGCCAGCCCGCCGGCAAGGCCACCGCCACACCAAGTGCCTCGTCCCGAACGTGTGGCCCTGGACTCACGATGGCATCCGAGATGGCAGGCAGGCCAGTCGGGTTGGCTTCCCAGGCGAAGCGTTGCGTGTTCAGGCGCTCCTCTATACCGTGTGGCCCATGCACCCAGGTGCGGCGGCCATCGGTAAAGGCGGCGACGTTCTCCGACTTCCGCCAGACCAGGAGGCCGCTAATGGTGTGCTGCAACCCATCACCGTTGTCCGGGTTGTGCTGCTCGTTGTCCAGACAAGGGCCGACGATCCAGAAGAGGAGGTCGTTCAACGTCTGGAAACCGAGCACAAACCGGCAGGCCGGCGGCGCTGACGTCACGACGAAAGGCGTCTCGGCCACCGGTGGCTGCGCGTGGAAATAGTAGGGTCCAGGGCGTACGGGTCCGCCCCGGGCGCCTTGATTGCCGGGCATCGTCGTTGGGATGGTATACGGCAGGCTGAAGGTGCCATCGGCGGCAATCGGCGGATTGCTGCCGGGATCAGCCACCGGCGCATAACCCGGCGTGGCGCCGTCACCGGCATTCTGCATGATCAAGCCATCCCCATTCCTCAGCGCACCCAGCCAGCAGTCCGAAGTGAACCCACGACCGGTAATCGTCACGTGCGCTCCCACTGGACCAGAGGAAGGCGAAACACTGAGCGTTACATCACAACCCGCGGCCTGAGCCGGCGGACTGCCAAGGCCGAGCACCAGGACAACGGCCGCCAGCAGCGCCCGCGATCCGGTTCGGAACAGCAATCCCACCAGGACTTCCTCTCGCTGCGCGGCGACCGGTTGTGCTCCCGATCCCGCAATCTTCGTGTCCTTGCACCCGATGCCAGTCAGCGCGACCGATGGCCCCCCCCTCTAACCATGACGCTCCGGCACTTCCGATGTTCCGCAACCACATGACGATCTCGCGTCGCTCAGATACAGGCTGCGGATTCCCCGGACAGCGGGCAGCGTGGCTAGCCGGCAGCCTGCACGCGCGCCCCGCCTGTCACGGCTGCACGTCGATCCAGACTGCCAGCAGCGCCGCGCCTGGACCGGACGTTGCGGCTAACCAGCGCTGCCCGCCTGCCCGCACCTTTGCGCCGATGGATAGCCCCGTCGGCCATGCGCCGCTGGCGGTCGCCGGCAGCGGCGCGGTTCGGCCGTCAGGAAAGGCCACCAGCGCCCCACTCGCCCAGGCGATTGGAAACGTCTGCCCGGCAGTGCTACGCACTTCGAGAAGACCACGCTCCGGGATGAGTACCGTGATCGTCCCCTCGACCAGCAGCGGGTGGGCGGCATCGGCGTAGGGTCCCGTGGCGTAGCTGAAGGTAAGGCCAACCTGGGCAGTGCCGCTGGCCGTCTTGCCGCCGGTCGTCGGCACGGGCGCGGTGATGGTGGCCACACCAAGGGCGAGGTCGGCGGCAGCGGTTCCCTGGATGCCGTGGAAGGAGAGGTTAGCTCCCGTGCCGCTTTGATCGACCGGCAAGACGCGAAAGCCGGCGGTGCGCAGGGCAGTCGCGTAGTTTGCCGCCACCTGGCTCGTGGTCGTGCCGGGCGCCACCAGCGCCAGGTAGGAGACATAGTTCACCTGTTGCTTGCCGCCGATTGTTTGCACGTTGAGTTCGCCATAGTCGGACGGACCGACGAGGACGTGCCCCTCTTCCGGCCGCGGGAGCCCCGGAGGCAACCCGACGTCCGGCGCGGCCTCGTCCAGCGGGTCGGCGCGACCTTGTCGGGCATCCACCACCGTCCGCGCCACCTCCTGGGTGCCCATGACGCAGCGCAGTAACCAGTGATCGGTGACAGGACGTGGTACCTGGATGATGGCGTAGCCGCGACCAATGGTGATGTTCGGTTGCACAGAGAGGGTGAGGGTGTCCCCGGCGATTGTGGCTGCTGTGACGGTGTAGCCAAAGACCCAGACCACCACCTCACGGCCGGCCATGAGAGCCGTGTTGGTGCTGTCCATGCCGAGAGTGCCTACTGGGGCGCCCATCAAGCCGGTTATATCCAGGGCGTGGCTGGCGCCGCTGGCGGTGACCATCGTGAACAGGAGGAAATGGTGGGTGTAGAAGGACAGCGCCAGCGGAAAGACGACGCCGGGAGGCTGGGTGTAGCGCTTGTCCTGCCAGACGGTCTGTGCCATCTGCAGCGGATCCGGACGGTACCAGGCACGGTCCTCGCTCAGCACGTGGACGGGGACAGGGCCTTGCAGGGTTGCTGCTGTCGCCGTGGCCGTGGGCGCCTGGGCCACCTCCGGCAAGGGCGTCCAGACGGCGGCGGCGCCCGCCACGCTGGCGTACTTGCCCTGGGTCAGATTGCGCCGCCCGCTGCCGTCGGCCCGCATGATCCAGAGGTCGCGTGCCGGCTGCGGCTGCCCCGGCTGCCAGGCGGGACTGGTAGTGAAGGCGATCCAGGCGCCGTCGCTGCTCCAACTCGGGGCGCCGACGTTGTAGGCAAAGCCGTTGGTCAGATTGCGGCTAGCGCCGGTCGTGAGATCGACGACCACGAGCTCGGTGTCGCGGACGGCCGTGCCAATGTCCTTCGGGTCGAGATCGACGATCTGCAGCGCCTGCCGGGTGTCCGGCGAGATGACCGAGAACGAACCGAGCGAGGCCGGCAGGCTCTGCAGGAGGGTCGTGGACCTGGTGCTGGGATTGAGCGCCCAGAGCGCGCCGGCCTCTTGATAGAGCAAGAGCCCCGTGCCGGCTTGCCAGCCGACGAGGGCGAGGCCCGACTGCACGCCGCCCTGGTGGAGCAGCACCGACTCCTTCTTGGCGATGTCCAGCAGATGCAGTTGCAGCGGAGTCTCCATCCCGCCCGTCAGCAGCACGGCGACGCTCCGGCCATCAGGACCAGGGCGGAGGGCACTCACACCGCCATTGGTCAGGCGTGGATAGGAGTACACGGTCGAGTTCGCACCGACGGCGAGCCCCTTGACCATGACCGTCCAGAGGTCTTCGATAAAGAAGAGCCGGGCGCCATCAACCGACCAGGCCTGCCCGCCGAGCAAGGTGTCGTTGCGCTGGGCCATAGAGATCGCCGGGCCGCCGGCCAGCGACGTGAGCCAGAGCGTGCTCTGGCCGGAGGAGCCGGTTCGCACGGCCTGCTGGCCGACAAAAGCGATCCGTGGGCCGCTGAGTTTGACCCAGGCGCCGGCAGAGGCAGACGGGACACCGGTTGCCACCGCCACGGCGCTCCCGCCGCTCTGCGTTTGTGCGGCCGCTTGACCTGCTGCTGCGCTGCCCACCTGCTGACCGCCGACGGTACTGGGAGGCAAAGCCGCCGTTCGGCGAGCCATGGCAGCCCCTCGAATGCGTGCCAAAGCAGCGACGCCCAGGACAGTGACGCCACCCAGCGCCATTGCCTGCACACCTCGTTTCAGAACTAGCCGGCGTGACACCCGCGCCGGCGGGCCAGCCAGCACAGCGGTGCGCACGGCAGCACTCGGCGCGCTCCTGGGCAGCGTGGCGACGACCGCTGCCACCAGGCGCTGGCGCTGCACTGCGGCAGCACACTCCGGGCACACGGGCACGTGCTGGGACACCGACCGCTGCTCCTCCAGCGTGAGTTCCTCGTCGACGTAGCGACCGGCGAGACGGCGAATCTGGCGACAGGTCTTGGTCACGGACACACCTCCTCGGCGATTGGGGCGTAGTGGCGGGCAAAACGGTTGCTGGCCATCCGGTAAAGCCACGCCTGAATCGGCGCCGTTAAATCACGCCCCGCCCCTTTGCGCCAGGCAGCCAGGAACACTTCCTGGGTGACGTCGTCGGCGGCCTCGCTGCTGCCGAGCATGCGGGAGGCATAGCTATGGATGTCACTGCTCCAGCGGGCGTACAAGTCGGCAATGCACGCACGGTCGGTGGCTGCCTTTTCGCCCATGCGCCATCTCCCTACGCTGCTCGCCTTATCCCTCTACCTCTTCATGACGAACGAACGCGCCGTTTTTTGCACGTCTGGCTGCAACCAGTTCACCGCCAAGGAGACGGATACATTGCTCACCGTGGTACCCGGTTCTCTTCTCGACCATTCGGCAAGACTTTCCCAGTGCTGTTGGCGGCCGCGACCGTTAGGATCAGCGCGACGCGTAGTAACGGAACATGCCAGTTCCAGTTTGCGTCTCAGGATCAAATGCGGCAGCTCATGCTGCAACGGGGGTCGTGCTCGGCGGCTAGCAGGTGGTAGAAGAAGGCGCACGTATACATGACACCAGCGTCTGTATCGGGGATCGCGGTCGGGCCACAGTATGCCCGGCAGCCCGTGGCGAGGAAGGCGTGAGCCAACGATTCCTGACCAGAGCCGCAGGCCAAGGAAACGATGGTCCGCCCCGGCAGCCGCACGAGTTTGGAGACAGCGTCCAGCGTGAGGATGGTGACCGGATCGAACAGTTGCATCTCGGCCCTTTCCAGTCGCCAGCAGGATCTCCGGCGACTCGGCCACTGACGGCGACATACGGTTGAATGATGGATTCGCCGGCTGTCTTCCGGCACTTGTCCAGCCTGGACTCAAAGAGTACACTCGCCTCTCGATGATAGCCAACAGATGGGCGATTCCGAGATGCAGATGCGGCAGTGCGCGATTTGCGAGGCGGTCCTGCCGCCGGAACGCGCGGGAGAGCGGTACTGCGCGACGCATCAACAAGCCTTCGAGGCTAGGCAAGCGCAGGGTGTGGCGGCAACGGATTTGGACGCCCGCTTTGGCGATACCCTGGCCACCTGGCGGGACCACGCGACGCTCCTCCCCGATCTGCCGGCGGCGCAGCTCCGCTTCCGGCACCGGGAGGGCGACTGGCTCCTCTTCTTCCTGACGACAAAACCGGCCGGCGGCATCAGCGGGCAAGGCTTACGCGCCGACTGGCTCGCTGTCCGGGCGGCCACAGGCGACGTGCGGCGGTATGCCCATATGCCGGAGATTGAGGTCTGGCTCGAGCTGCTCGGGAGGCGGGCGGTGCCGGCTCACGAGAACCCGGCGCAGCAGTGGGGACAGCCTGAGCCGGCACTGCCCGCTGCCCGTCGCCCGTCTTGGGAGCGCCGCCCCGCGCCGCCCCCGCCCAACCTGCCCGCCATCGTCGCTACCACCCGGCTGCCCCTCTACGGCGTGCCGGCCGGCATACCGGACCTCGCCCTGGCGGGCTTCCAAAGCCAGCACTTGCCGGATCATGCCGAGGTCACGCTGCTCAGCTTCTCCAACCACCGAACGGTTGCCACGGACCCTGTGCGGACAGAGGAGGCGCTCGGTGCAGGTCGCACCCGCCTGATGGATGAAGCCGTGGCCTGGCGGGAGCAGCACAGCCAGGGACATGGTTGGGCCTACCGGTCCACCCGTGCGACATTACACAGTTCCTCCGGTCCCAATGCGCCTGCTCCGGCTCCGCTGCCCCCTGCCATTCCCGTGCCGACCGTTGCCCTGGAGCTGCACCACGCCTACCAACTGGCGTATGATTTCGACATACCACAAGCGGCGGATCAGCGCCTCAACATCGATCCCGTCGGTCCGGCGCTCCTGGCCGGCCTTCCGCCGGCCGTGCGCGCAGCACTACCGGAGGTGCGTTGTCAGGCGTTCTGTGTCCAGGTGCATGGCCTGCTCTTGCGCTGTGCGCCCGATCGCATCGCTGCGATCACGGCCAGTCCGTCCCAGGTGCTGCAGCGCACGCTCATCGTCGCCGGCAAACCGTTTGCCGCCGAGCTGCTTGCCTGGACCGGCGAGCACCCGCTGTGTGCCTTCCGTCTGGAGCGCGACGTGGCGCCGCCGGTGCGCAGCGTGCTGACCGGGGCGGCCTATGGCATCCGACCGGAGCAAATGCTGACACTGCTGGAGCAGTTGGTCGTCATCAACGACCAGCCAGGGTTGCTGGCGCAGTACCAGGCGGACCTGGAGGAAGTGCGCCGGTCGTGGCTGCCGCCAGATGCCGGGACGTGAATAGGGTGGCGCCGCTACGCTTGGTGGTCACCTCTACGTCGCCGGCGGCATCGACACGCACCCTGGTCCGCACGGCGGCGAGGGCGTGCTGAGCAATGTCGAGACCTACTCTCCGCCCTGCCGGTTCCTCCTTGGTTTCCAGATACTGCATGACCAGCTCGCCACGGTCGTCGGGGACTGTACCGGCGAAGAGCAGCACGACCCAGCCAACGGCGATGGCCTCCAGACCACCACCCACGGCCTGCTCGTCTGGCGGAAGTTCGATAACCGCACCGCCTTCACTGACGGCTACCTCACCTGGGTCGACGGTCCCTACGGCGTGCAGGAGCGGCTCAATACCGAGCGATTTCCCTGGGAAGCGTCCGGCCTAGTCGACAAGGAACGGTGCATCCTCGCCGCGTTCGATCGCGATGCCGAGGACGACGGCAGCGTTGGTCATGGCGTGGCTGCCGGGCAGTAGGCCGGCACCGGACCGCAGACCTGACGGTAGCGGAGCAGCTTTGCCACGTCGGCACAGACCTGTGCGGGCGGCAGACCGGGTGCATCGGCTCTTGGTAGACCGGGGAAGATCTGGTCCAGCCTGAGAAGCGCATCCGCGCCGAGCGCATCGGCGCCGCTGGCACGGCCGACGGCCATGCCCCAGCGAAGCGCCGTCGCCAGGCGCGGGTCGACGCTGCTGTCTTTCAGGCGCTGCGCTGCCAGCGGACGGATCGCCGAGAGCAGTAGGGCAGGGCCGAGGGCCTGCTCCAGCGCCCGCAACGCCGCGAAGGCGAGGTCGGGCTGCCGGCTGTGAGCGGCGACGGCGCCCGCCAGCTCCAGGTCCAGTTTCGTCACCGGCACATTGCCGCCGGGCGCGCCGGCGGGGATGGGCGCGAAGCCCAGGCCATCGTCCCAGTACTTGCCGATGTTGGCCAGAGCATAGCCGTAGCGCGTGATCGGCTCGAAGGTCGCGGCAGCGAAGCCCCCGCCCAGCGTGGGAATGGCATAGGGGCGGGTATGATCACCGATTAACCGCGGTGGGCTGGTGTTGGGCGCATCCAGCCGGTAGGCCACCTCGAGGTCGCGCCAGAAGGTGACGCCCTGGATCGCCGCCGGTTGGTCCAGCACAACGGCGTTCTGGGCGTTCACGATATCCCCGCCGGCCTGCCAAATGGGCACCTCCACCGGCACGGTCTCCACACGGCAGGCCCAGCGCACGTTGGCGCCGGTCTGGGGATTGCGCTTGGCGAGTTTCGGTGCGGTATTGATGATCTGTTGCCAGGTCCAGGGCTTATCCGGTGCCGGAGGCGCAAGACCAATGGCGTGATACAACGCGGCGTCGTAGCGCATGAGCCAGGGTTGCACCTGTAAGGGCAGCGCCACTTGCCGCCCGGCGACGCGGCCCAGTTCCAGCGCACCAGGGTAGTAGTCGACCATCTGGGCGGCTCGTTCCCGCGCCAGGTAGCCGTCCAGCGCTGCCAGCGCTTTGGCGTGATCCAGGTGAGTGAGCGCGCCGAGGCCGCCACCCTCCGTCGTCACGAGCAGATCGGCTTGCTCCGCCACGGCGCTCGCCAGGGCGGTGTCATATGTGGTCATGGTGAAGCTCTTGACCTGGCCGTTGCTGTCGAAGGTGAGCGAGCCGGGCGCTTGATCAGCCGTGAAGGTGTGCAGGTCCAGCACGACCCCAAGCTGGTCCCGCTGCGTGGCGTTGAGGTGGTCGACGGCCGCGCGCAGTGGCGCCAGCCAGGCCGGCTCTGGTGTTTTGGTCGACGACGATCCTGGATAGGCTGCCAGAACGGTAAGTTTAGGGAGCGATCGCACCACTGCGCCCTTGGAGAAGATGGGCGCCGCACAGGCGCTGCACAGGCCGACGGCGAGCGACCCGGCTGCCGTGCCTAGCGCCCAGCGACGGCTACCGCTGATGATAAGAACCACCTCCTGCCACGCCCAGGCTCCCAACCCGACCCCTGCACGATAATAGCCGGGGATGCTGCCAGGCGCCTTCTGCGCTCCCACCGCCGAGGTGATGGGTGCTACAGCGCCGCGCCTTCGCTTCCCCCGGCCGCTCGGGATGCGGTCGCCAGTCCGACCCGACCTTGCGGAGGGGTTGGCAAGGTGGGCCGACAGGCGACCTCGGTGCCGGCGGGAATTTCCGACGCCTATCAGGTAGAGACGCACGACAGAGCGGTTTTGTTTCATGCCGTTGTGACATTTTCGCCACGTCACTCGTCAGTACGAGAGAGCAGATGCATATCCCGGCGTCTTCAGCCACAGCACAGGAGGAGAGAACAGGCCATGGCAGACGGTGCGATACGGCGCCGTACGCAATTCCTCCGGCGGGCGCCTTCCAACTCGACAAAGGCCTGGCGCTAACGCATGGCTGCCCGCCCGAGAGGTCGCGTTCTCCGGCAATGCCTGCCGCTGCTCTTGCCGCTGCTCCTGGTGGCCCTCTTACTGCTGGCGCCACAGCTGCCGGCACCGACAGCGGTGACGGCGTCGGCTGGACCTGCGCCTATGGCGGAGGCGGAGGGTGCCGGCGTCGCCCTGCGGCTTCGCGTGCCGCCGGGTCCCTACTTCGCGGGTGAACTCCTCCAGGTCCACCGTCTCGCCAGCCCGCGCCGCATTCCGGCCGGCAACCTCTGCACCGATCCGGGACCGCGCCGGCCGGGTTTCGCCCCGACCGTCTCCCCGCCACGGCACGGTTGAGGGCAACGCAAAAGTATCTAATCCGGCAACATCACGTGCGCGGATAGTACGGTTTAGAGCAGGGCCTCCGGTCAGCGCGGCCTGTCCGATGACACCGCCGCGGTCGGCTTTATGTCGCCTGTTGCTGCACTGCCAACGTCGACGCGGCGCGAATGACCGCTTCGGTATAGCTCGCTGCATCAAGGCTACCGCCGCCGGTGCCGATGAGCGCGCACGCCGGGGGATATGGTGCCAGGACTACCTCGGGATACTCCACCAGAAAGAGGTGAAGCGGGGGAAGTTGAGCGCGATATGGCGCGAGTTGCCGCCACAGCTCGCGGTGCTCTGCCGGGGCCAGGCGGGTCTTTCTGGGGTAGGTATTTGG
>DHIZ01000085.1:0-3252 GCA_002404055.1 Chloroflexi bacterium UBA4733
CCCGCCGCTGCTCGCGGACAGAGGCCTCGCCGCCGCCATCGAGGCCCAGGCGCGCAAAGCGACGATCCCGGTCAGCGTCGGCGCTGATGGCATCAGCCGCTACCCTCAGGAGACCGAAGCCGCCGTGTACTTCTGCTGTCTCGAAGCACTGCAGAACGCGCAGAAGTACGCGGCCGCAACCCAGGTCAGCATCCGTCTCCACGCCGCCGACCGATCTCTTCGGTTCGAGGTCGCGGACGATGGATGTGGCTTCGACGTTGCCACCGCGAGCCACGGGGCTGGCCTCACCAACATGCGTGATCGACTTGATGCGCTTGGCGGCACCTTTGAAATCGTGAGTAACGTCGGTCGCGGTTCTCAGTTCATCGGTTCCGTGCCCGTACTTGCGGCTGCAACGCCGTGACCGCCCCTTCAGTAGCCGTACTGAGCAGCTGATGGTTGAGGTGCGTGCGCTCCGTAGGGAGGAGATTCCCTCCGCGGTTGCACTGCTGGCGCGCGGATTCCGCGACAACCCCAATCCCATCGCCGCGTTTGGGGATGACCCGGCTCGGCGGCAGCGCTGCCTCCGGCTGGTCTTCGGCGGGCTCTTCCGCGTTATGCAAGCACAGGCACCCCTGGTGGCTCTCGAGGACGGAACCATGGTCGGCGTCACGGGCATCGCACCACCGGGTGCATGCCAGCCCGACTTCGTCCAGCAGGTCCGCATGGTGGTTTCGATGCTTGCCCTCGGCCCGCGTTCAATCACGCGCCTGAAGAGATGGTTCGGAGCGTGGGCGGCGGTCGATCCTGACGAGCCACACTCCCATCTCGGTCCATTGGCCGTGGCGGCTCATCTTCGCGGGAGGGGTCTCGGATCTCGGATCTTGCGCGTCTACAGCCGGCAGCTCGACAAGGATGGCATCACCGGCTACCTCGAGACGGAAACGGAAGCCAACGTGCGCCTCTACCGGCGCTTCGGTTTCGAAATCGTCGACGAGCGGACGGTCCTCGGCCAGCCGAACTGGTTCATGCGCCGAGCTGCACTTGCAGCCTCGTCAGAGCTACCCCACACTTGGTGATGGCAGTGATGCGCAGCTCGCGTTGAGTCTGTTGCTCGTATGGGCCAGAGTACGCGGTGAGCCATGAACGTCTACACCGGACACCAGGGAGTGGTGGCCTTCAGTAGACCACCGTGGCATAATTGCACGGCGTGCCGGCAGCAATCACCCTCGCAACAGGAGGACGGACATGGGTGCGCGCAGGTGGCTTCGTTCGTGGCCGGTGGCGCGCCAGTTGGCCGGCCCTGACACCCTCGGACGCGGCGCCGCCGTACGGTCGGCGAGAACCGCGGCGCTGACCCCGCGCACCAACACGGCCGACAAGGTCGTCCAGAGCGTGTGCCCGTACTGCGCAGTCGGATGCGGCCAGCGCGTATACGTCAAGGATGAGAAGGTCGTCCAGATCGAGGGCGATCCGGACTCCCCCATCTCTCGCGGCCGCCTCTGTCCCAAGGGCTCTGCAAGTGAGCAGCTCGTCAACAACCCCGGGCGCGTGACGACCGTCAGGTACCGCCGTCCCTACGGCACCGACTGGGAGGATCTGCCACTCGACCGGGCGATGCACATGATCGCCGACCGTGTCATCGACACCCGTGAGCGCACCTGGCAGGAGACGGACAACGCAGGCCACGCGCTCCGCCGCACCATGGGGATCGCGAGCCTCGGCGGAGCAACTCTCGACAACGAAGAGAACTACCTGATCAAGAAGCTGTTCACCGCCGCCGGCATCATCCAGGTCGAGAACCAGGCCCGAATTTGACACAGCTCCACCGTCCCCAGTTTGGGGGCTTCATTCGGGAGGGGCGGCGCCACCAACTTCCAACAGGACCTGCAGAACTCTGACTGCATCGTCATCCAGGGGTCGAACATGGCCGAATGTCATCCGGTCGGTTTTCAGTGGGTCATGGAGGCAAAGGCGCGCGGCGCAACGGTCATCCACATCGACCCCCGCTTTACGCGGACTTCGGCGTTGGCGGACCTTTTCGTGCCCCTGCGCGCGGGCAGCGACATCGTCTTCCTCGGCGCGATCATCAACCACATCCTCAGCACCGAGCGGTACTTCCGCGAGTACGTGGTCAGCTACACCAACGCCGCGACGCTCGTCAACGAGGACTTCGTCGACAGCGAGCAGCTCGACGGCCTCTTCTCGGGATACGATTCCGAGACGGGCTCGTACGACATGAGCAGCTGGCAGTACCTCGGCGTGCCGGACGAACCGGCGGCAGGGAGCCGGCAGCCCCCCGTCGCCACCGGCAAGCGCCAACGCGGCGAAGGCTCCCACGCACGGCACTCGCACGGGGATCAGTTCGGCAGCGGCGGCCCGCGGCTGGAGCAGAGTCGCGTGCATCGGGACGAAACCCTCCAGGATCCGCGCTGCGTGCTTCAGATCCTGCGCCGCCACTACGCGCGCTACACGCCCGAGATGGTGCAGGCGGTATGCGGGGTACCGCCGGAGAGGTTCGCACAGGTGTGCGATGCAGTCATCGCCAACAGCGGCCGCGAGCGCACCACCGCGTGGGTGTACTCGGTGGGCTGGACCCAACACTCCGTCGGCGTCCAGTACATCCGCGGCGCGGCCATCATCCAGCTCCTGCTTGGCAACGTCGGCCGCCCCGGAGGCGGCATCCTCGCACTGCGCGGCCACGCGAGCATCCAGGGGTCCACCGACATCCCCACCCTCTTCAATCTCCTCCCCGGGTACCTGCCCATGCCCGAGGCGGCAGACGGCGACGGCGACGGTGACGGGGGCGAGTTGAGCGCGTACCTGGACACCATTCGCGACCCCGGCCAGAAGGGTTTCTGGGCCGCCGCCGACACCTACGTGGTCAGCCTGCTGAAAGCGTGGTTCGGCGATGCGGCCAGCAGCTCCAACGACTTCGGCATCGGCTGGCTGCCCCGCATCAACGGTGACCATGGAACATACAGCACGGTCATGGACATGCTCGATGACAAGGTGGAGGGCTACTTCCTGCTCGGGCAGAACCCCGCCGTCGGTTCCTCCAACGGCCGCGCGCAGCGGCTCGGCATGGCCCACCTCAAGTGGCTGGTGGTGCGCGACATGACCATGATCGAGTCGGCCACTTTCTGGAAGGACGGCCCCGAGATCGCCACCGGCGAGATGCGCGCTGAGGACATCGCAACCGAGGTGTTCTTCCTCCCCGCCGCGGCGCACACCGAGAAGGAGGGGACCTTCACCCAGACCCAGCGGATGCTG
>DHIZ01000085.1:3317-6480 GCA_002404055.1 Chloroflexi bacterium UBA4733
AGACCCAGCGGATGCTGCAGTGGCGCCACAAGGCGGTGGACCCGCCGGGCGACTCGCGCAGCGAGCTGCACTTCTTCTATCACCTTGGCCGGCGGCTGAAGGAACATGCGCAAAACTCCGCGCTGAAGCGCGACGCGGCGCTGCGCCACCTGACCTGGGACTACCCCATCATCGAGGGCGGCGACCCGGATGCGTCGGCGGTGCTGCAGGAGATCAACGGCCGCCACCTCACCGGAGACAAGGCGGGGCAGATGCTCAGCAGTTACCTCGAGATGAAGGCAGACGGGTCCACTGCCGCGGGTTGCTGGATCTACACCGGCGTCTATGCCGACGGGGTCAACCAGTCAGCACGCCGCAAGCCGGGACGCGAACAATCGTGGGTGGCGCCGGAGTGGGGATGGGCGTGGCCGGCCAATCGTCGCATCCTCTACAACCGCGCGTCCGCCGACCCCGGGGGCAGGCCCTGGAGCGAGCGCAAGAAGTACGTCTGGTGGGACGAGAAGGAGGGCAGATGGACGGGCGAGGACATTCCCGACTTCCCCGCCACCACAGCGCCTTCGTACCGTCCAGAACCCGGCACCGGAGGGTCGCAGGGACTTGCGGGCGACGACCCATTCATCATGCAGTCCGACGGTAAGGGCTGGCTGTTCGCGCCCAGCGGTCTTATGGACGGTCCGCTGCCCGTCCACTACGAGCCCGTCGAGTCGCCGCTGCGCAATGCGCTGTACCGCCAGCAAGCAAACCCGACGGCGAGACGTTCCCACGGACGGAAAACCTCAACAGTCCGTCGCCGCCCGAGCTGGGAAGCGAGGTCTTCCCCTTCGTGGCCACCACCTACCGCCTCACCGAGCACCACACCGCGGGCGGCATGAGCCGCTGGCTGCCGTACCTCGCCGAGCTGCAGCCGGAGTTCTTCTGCGAGGTGTCTCCAGAGCTCGCTGCCGAAAGGGGCCTCAGCAACGGCGGCTGGGCGACCATCGTCACCGCGCGTGCCGCCATCGAGGCCCGCGTGCTCGTCACCGACCGGATGTCGCCGCTGCAGGTCGCCGGGCGGGTCATCCATCAGGTCGGCCTCCCCTACCACTGGGGCGTCGGAGGCAGTGCCGTGGTCACCGGCGACTCTGCCAACGACCTGATGGGCATCGCGCTCGACCCCAATGTGCACATCCAGGAGTCGAAGGCGGCCTCCTGCGACATCCAGCCCGGGCGCCGCCCCACCGGCAGGGCGCTGCTGCAATATGTGGACCAGTACCGGCGCCGCGCCGGCATCACGGTGCGCACCGGAAACGTCAGGCTGACCGCGCCTCAGGAGGAGCCATGAGCGCGTCATTCACCGGCTTTGTCGACCCGGCGCCGGCCTCCGGCTGGGCCGCGCCACCGCCGCGCAAAGGCTTCTTCACCGACACCTCGCTGTGCATCGGCTGCAAGGCGTGCGAGGTGGCCTGCAAGGAGTGGAACCACGTCCCCGAGGACGGGCTGACGCTGCTTGGCTCCTCCTACGACAATACCGGTGGACTGGGTGGCAGCACCTGGCGCCACGTCGCCTTCATCGAGCAACGCAAGCCGATGCGCGCTCTGCCGATGCATCACGGCGACGGCGGCGACCGGGGTGCCGCTGGTGTGGCGGGCCCCCAGGACTTCCGCTGGTTGATGTCGTCGGACGTGTGCAAGCACTGCACCCACGCGGCGTGCCTCGACGTCTGCCCCACCGGCGCTCTGATGCGCACGGAGTTCGGCACCGTGGTCGTGCAGGAGGACATCTGCAACGGGTGCGGCTACTGCGTCCCAGCCTGCCCGTTCGGGGTCATCGAGCGGCGCGAGGGCGACCGCAGCGTGCACAACGCCGGGCTCGCGCAGAAATGCACGCTCTGCTACGACCGGCTGGGCGCTGACATGCTCCCCGCCTGTGCCAAGGCGTGCCCGACCGAGTCCATCCAGTTCGGTGATCTCGACGAACTCCGCCTGCGGGCGGCGGAGCGTGTGGGCGCATTGCACGCTGACGGCGTCACCGACGCCCGCCTCTATCTGGAGAGCGAGAGCGACGGCATCGGCGGGGCCGGCGCGTTCTTCCTGATTCTCGACGAGCCCGAGGTCTACGGTCTTCCTCCTGACCCGGTGGTCACCACCCGGGATCTGCCGTCGATGTGGTGCAGGGCGGCGGTCGCTGGGTGTGCCCTGCTTGCGGGCGCGGCGGCGGCGTTTGCTGGGAGCCGGCTATGAGTTCGCGGAGGGGCCGCCGCCAGGGCGGAGAGCGACCGATGGTGCCGCCCGCCACATTCACCTCGTACTACGGCCGTCCTGTCGTCAAGCCGTCACCGTGGCACGCCGACATCCCGGCCTACCTGTTCCTCGGCGGCCTCGCCGGCGCCTCCTCGATGCTCGGCGCGGGCGCGGACCTCACCGGCAGGCCCGCCCTTCGGCGGACCGCCCGAATCGGAGCTCTGGGCGCCATCACCGTCAGCTTTGCGGCGCTGGTCCATGACCTCGGCCGTCCGGAGCGCTTCGTCAACATGCTGCGCGTCGCCAAGCCCACCTCGCCGATGTCCGTGGGGACTTGGCTGCTCACCGCCTACGCACCGCTGGCGGGCGTGGCCGCTGTCGACGAGATGGCCGGAATCGCGCCAACTCTCCTGCGGCGCCTGGCGCGACCGTTTCGCCCGCTGGGCACCCCAGCGGGACTGGCAGCAGCGGCCGTCGGCGCCGGCGTCGCGTCCTGCACCGCCGTCCTGCTCGCCGACACAGCCACGCCGACCTGGCATGCGGCACATCGTGAGCTGCCCTTCGTGTTCGTCAGCTCGGCCGCGACAGCCGCCGGCGGGCTCGGCATGATCGGCGCGCCGGTGGAGGAGGCGGGGCCGGCGCGCCTCTTCGCCGCCGGCGGGGCGATCGCCGAGCTGGTCATGGAGCGGCGCATGGACGATGTCATGGGGATGATCGCGGAGCCGCTTCACGCCGGCCGGGCCGGCCAGCTGCTCCGCGCCAGCAGAGCGCTCACCGCCGTTGGTGCGCTCGGTGCTGTCACCATCGGCCGGCGCAGCCGTGCCGCCGCGTGCCTCTCGGGCATGGCCCTGCTCGCGGGCTCGGCCTGCACCCGCTTCGGCATCTTCGAGGGCGGACAGGTCTCCGCCACGGATCCCCGCTATACGATCGTCCCGCAGCGCCA
>DHIZ01000015.1 GCA_002404055.1 Chloroflexi bacterium UBA4733
ATCAAGAACACCTTCGGGCGCATGGAGTCGGCCTGGCGGCCGGCCAGCGCCGACGAAGGCTTCGAGATCGTGCGTCGCCGGCTGTTTGAGCCGATCACGGACCCCAAGGACTTTGTCAGCCGCGACGCCGTCAGTCGCGCCTTCGCCGACCTGTATCGTGGCCAGACGGGGGAGTTCCCTACCAACTGCCGGGAAGCCGACTACGAGCGGCGGATCAAGGCCGCTTACCCCATCCACCCGGAACTGTTCGACCGGCTCTACACCGACTGGTCCAGCCTGGACAAGTTCCAGCGCACGCGCGGCGTCTTGCGCTTGATGGCCGGGGTGATCCACACCCTCTGGCAGCGCCAGGACGGCGGCGTGCTGATCATGCCGGCCAGCGTGCCGGTGGATGAGCCGAGCGTGCAGTTCGAGTTGACCCGCTACATGGACGACCCCTGGGTGCCGGTGATCGAGACGGACGTGGATGGTCCCAGCGCCTTGCCGGTACGGCTGGACCAGGAGAACACGACGTTCGGCCGCTACTCCGCCTGCCGGCGGGTGGCGCGCACCCTCTACCTCGGCTCGGCGCCGACGCTGCACACCAGCCAGCGTGGACTGGACGACCGCAGCCTCAAGCTGGGCTGCGTCCAGCCCGGCGAGACTGTCGCCACCTTCGGCGACGCCTTGCGCCGGCTGACTGACCAGGCCACCCACCTCTACCAGGACGGCACGCGCTACTGGTTCTCCACTCAGCCCAGCGTCACCCGCCTGGCCCAGGACCGGGCCGAGCAGCAGCCAGCGGATGTCGTCTTCGAGGAACTGCGGCGACGGCTGCGCGAGGAGGCGAAGACGCGCGGCGACTTTGCCCGTGTCCACCCCTGTCCGCCCTCCAGCGCCGAAGTGCCGGACGAGACGGAGGCGCGCCTGGTGATCCTGGATCCCGAGGTGTCCCATTCCCTGAAGACGGCGGAGAGCACGGCCCGTGTGGCGGCGGCGACGTTGCTGGATCAGCGCGGCAGCGGTCCCCGCCGCTTCCGCAATATGGTGGTCTTCCTGGCGGCCGACCGGGCGCGCCTGGCCGAGCTGCAGCGGGGCGTGCAGCAGTACCTGGCCTGGAAGTCGATCCGCGAGGAGACGGAGGTCCTCAACCTCGACGCCTTCCAGCGTGCCCAGGTCGAGAACCGCTTCAAGCAGGCCGACGAGACGGTGCGACGGCGCATCCCGGAAACCTACACCTGGCTGCTAGTACCGGAGCAAACGCCCAACGGTCCAGTAGTGTGGCAGGAGATCCGCGTCCAGGGGGAGGAGCCACTGGCCGTGCGGGCCAGTCGCAAGCTGCGCAACGAGGACATGCTGATCACCGCCTACGCCCCGACCCTGCTGCGCGGCCAGCTCGACCGCATCCCCCTCTGGCGCGGCGACCACGTCGGCGTGCGCCAGCTCTGGGAGGACCTCGCCCAGTACATCTACCTGCCCCGCCTGAAGGACAGCGAGGTCCTGCTCACCAGCATCCGCAGCGGCCTCAGCATGCTGACCTGGCAGCAGGAGACCTTCGCCTACGCCCAGGGCTACGACGAGCGCCAGCAGCGCTACCTGGGCCTGCTGGCCGGCCAGAGCGCCGGCGTCACGCTGGACAGCAGCAGCCTGGTCGTCAAACCGGAGGCGGCGCTCCGCCAACTCAATGCCGAAACGCCCGCCCCGATCGTGCAGCCCGCTGTTGACTATATATCCACATCGACCACCACCAGCCGAATTGCCGACGGCCACGTGATCGGCGGCACCGTTGTCCCTCCGCCACCCTCACCCACGCCACACACGGTCGCACCGCGCCGCTTCTACGGCTCGGTGACGCTGGATGCCCGGCGCATGGCGAGCGAGGCGAGCAACATCGCCCAGGAGGTCATGCAGCACCTGGTGAGCCAGCTCGGTGCCGAGGCCGAGGTGACGCTGGAGATCAGTGTCCGCATCCCCCAGGGTACGCCGGAGCACGTCGTGCGCATCGTGACGGAAAACTGCCGAAGCCTGCATTTCAGCAGCTACGCGTTCGAGGATGCGTGAGAGTGAGTGCATTTTGGGGCTAGCACGGTGATTGGAATCATGAAGCTACTTTAGCGATGTCCACGCTCACTCCAGCAGATGCTTCACGACTACGATAGGTTCGCCGTCGAGCTATTTATTCAGCAAGTCAATACTGGCGCTACGGCCTGCATCACGGCAGCGCGTCCCACAGCGCCTCGTAGGGCGTCCCGCGCAGGTCGCCGCCGGCCGCCTTCCAGGCCCGCAGGTCGAGCTCCTCCAGGCGGTAGCTGGTCTCGTGGCGGATGGCGTCCATGACCGTCTGCCCCGGCGGCTCCATGGCCCGTAACTCCTCCGGAGGCAGGTTAACCACCCAGAAGGGGAACTGCCGGTTGCGCCCGCCGCCAGGCTGGCTCGGCGGGTAGGTCCGGAACTGATCTCCGGACAGCGACTCGGCAAAGCCGTGACCGCGCTCCCACTCGACCAGCCGGCGCTCCAGCGCCGCCGCCTGGTCGGGTCGATCCTCGACCAAATTGTGGCGCTCGTGCGGGTCCTGCTGCAAGTCGTACAGCTCCCGTTTGCCGGAGCCCAGCCAGACGGCGTACTTCACCGCCCGCTCGCGCCAGCAGAGCCAACGTTGCTGCCCCAGGCCCAGGTCGAGCACGAGCGCCTCGCGCTGCGCCGCCGACTGTCGACCTTCGGCGCTGAGCAGACTGGCGCCGGCTACCTCGTGCGGACCGGGGTAGGCCACGCCCGCCGCGTCGAGGCAAGTCGGCAGCACATCGAGCAGGCTCACGAGGTCGTCGCTGACCTGCCCGCCACGCACCCGAGCCGGCCAGCGCAGCAGGAAGGGGACGCGCACGGCCGGCTCGTAGGGGCTGCTCTTCTGCCAGAGACCATGGTCGCCGAGCATCTCGCCGTGGTCGCTGGCGAAGAGCACCAGCGTGTTCTCGGCCAAGCCCAGGCGCTCTAGCTCGGCCAGGATGCGGCCCACGCCCTTGTCGACCAGGCTCACCTGGGCGTAGTAGCGCGCCTTGATCGCGCGCAGTCGCGCCGGACTGCGCTCCGCGCCATCGCCGCTGGCGCGTGCAGCGCGGCGCTCCGGGCTCAGATCTTCGTCCGGTCGGTCCAGGTAGACCGGCAATGGCAGCGCCTCCGCGTCGTAGGCCTCGCGGAAGGACTCCGGCACGTTCCAGGGCGGGTGGGGGGCGATCCAGGAGGACCAGAGGAAGAAGGGCCGGCCCCGGCGCAAAGCGGCGTGCTCGCGCAGGAAGGCGATCGAGCGGTCGGCCACCCAGGCGGACCCTACATGCTCCTCGGGGATGACCGTCGTCTGCGGCTGCTGGTAGAGCAGGTTGCGCACGCCGTGGACCTCGCGGAGGTGGCCGTAGCCGTGCGCCTGCAGGTAGCACAGGTAGTCGTCGTCGGCCCGGTAGCGCGGGATCTCTTCCATCAGTTCCATCCGGTGGAAGCCGTGGTGCCGTCCGGTCGGCTGGAAATGGAACTTGCCAATGCCATGCGTGCGGTAGCCGGCGGCGCCCAAGAGGGTCATCACCGTCGGCAGTTCGGGGCGCGGCCCGGGCGTGCTGGCATTCGCCACCCAGTGGTGCTCCCGCATGCGCAGGCCCGTGAGGAGGGAGTAGCGGGAGGCGATACAGACCGGCGTCGTGGTCACGGCCTGCGTGAAGCGGATCCCTTCGCCGGCCAGCCGGTCCAGATTGGGCGTGCGGATGAAGGGGTTGCCGGAGCAGCCCAGGGCGTCGGCCCGTTGCTGATCGGTGAAGAGCAGCAGGATATTGGGCGGCTCCGTGACCTCGATCGACGGAGCGCGCGCTCCCCGTGCTGGCCCTGCCATCCCCATGTGGTGCTCCTTCTGCGCGTCGGATTGCTTCATCGTCCCGGCGGGTCAGTGCGGCGCCTGCTGGATGATCCCCATCATCGCCTGGCAGGCCTGGGACATTGCCGCGTGGACATCCGCTTTGTTGGCCAAGACCAGGGCGAGTTGCTTGGCGTAGGCGTCGGTGGCGTTGCTGTCGTCCGGCAGCACCTGGAGCGGCTTGCCGTACTTGGTGGCGATCTGTTCCACCAGCGCGATGTGCGCCGGAACGGCGTTGTGTTGCGTCTGTTGCGTCGTATAGGAGGTCAAGGCGGTGCGCTTGCTGGGCATGTTGCCCGGCAGCACCACTTGCGCTGGAGTCTGATTTTTGATCCACCAGGAGAGGAAGGACCAGGCCTGGTCGGCATGGGGCGACTGGGTGGGCAGTGAGTGACCCGGAGCGCCCTTGATGATGGCACGGCGGCCGGCGGGGCCGCTGGGCGGAATGGCGACATCCCATTCAAGGCCCTGGTCCAGGCGATAGCGCTCGATGAGGTAGGAGCCGTTGATCTGCATGCCCAGGCGCTTGGTGGCGAACGGCCCATCCGGTACGCCCTTGGCGAAACCGTTGCCGGGCGGCGGGCTGACCTGCGTCTTATAGATGAGGTCGTGCCAGAACTGGATGGCGTCCAGGCTCTGTTGCGAGTCAAGGAGGCATTGGGCGAAATCGGGCGAGGTAAAGTCCCAGCCGAAGGAGTAGAGCATGGTGCGCGTGAAGTAGGTCGGGTCAAAGCCGTACTGGGCCGCCTGCGGGCTGGCGTTCGGCTTGGTCAGCCGCTGCGCCACCTCAACCAGGTGTTGCCATGTCCAGGTCTCATCCGGCGGCGCTTCGCCCGCCGCCTGGAACAATGCCGTGTTGTAGTACAGGGGAGACGTGGCGAACATCGTGTACCAAGCCCAGTATTTGCCGGTCTGCTGGGGCCAGCGGCCCATTTCCAGGGCCGTCTGGACGTAGTCTGCAACGGCAATCTTGTCGCGGCTGATTCGGGAATCGAGCGATTGCAGCGCCCCTTTTCCGGCCAGCGCCTGGCTCTCATCCCAGTTCGTTTCCGCCAGGTCCGGCGGCGTCCCCCCGGCCATGAGCGCCGTCAGCTTGGAGGCGTAGTTCGTGGAGATCACCTGCTGGCCGAGCGTCACCGCCGGCTGGACCTTGGCGTAGTCGGCGAACAGTTGCTTGTAGGCGGCGAGCGACGGCTGCTGGACGAGCCACGATGAGATCTGGAGCGTCGTACCCGTGTGCGCCGGCGCGGCGGTCGTTGGACTGGCGATTTCACTGGTTGCCGCCGATGTGCGACCTGCTGCCGTGGATTGTACGCTGCTGGTTGGCGTCCCCGCTGTTGTCGCCGCTGAGGCCGGTGTGGCGGCGCTGACGCTCTCGACCTGACCGGCGGTGGCGCTCGTCAGCACCCGCGGCGCGGTGCTCCCGCAGGCGACCAGGATGCCAGTGGAACCGAGCAGCGCGATCTGCGCTGCGCCGACGAGCAATCGTCGCCGGGTCAAGGCTGTGCTTGCCATGATTCCCCTTTCTTACGCTGTCTGCGCAACGTGGGTCGCTTTCACGTGCCGGTCCCAAATACGGTCATGCTCCTGATCTGCGGACGGTCAATGCTTTCCCCCGGGCGCCGAGGCGTATGGGTCAACGTATCACGAATATAGCGGTAGACCGATTGCCTGTCAAGGGGTCATTTTTCCCGGTGACACGAACGGTGGTCTGGACGTGAGGGCGCTGGAGGCGGCCGGCGTGGCAGCAGCACTGGCACCCGACATCGCTGTCGGGTACTGCGCCGGGAATTGCTCGGCGCAAGTGATTGCATGTTGGAGCAGTCGGAGGCGCAGCCGCTCGCGCACGCCTGCGAGTGTTGGATCGTCGATGCGATTTCGGAGTTCGTTGGGGTCGTCCTGGAGATCGTACAGCGCACTGCGCGACGAGCCCCGCTCGATCAGCTTGAAGCGATGTTCACGCATGGCCCATTGCCCGCGTGGTACGCCGACCGCCGAGTATTCTTCGGAGAACGTGGCCTCGCGCCAGCTTACGGCTCCCGGTCGCTGCCCCATCAGCAGCGGGCGGAGGCTGCGTCCCGGGAGGAACGGCGGTACCTCCAGCCCGGCCGCCTCCAGCCAGGTCGGCAACAAATCCACCAGCTCTACCGGGGCATCCGAGACGTGACCGGCACGATTCAGCCCCGGCCAGCGGATGAGCAAGGGGACGCGTAAGGCGCTGTCGTAGAGACAATGTTTGGTATACCCTCGCGCTCGTTCCCCGAGCAGTTCCCCGTGGTCACTCAAGAAGACGACCAGCGTATCCTCTTCCAATCCAGAGTCCGCGAGCGCCGTGAGTACCTGTCCCAGGCAGTGGTCGACATAGGTGACGTTGGTGAGGTAGCCGGCGACGGAGAGGCGAACCTCCCGCTCCTCCATCCGCCCCCAGCCCCGTGACACAATCCGGTGATGGATGTACGGATCATCCTCCAGAAAACCGGGCGGCACGGCCGGCGGCATTGGCATCAGCGCCGGGTCGTACCGGCCGGCGTAGTCTGCCGGGATCACGTTGGGCGGGTGCGGCCGGTAGAGGCTCACCAGGAGGCAGAAGGGCTGCGCGTCGTGCATTCGGCGATGCAGATACTGCACCGCCTGGTCGACCAACCTGCTTTCGAGCAAGCGATGACCGGGAAGTGGGGACACGGCGCCAACGTAACCCTCGCGGCTCTCGCCGTCTGCGCCGAAGCGAGCCGTCGTCTCCTGTTGTAAGCGCACCTCTTCCGGTCGCAGCAGGTCTGTCAGGCTCAAGTCGTACGGGCCGTCGGTGGTACCGCCCCGCGTGACGCGGTAGTCGAAACCTCGCTTATCCGGCACGTGTTCCGCCGGGGCCCGACCAGTCTTCCAGGGCATCTTGCCGATGGCGGCGGTGGCATAACCCGCACCTTTTAGCCACTGCCCTAGGGTAGGCACCGGTGGCTGATCCGGCCAGTAGTGGGCATTGGTCAAGATGCCGATTTGGTGCGGATACATGCCGGTGATAAAGGAGTGCCGGCAGGGCACGCACACCGGCAGATTCGTCACCGCCTGGGTAAACCGCACGCCGGTCGCCGCGAGTCGGTCCAGGTGGGGGGTCTGGGCGAGCGGCCGGTCCCGGCCCATCAGCCAGGTGCGCTGCTCCGGCAGGATGCCGTCACCGGCACAGCCGAGCGCGTCGTGGCGGTGCTGGTCATCCATGAGGATAAGGATGTTCTTTGCGGCCCGGTTGCCCATGCCCTCTCCCTTGCTCGCCGTCGCGCCGGCTATGGTACTCGATTCTCTGGCTGAGCCAGAGTCTGGCTCGGCCGCTGGTGATTACCCACATCTTGGTGTGAAGAGCGGGCGAGGCTCCGTCTGACGTTGT
>DHIZ01000321.1:0-3187 GCA_002404055.1 Chloroflexi bacterium UBA4733
GGAACAGAAAACCGGAATAAGCCCACCCGCCAGAGGCGCGGCCGCCGTAGAACGGGCAGCGTAGTAACCATCGCTTCTGTGGAACGGCAGCGGAAGGGATACCAGCCTATCGCACAGAATGCGTGAAACCGGGTGGGGTCCGGAACTCGCGCTCCTCTGGGAGCGCGGCGGATCAGCGTGCGACTATTGCACCTAATCGCCTGTTCACTGCGATAGCGTCAACGACGCCGTTAGGTTGCCTCAAACCCTTATTCCGGTTTTCTGTTCCATTGATTGTGCAACCCCCGATTGATGTAGCTGGCGTTGACACTGCCGTGGGTGAGTGTAAAATCTGGCAAAAGGAAACGAACGTGCCCACGACCGATGTACCGTCCGTAGCTCCCCAAACTGTGGTCTACAAGAACACCCCAGGATGTGCGATACACCTTGACGTGTATCGTCCCGACGGGAGCCAGCGCGCTCCGGCGCTGCTTTGGATCCACGGTGGCGCCCTCATCATGGGATCGCGCCAGGCCACGGCCGGTCGCCTGCACGACGTGTTGCTGGCGAGGGGATATGGCATCGTTTCGATCGATTACCGTCTCGCTCCTCATACCAAGCTACCGGAGATTATCGAGGACCTGCAGGACGCTTACTGGTGGATGCGCGGTCCTGGCAGTGAGCAATTCGGAATCGATGCCGACCGGATCGCTGTCGCCGGCGCTTCAGCCGGGGGGTATTTGACGCTAATGACGGGGATGTGTGTCGAACCACGTCCGCGCGCGCTCGTCTCCTACTACGGGTATGGCGACATTGACGGGCCATGGTATGCCGAGCCGGATGCGTTTTACCGCCAACAGCCTCTGGTCACCAAGGAGGAAGCCTGGCGGGCGGTGGGAGCGTCCGTGGTCGCAGCGCCGCCCGCATCCAGTACCCGATCGCTGTTTTACCTGTATTGCCGCCAGAACGGGATCTGGCCAAACGAAGTGGCGGGTCATGATCCGCATACGGAGCCCCGGTGGTTTGACCAGTATTGTCCGGTCCGTAACGTGACTTCCTCGTCTCCACCGACGCTGCTGATCCATGGGACCGCCGATACCGATGTCCCCTATGCCGAGTCGAAGGCCATGGCTGAGCAACTCGCCGCGGCAGGCGGGGAGCACCGGCTTATTACGCTGATAGGAGCGGGGCACGGCCTGGAAGGAGCGCCGCTCGAAGAGCGGAACCAGGTGGCCGATCAGGCCGCAGAGTGGGTGTGCTCTCACACCAGGTGAGCGGCGGTCATCTACTCCTGGAAGGCCTTGTGCCACCGTTTGGTGACCAGCGTGCCGCCTAGGCCAGCCGACCAGCAGTTGGAAGCTGACGCCCATGTTGCCGCCGCGGGTCGCCTGGGCCTCGCCGTACACCGTGCCGCTGCCCCTGCTGCCCGTGGAGATGATCACTTTCACCGGGAAGGAGTTCGCCGGGGCCGGCGGGTTCGGCGACGGGCGGTAGGGTCTGGGCGCGCAGGGTGGAGCGGACGCCCGTGGCGGCGGCGGTGAGGGCGAGGCTGCGGGACGCCCTGGCCGCCAAAGATGAGCGGAGAGCGCGGTCAATAGCGGCCCATGTCCCGCAGTTGGCGGTCGGAGATCCCCATCAGGTGCGCGATTTCGTGCACGATGACTTGTCGCAGGGCGGCGACCAGGTCGGCCTCCGTCGCCGCCTCGCGCTGGATCGTGGCGCGGTAGAGCGTGATCCGGTCCGGCGGCCCCGTGTACGCGCCGCCGCGCATGGTCAAGGGGACGCCTTCGTACAGGCCTTGCAAGCCCCGCTGGCCGGCGGGCGGCCGGTCCTCGACCGCCACGTGGACGTTGGCCAGCTCCCGCCGCACCCACGCCGGGAGCTCCGCGATCACCTGGCCGGCCAGCTCCTCGAAGCGTCTGGCGGTCACGCGCACCATGCGGCCATGATACGCCCTGAGCGGGCGCGGGCATCGGCGATGCGAGGAGATGCTGCTGGCGACCGGGCTGGCCAGGTCCTCCACGCCGGGCGGGACGGCGCGGGGTCGCCAACGGCCGTCATTGCGCCGTCGCCCGCAAGGTGTAGCGCAGCGCCGGCCCTTCGGCCTGGATCAGCAGCGGGTAGGCGCCGTCAGCGGCCACCGGGACCGCTTTCTGGCACGGCTCCTGAAAGGAGCAGAGGATGGTGGTAGAGATGCTCGCAGCGGCGTAGCTGGGGAAGGTGCCCGGGGCGCCCAGGAGCACGCTGAAGCCGCTGCCAGCGGCGGTGACCTGCACCGTGAAGGTCTGCCCGGCGCGCAAGGTGACGGCATACATGGCCTCTGACAATCATTGGAACCAAAACATACGCTAAGTTGGGCGTGGTCCTACTCGGCGCCGCTGCGTCGTTCCCATTCCCGCGCCTTGCGCTTGGCCGCCTCACGATTGGCGGCGATGTACCCCTCGAGGCTGCGCAGGGACTGGTGCCCGCTGAAGCGCTGGAGTTCCACCTCGGTGTAGCCGTGCGCCGCCCGCACCGTGATCGCGGTGTGGCGGAGCTGGTGTACGTCCCAGTCCGGCGTCAGGCGCTTCCAGCGTGTATCGGCCTGCCGGTAGGAGAGTCGGGCATAGCCCTCGGCCGTCAGGTCAGCCCGCCGAGGACAGCGGGCCTTCCGACTCGTGATGAACAATGGCCCCCAGGCCGGCTCGCCACGCGCCTTGAGGTAGGCATCGAGATAGCGGCCGACCCGCCGCGAGAAGAAGAGTTCGCGCTCACGATTGCCCTTGCCATGGATGCGGATGGCCCGCTCCGCCCAGTTGAGATCCTCGACATCGATGGCCAGTGCTTCCGCGCAGCGCAGTCCGCCATCGTAGATCAGCCAAAAGAGGGCGCGATCGCGGGCGTCGTGGATGGCACGGAGGACGGCCTCGACCTGGGAAGGGTCGAGCGCGCGCGGCTTCGCTCGGGGTTGGGGTCGGCGCTCCAAGCCGTGCACAGGGGCATCGGTCAGCCAGCCGTGCTGCCCGCACCAGCGCACGAAGCTGCGCAACGCCGCCAGGCGGCGATTGGACGTGCTGGCCGCGAGCGGTTGCAGCGCGGCCAGAAACCCGGTCGTGCGTTCCCGTGTCAGCGCCGTCACCGGCTGGTCGTGCAGGGTGGCGAGGAGCGGCGCCAGATCTTGGGCGTAGCTCTGGCGGGTGCGTTCGGCAAACTGCGGCCGGGCGAGGAA
>DHIZ01000321.1:3329-19615 GCA_002404055.1 Chloroflexi bacterium UBA4733
CCGCAGAGAATGCGTGCTGCCGGCTAGCATCACCAGGGGCTCGCTCCGTGGTGCGCCAGGGGGCGCGCTGCTCGTGTCCGGAGAGCATATCGCACCCAATTGGCGATTCGCTGCGATAGCGGCGCCGGTCGGCCGCCACAGCAGCATGAAGGCAGAGACGGCGTGCCGGTCGACTTCCTGACGCCCGAACAGGAGACGCGCTACGGTCGCTATGCTGACGACCCGACGCCGGAGCAGCTCGCCCAGTACTTCCACCTTGACGACGCCGATCGGGACCTGCTGGCCGAGCGCCGGGGCGACCACAACCGGCTGGGCTTCGTGGTGCAGTTATGCACCGTCCGCTTCTTGGGCACCTTTCTCGCCGATCCCACCGCTGTGCCGGCCAGCGTCGTGGCGTACCTGGCGCGTCAGGTAGGCATCACGGACCTGTTCTGTCTGGCGCGCTATCTCGACCGTCCTCCCACGCACCGAGAGCATGCCGGCGAAATCCAACGGCGCTTTGGCTACCACGACTTCACGGACCAGCCCGGGCACTTCCGTCTGCTTCGCTGGCTCTATGCCCGCGCCTGGGTGAGTGCCGAGCGGCCCAGCGTCCTGTTCGACCTGGCCACGGCGCAGTTGGTGGAGCGCAAGGTGCTGCTGCCCGGGGTCACCGCACTCACCCGGCTCGTCGCGAGCGTGCGAGATCGCGTGGCCGAGCGGCTCTGGCGGATCCTCGCCGCGCTGCCCTCGGCGGCACAACGCGAGCGGTTGGAGCAACTCGTGGTCGTCCCGGAGGGATCGCGCACGACCCCCCTCGACCGACTGCGCCACGCCCCGACCCGCCTCAGCGTGCCCGGACTGCTGCACGGCCTCCACCGCGTGGAGGAGCTCCGCGCCATCGGTGTGGGCGGCCTGCACCTGTCGGTCATCCCCCCGAGCCGGCTTAAAGCGCTGGCCCGCTATGCCGCCGTCACCTGGTCGCCCACGATTGCTCGCATGCCCCCGGACCGGCGCGTGGCGACGCTGCTCGCTTTCGTCCGGGTCTACGAAGCCGTGGCCCAGGACGATGCCGTCGACGTCTTCGTCCAATTCTTCGGCGAGCGCATGACCACGGTGGAACACCGCGGGGCGCAGGCGCGCCTGCGCACGCTGGGCGATCTCGACATAGCGGCGCGGCTGCTCCGCGACGTCTGCCGCCTGGTGCGCGATACCGAGGTGCGCGATGGCGACCTCCGGGCGACGATCATTGACCGGATCGACGCGGGAGACATCGACGTCGCCATCGCCACCGTCACGGCACTGACGCGGCCGCCGGAGGACCACCACTACGACGATCTCTTGACGCGCTACAGCATGGTGCGGCAGTTCCTGCCCCGGCTGCTGCGCACGCTGCGCTTCGGGGCCGCCAGCGGCGGCCAGCCGGTCCTAGACGCGCTGCAGTTCTTGCGCGACATTGAAGGGCAGCGCCGGCCGGAACTCGCCGAGGCTCCCAAAACCCTCATCACGAAGGCCTGGAAGCCCTACGTCCTGGAGTCCGGCCAGCGCGTGGACCGGCGCGCCTACACCTTCTGCACGCTGGAGCGGCTGCGTGACGGCCTGCATCGGCGGGACATCTATGTCCAGCCCGGCGAGCGCTGGGGCGATCCCCGCGCCAACCTGCTCCAGGGCGCCGACTGGGAGGCGGCCCGCCCGCAAGTGTGCCGGAGCCTCAGGCACGCACTCGATGGCGGCGTGGCCCTGGCGCGACTCGGCAAGGCGCTCGATACGGCCTACCGGCAGACGGCCGCCAATCTGCCGGCGAACCGGGACGTCCGGATCGAGCGGGTGGACGGCAAGGATCGGCTGGTCCTCACGCCGTTGGAGAAGCTGGACGATCCGCCGAGCTTGCAGGCGCTGCGAGAGCAGGTGGCCTCGCGCCTGCCGCGTATCGACCTGCCGGACGCCCTGCTGGAGATCCAGGCCCGCACCGGCTTCGCCCAGGAGTTCACCCACCTGAGCGAGGGCAACGCCCGCGTGGCCGACCTGCCCACCAGTCTCTGCGCCATCCTGCTCGCCCAGGCGTGTAACGTGGGGCTGGAGACGGTCGTGCAACCTGGCGTCCCCGCGCTGACCCAGGATCGCCTCCTCTGGGTGCAGCAGAACTACCTGCGCGCCGAAACCCTCCTGCGCGCCAACGCTCGGCTCGTCGAGGCCCAGTCCCGCCTCCCGCTCGCCCAGCGCTGGGGCGGCGGCGAAGTCGCCTCCGCCGACGGGCTGCGCTTCCAGGTGCCGATCCGCACCATCAACGCCGGGCCGAACCCGAAGTACTTCCCGGGGCGCGGCGTCACCTATTTCAATTTCACCAGCGACCAGTTCAGCGGCTTGCACGGCATCGTCATCCCCGGCACACCCAAAGAAGGTCCCTACCTGCTCGCCGGCCTGCTCGAGCAGCAAACGAGTCTGCACCCAACCGAGATCATGACCGATACCGGCTCCTACACCGACCAATTGTTCGGGTTGTTCTGGCTGCTCGGCTACCAGTTCAGTCCCCGGCTGGCCGACGTCGGGGATGCCCGCTTCTGGCGCATGGATCGCACCGCCGACTACAGTCCCTTGAACGGCGTCGCCCGGCAGCATATCAACACCGCACTGATCGCGCAGCACTGGGATGAACTGCTCCGCATCGCCGGGTCGCTCAAGATGGGCACGGTCGGCGCCGTGGAGCTCGTGCAGCTCTTGCAGGGATCGGCGCGCAGTTCCGTAACGAGCAAGGCGCTGACCGAACTGGGTCGGGTGGCGAAAACCTGCTTCCTCCTGCCCTACTTCGACGACCCCGCCTATCGCCGGCGCATCCTGGTGCAACTCAACCGAGGCGAGAGCCGGCATACCCTGGCTCGCGCGGTCTATCACGGCCGCAAGGGAGAGCTGCGCCAGCGCTACCGGGAAGGGCAAGAGGACCAGCTCGGGGCGCTCGGCCTGGTGGTCAATATCGTTGTCCTGTGGACGACGCTGTATATGGACCACGTGCTCGCCCGCCTCACCGACATGGGCATTGAGCCCAAGCCGGAGGATGTCGCCCGGCTCTCCCCGCTGGGGTTTCGCCACATCAACCTGCACGGCCACTACCACTTCGCCCTGCCGGACTTCGTCACGCGTGGCGAGTTGCGACCCTTGCACGAGCCGGACGCGACCGACGACGTCCTGCTGGTCGGCACGTAGCGCAAGGCTTCGCCGCCAAACCGCCATCGGCCATTGCCGGCTTAGCGTACGTTTTGGTTCCAATGATTGTCGCGGGCCCGACCCCGCCGCAGACGGGGACGGCCGCGCGAATCCGCGGATCGACGACCATACTGTAGAACGTGACGATGCCGCCGAGCGAGAAGCCGGCCATACCGATTCGCTCCGGATCGACCTCCGGGCAGTGACGCTCCAGATAGTCGACCGCGCAGAGCGCATCCTCGACCAGCGCGCCCATCGCGCTCCGGCCAGAGATCTGCTCGATTTTGGCCCACTCCTGGATCTTCGGGCCGATGCGTGCCCCGTAGCAGCGTTGGGTGATCGCGAGCGTCACGAAGCCACGCCGTGCCAGCTCACGCGCCCAGCCGTGCAGGTAGGCGACCTCGCGCTCGAAGTGGTACGCCTTCTCGACCAGCAGCTCTCGGCTGCGCCCGCTGCCATGCAAACAGACGACGGCCGGTACGCGCTTGTTGCGATGGCGTGGCCGCACCAGATAGGCCGGAATCAGCTCCGCCCGGTTTTGGGGTGAGGCGATCCGAATGTCGTCAATCTCAACGTCCTCGTCGACGTGCCGCGTGCAAAGAAAGCCCGTCTCCGGAGCGCGGACCGGCGCCTTCGGCCACAGCACGTCCGCCATACCCTTCTGGATGTTCGTCGGGTCCGGTGGGGGCGCCGGTTCCAGCGGCGCCGGCTTTAGCCGCCAATAGGTCGGATCATTGCGCACCCGCTCACACCAGAGGTCGCACATTTTCCGCGCGTCGATCAAGCGGATCGTCGTGCTGCCGATGTGCCCCATTTTCATCACGCCGGCTTCGAGAAACGTGTGTTCGATGCGGGCATGATCTTTCTCCACCTGACGGGGAGCATGGGAATACGCGCGACAGACGACCGTCTTGGCCCGACCATCCCGATCGATCACCGTGGCCTCGAACGTCTCGGGGCTGAAGCGGTCGCAGGTCTCCTCCAACTCTTCGAGGGTGTGACGCGTGGTGTTGACCCGCGTATCGACGCCGAGGAAGAGGATATAGCCGCCGACTATGATGTTGCGAAAATACGGCGTCCCCTGCCCGCAGCAGGTCGGCGCGTTTTCGTGGTCGCGCAGCAGGTAGTCAGCGAGCGGGCCGATCGCTGCCACCGGATGGCTCGGATGGAGGCTGCGTATGGCCTCGGGACGCTGCCGAAAGGCCTCGCTGATCGCGCCGACACTCGATCGGCTGTAGCGCACGTCCATCACCGGCTGGCTTCGCAGGTATATGTATTGCCCGCCCGCCCAGGGTTGGGTCGGCATCATCACCGTCCCCGCCGGACCCACCGCCGCGAGGAGCGCATCGATCACCGCTTCGGCGCCTCCCTCGACCCTGCCAAAGCGACTGAGCGAGCTGTGGACGAGCACGCCCGCGCCTTCGGGTAAGCCCAACTCGCCCAAGCCGCGCGTGATGTCGCCGGCAGTGACCGTAGGTTTCCCCTCTTCCGTCCATTTTGCGCTCATCAAAATCCCTCTCACTGGGCGTGCTATGAACTCCTCACGGTTGCCACTCCCGGATGACGCCCGGCGCGGTCAGCACGTTCTGGTCGGCATTGCGCGGGGAAGGGGCAGTGCTTCAAGGGCTGTGGCGAACGGGAAGCCGTTCTCGAGTACGTCCGAAGGGTATGCATCGAAGACTATTCGGGACCGTGAACGGCCGTCTTGTGTACCCAGATAGCGCTCGTGACGGCTATCCCCTGGTAATTGTCGAATGGTTCTTCCGTCTGCACCATCTTCACGTAGTAGTAATGATCGCCGGTCACCACGCCCCGGTCGACAAACTCGACATTTGCTTTTCTCCCACAGTTTGTCTGACTGAGGATCGGCTTTCCATCCCGCAGCAGTTCGATGCTGCATATTTCGGGGGTTGCCTCAGCTCTGATGTGGGCGCTAGGAACCCCGGTTGTCGTGTATTCATCCCCCATCAGATGCCCATCCATTTGAAAAAAGAGCCGCATCCGCGTCCCGTTGGTCGCGTAGGATCGGCGTTGCGCCAACGCAGCGAACACCTCTTCCCGGGTCGCCGCCTTGGCCCAGAGGCCGGTCGCGGCGTTCGCGTACTTGTAGGGCATGTTGCCGCCCGGCGGGTAGGCGTGATCGGTGCCGCCCACGACGCCCATTTTGATTCCCTGACCGAGGATCGATTCCAGCACCCCGAAACAGAAACCGCGGATCTGCACGACCTCGAAAACCGGCTCATACGCCGGGCGCCAAGCGTTCAAGCGTATGTTCCGGCGAATGCCATGGTAATGCCGCGCGACCATGACCTTCCCGGCGAGGCCCTCCTTGTCGTAGAGATCCAAAGCCGCCTCGAGAGTCGGCGTCAACCCGGCACGGCGTGCGATAGGGCTGATGCTTCGATCAATGAAGTAGTGATTGGCTTGTCCCCATCCTGGATAGGTTGCCTCAAAGCCGAAGAGGGTGACCAAATCACCCTCACTGTTGAAAAGGTCGGCGTACATGCCGGTTTGCGCCGCCGTCTGATTTCGGCCCACAGCGGAGGTTCGCCAGCAGCATCTTGAAATGCCCGCTTAATTGTCAAACTTCATCAGCAGTTCTGTTTACGGCACCTACCACGCCGGCGGCGGGTACAGGTCGAGCGCTGCCGGGTTCCGCTCGTGCAGGAATGCGGCGAAGGCGGCGTAGAGGTCGCGCGCCTCCTGGTGGTGGCCGGCCAGTACGTCGTGCTGCTGCAAGGGGTCGTTGCGCAAGTCGAAGAGGAGCGATGTCCATTGAGCGCTGCCGTTGCGGACCAGCTCGTTGGTCTGGCCATCGAGTCGCGCCGCGCCGACCGAGGTGGGGGGGACGAAGATGAAACTCCAGTCCTGAGACGTGATAGTGGGAACGCCGCGATGGGGTGCCGAGATAGCCACCTGGCGGTTCGACGTCCCACCGTCCAGCACGCCACGAAGCGAACTGCCCTCGCAGAACCCCGGGATCGTGCCGCCGGTGAGATCCAGCAGCGTCGGCAAGAGATCGACCGGCTGCACCAGTGCGCTGTGCAGCTGCCCGCCGCCCAGGCCGGCGGGGTGACGCAGCATGAAGTTCTGATGGGCAACGCCTTCAAACAGCGGCGCCGGTTTGCCGATGCGGCCCTGGTCACCCGGATAGTCAAGGTAGTGCCCGTGATCGGACAGCACGAGGACGATCGTGCGCTCGCGCAGGCCAAGGTCGTCGATGGCATCGAGCACGCGCCCTACCCAGCGATCCACCATCGTCACCTCGCCCGCATACAGCGCTTGCACCTGCTTGAGCTCCGCCGGCGAGAGGTAGCCGGCCGGTCCGTTGAGCGGCGAGATGACCTGTTCACCCTGGTAACCGGAATCGTACATGTCGATGTAGTGCTGCGGCGGGTCCCAGGGCTCGTGGGGGTCGAACTCATCGATCCAGAGCAGGAAGGGCTGCACCGTCCGGTTGCACTCCAGCCAGCGCAGCGCTGTCGTCATGGTCTGCGGCGCGAAGTAGTCGGCCTCGCACTGCCGTTCCGCCGTCTTGGGCAAGTAGACCGTGCGGATGCGCTCCGGGTTGCGCAGCTTCTCCGGGGCGCAAGGCAGCGTGATGCTGCGCGAAAGGTCGGGGATGCAGCGGTCACCTTCTTGTCCCCGGACCCATTGCCAGGTGTGGAAGCCGCGGTCGAACTGGTGGCCGTCGCGGAAGAGGTGATAGGTATCGGCGATGAGCGCGGTGGTGTACCCGCGCGCACTGAAGAGCGTGGCGAGCACCGGCAGGTCGCGGGGCAGCGGCGTCCAGCCGCGCTGGGGCCAGGTGGTGCGTCCCGTGAACAGGTCGGTGCGGCAAGGGATGGTCGGGAAGGAGCCGATGTAGGCGCGCTCGAACACTGCTGCCTCCCGCGCGAAGCGGTCGAGACTCGGCGTGCGAATCCAGGTGTTGCCGTTGGCGCCGATGTGGTCCCGGCGCAATGTATCCAGGCAGATGACGACAACGTTGTAGGGTTGCCCCGACTGCTGCATGCTCTCCCTCGTTTCCTGTAACCGTCTACCATTCCCGTCCGGCTAATCTCTTCGTCGGTATTCCCGTCGGGATCCTCCTCAGGCTGCGCTCGCCGCTCATTCAAAGGCTGATCGTCTCTATCACCCACGCGTTGACAGCTGGCATTTACAAGAATAGAATACCTCGTCTGGGTAAGATGAGAGGAAATAGCCATGGCATCGCATGCTCGCTCGCGCCGTTACGTGCTGGTTGCTGTCGCTGAGGCCACGTTCGGGGTGGCTGCCTCAGGCCTCCTCGCCGCCTGTGGCACCTCGTCCCCAGCGGCAGTTGTGGCGACATCGCCGAGCCGGAGCAGCGCTACAGCCACCACCGCATTGCGTATCAGGACACCGGTGGCGACAAGCACCTCTGCCAGCAGTGCAGTCGTCGCGTCACCAGGGGCTCACCTCACGTACCTGTCGCCAGAAGATCAAGGAGGTCGCCGACATCAGGTGGAAGGAGCGCTGTTTGCTGACTTTACGAAAGCGCACCCCGACATCACGGTGGAGCTCGTCGGCGGCGCTGCCGGGTGGGGCGCTGCGGAAGAGAAGCTGAAGGCGAGTCTGGCCGCCGGCGCGCCGATCAACGTCTATCAGAACGGCGGCTGGGCGTGGTACGACGTGCAATCGGCCTTGATAGACTTCACGGGTCTGCTGGCGCGAGACCATCTGGATCCGCTGAAGATCTTCATGGCCCAGACCGTGAGCGCCTACACCATCCAGGGCAAGCTCGGGGGGTTGGCGTTGGTGGGGATCTCGCAGGATGCGCTGGCCTACAATCAGGATCTGTTCGATACCGCCGGGCTGGCCCATCCCCCGCTCGATCCGAACGATGCGAGTTGGACGATGGAGAAATTTCTTGAGTACGCCGAGAAGCTCACGCAACCTGACAAGCTCGTGTTCGGCTTCGGTGGCACGGTCTCCGGCGACGGCAACATAGGGGGCATCACGGGCGGCACCTACTTCGGTCAGGGGCCGTGGGACGACAAGACGCAGAAAGCGCAAATGGATCAGCCGGGCGCGATCCAAGGGTTGCAGTTCTTCAAGGACCTGCGCGACAAGTACAAGGTGCAGCCGAACAGCGATCAGGTAAAGTCGATTGGCGCGAAAGGCAACATCTTCACCAGCGGCAAGATTGGGATGCAGGTCATCTATGGCTACATTCCCAAGCAAACGTTCCGCTGGGCCATTGGGGCACTGCCCCATACCGGGAGCCAGAACGTCTCCGGTCGTCAGCACGCCCAGGCCCTGCAAGCCACGAAGACTGCTCGCTCGGAACAGACCTGGACACTGATGAAGTGGCTCATGGTGCCGGCCAACGCTGCGCGCTTCCCGCTGAGCGCCCAGTACGCCGTGTCACCAGTCCTCGACGCTTCCGATCTGGCGGCCAAGACCTTTCAGCAGGATGTTGGGGTCGATCCGCAAGCCTTCTCGCTGATGGCCCAGCACTCCCGCGAACCCGGCTGGGGCATGCGGAACTATCCTGGCTGGGACACAGTGCTCAACTGGCTGACGAGCAACTTTCCGAACTTCGATCAAGGCAAGCAGAGCGCCACCGACTACGGCCGGACGGCGACGGACTACATCAATGCCAACCTGCTGAAGTCCTAGCCGAACCGCATGAACATGAAAGAAGCAGCGTCGGAAAGCGTCGTGTGCCTGTCTGACGCCTGGGCCGAGTTCACGCATTTCACCCCGCGGGGAAGCCTGGGACCGGACGGGGTATGGACGGTGTGGCAGGCCTATGCCCGCAGCCAGGAAAGACTCCTCGCCCGCTGTTGGCACGACGGCGCCGCCTCCGTGATCGAGGAGGTCACCCCTCGTCCAGGACGTCACCACTCGCCGACGATCCACAGCGTCGGTGACTTGCCCACCGTCACGTGGCTGAATGGCGGCGATGGCGGCTACCGCGTCGTGCATGCGACGCGCTCCGATGGGGGTTGGCTGCCGCCCTCAACGGTGAGCGACCGACACGATGTGCTCTGCCTGAAGACGTCGGCCCGAGACCGGCGCCTTTGGGCCACATGGTGCGAGGCGGAAGGGCCGCGCGCCTACTCTCTGTGGGTCGCTTGCTTCGACGGATTGACCTGGCAGCAGCCGATACTGGTGAGCGAGTCCCCTGCCTGGCAGCACCGACCGGTGATTGCCGCTACCGCTGGCGGCTGCTGGCTTGCGTGGGATAGGTACGACGGTGCGACCTTCACGGTGTGGGCTGCCTTCGTCGCTGACTCTGGCGCCGTCTCCCCGGCGCAGTTGGTGAGTCCGCCACCCGCCGACGAAGGGTTGGTCACCAGCCATGCGTGGCAGTTCGTACCGTCGATTGCTGTGGATGCAGGAGGCATTCCCTGGGTGGCCTGGCTCTGCTTGCAGGATGTCACCAACAGTGATGGTGTGGTCGACCAGTGGCCGACAGCGCGCGTGGCGCGGCGCAGCCATCGCGGGTGGCAACTCGTGCGAGACGGCACCGGCAACGCTGACCTGGGGCGTCTGGCCTGGGGTCTGCTTTCCTGGAATGGGGCGGGCGTCTGGGGATACCTCGGCCATAGGCGTCGGCCGCTCGTCGTGCCGGATCCAGTGCAAGGGGTATGGTTGCTCTGGGAGCGCAAGCTGAAGCACGATGGCGGGACGACCCGTACGGGCGGCATGTTGTGTGGCCGCCGGCTGACAACGGCGCCCGCTGATGACGGACAGATCAAGCTGCACCCCGTGACGGTCGGCCAGACCGTGGCAGTTGCCAGCGGCCCGCGTGACTACTCACCCATCGGCATTACGCGGCAGCAGGCGCACCGATGGCTGTGGCTTACCGGACGCGATGGTCCGGCCCGATCTTCCTCCGATGTCATCGCCATGGTGACCGACCTCGACGGCGCGCCGCCTTTCCCGGACGAGGGGGCGTGGCACGGTTGGACACCGCTGACGATGCCGTGGCCCGAGGTGGGTCCGCATGCCGATAATGCCCGCGGTGCAGGGCGCGTTGCGAACCGGTCGGCGCGGGCGCGTCCTCAGGTTGACGTCGGGACCGCTACTCTGTCGCTCTTCTGGGCCGATCTCCACGTCCATACCATGCTCTCGGCCGACGTGGAGGGGCATCCTGACGAACTCGTTGCCTACGCCCAAGACAAGGCCGGATTGGACGCGGTGGTGCTGCAAGATAATGATCATATGTACTTGCCCTTGACCCAGTCCGAGTACGCGCTCTACCAGCACTACGTCGAACAGTATCATCAGGATGGCCGCTTCGTCATGCTGCCCGGGTATGAATGGACCTACGCCACCGCCACCGTACGAGATCATCGCACGGTGATCAGTCAGGCGGCAGGACTGCCGCTGCTGCGCTACACCGACGTGGAGGGTGATCCCATGGTCGCGCTAGCGCGGCACGCCGAACTGACGGGTGCGCTGCTGCACCCCCACCACGAACGTTGGACGCTCATTGACGCTCCAACCGAGCTCAATTTAGAAGTATGCTCTGGCTGGGGCGTCCACATGGCCGATTCTGCGTATCGACAAAAAGTCCACGACGTGCTGGCGGCGGGCCGCCGCGTGGGTTTTGTGGGCGGAAGTGACAATCACCGCCGCAATCCCGGAATGGGCGGCGCACTGACCGGCGTGTATGCGGAAGAACTGACCCGCCAGGCGATCTTTGAGGCGCTGCGACGCCACCGCACCGTCGCTACTGACGGCTCGCGGATCAGCGTGCAGTTCTGGGCGGACGATGCCTTCATCGGAGACGAGCTGGTGACCGACCACGCGCCCACCGTGCGCTGGCAAGTCGACGGCACGACGGCAGCGGTGACCGTCTCACTGGTGTATGACGGGGAGATAGTGCAGGTCTGGAGCGCCCCGCCGGGGCGGGCAGACGGGGCCTACACGCACAGCACCTGCGCACTCGGCCAGCACTGGTACTACCTGGCGGTCGAACAATCCACGCTCTGGCGCCATTGGCCATCGAATGTCGCCATCGCTCGGGGGCCGCGCGCTTGGACCAGTCCGATCTGGGTGCGAAGGACCTGATGCAGGAGGGCACGGAAAAGGCGGAGATTAGGAGGCGAAGTCGGAAAAGCCTTGCGCGTGTGTAGCTGCTCAATAATGTGAGGTGTCAAAGGCCGTCGAGAGGCGGGCCGCCTCCTCGGGCGTGAGGTGTTCTTGGTAGGCGCGCAACGCCTGGTAATAGGCTCGGAAGTCGCCCAGCACCATCCTCAGGAGTTGGCTGGCGATGTTGGGCCACGACCGGAACCAGCTTTTTGTAGTGGCGGCCCTCGTGGACCCAGCAGAGCGCCAGGGCCGCGGTGAGTTCCTCTCAAGCCGAGGCGCCGATGGCGGCCCCTTCCAGGATGAAGCGCCGCAGGGCCGGGTAGAAGTCTCACACCAGGGGCGCCAACAGCTTCCCTCGGCTGCGCCCGGCCAACCGCCCCTGGTCCAAAAACAATGGCGGCAATACCGGCATCGGGGAGGCAGGCTACCTCGTGCTTGCCCAGAAGGCAGTCGAGCGACGCCGGTCGTTGCCATCAGCGAGGCCTCACCGGCCTCTTGGTCGCCTTGGAGGTTCGAACGGCCTCCGTGGGGCAGGCGCATCCGTGATGCCGATTCTGCCCGCACTGGGAAAAAGCACGTACCAACGTCACTGACGCCCGTGTACAGGCCGGCCCCCCGGATCAACGAGGCCCAGAGGCACCGGACATGCTCTATCCGCTGGCGGCGGTGCGCCACTCACGTTGGTGTGCTGATTGCTAGCAACGGCATCGGCTTCGCCCACGCCGGATGGCTCAAGCGCAACGCCGACCCACAGTGCGGACACGCCAGCAGCTCGGGCCGGTAGCGAACGCGCGGTCAGGGACCAAACTGGCGCGCCGTTTTCATCGCGGCCGCTCCTCACGCAGCGCCGACGCGTTCCCCCACGGCACAGGGAGCTACGCTGCAGCGCTCGCGTCCCTTGCCGCTTCGATGCCGCTCTTGCCGCCACTGTTTTCCCCCAATGCTGTCTTTGGCCCTTTACCAACGACGCTCCGGGTAGGGCTGGCCCACCGGCCGGAGCGCTGCATCGAAGGCGTCCAGGGCGACCTCGAGGAAGCGCGGCTCGCCACAGAGGCGGTAGGCGTAGAGCAGACCATCCAGCTCGCGGACCTCGCCGGGACGTCCGTGACCCAGCGCGCTGCGGCAGGTGGAGTAGACGAAGCCATGATCGGCGGGGACCCAGCATGCCGCGCTGACCAGCCAGCGGGCGGCGCGCACGATCATCGTCGCCACGCGGGGGGCGGCGGTGAGCTCGTGGTAGCGGCGCAGCCCTTCCAGCACCATCCCGACCATGAACGGCTTGCCGCCCACGCACTGCGTGGGCAGGCCACAGCGGCAATCGCCCAGCGGGTTGGGCCAGTGCCCGGCCACGGGGTCCTGCCCATAGGAGTGGGCAGGATTTGCGAGGGGAGGGCATGGAGTCCAGAATCGGGGGTTGGAAACGAGTCCCTGATGAATGGAGGTCCCGATGCTCTCCCCGCAGGAAGTGTATCCACTGGTGCAGGCATGGTTGCTGGCGATGGACCTGGTGGGCCACCGGACGGCCGTGGCGGCCGTGGCGCATCTGGTGACGGCGCTCGTGCTCGGGCAAAGTCTGTGGACGGCGAGTCTGATGCGGGTGGTGGGGAGTCGTTTGCCGGTCCCCGCGCGCCAGCGCTATCGGCGCGTGGCGCGTGCTTGGACGCCGCCCTGGCTCACGCCCGGCTGGCTCATGCCCGGCTGGTCCGGGCGGCGCTGGCGCTGGCAGCGTCGCCGGCAGGCAGTGAGGTGCTGCCCCAGCGGACACCGGGCGCGCTGCGGCTGACTGGTCCCGTGCCCGCTCGGCCGCCCGCCGTCGCTCGCGGGCCGTCGAGCGGAAGGACCGTGGGCAGCCAGGGGGCCACGCCTCAGGACGAAGAAGACAAAAGGCGGCGGCCAGGTATTGACACGCCCCCCCGCGCTATCTATCATGAACGCGGTAAACAAGTACGGTAAGAGAAAGGATCGCGTTCACTATGCAATCGATTACCTATCGACGGCGCACCTTTCTACGCCTCTGCGGGGGGGTAGGAGCCGTCATGACCTCGTCCTTGCTCGCCGCATGTGGGCAAGGGGGCGCATTAGTAGCGACGAGTCCGGCCTCCTCCGTCAACCAGTCAGCTCCGAGCACGGCCAGCAGCGCGGCCCGAGCAGTCGTCCAGGGCAGCGCGGCCGCGCCAGTGTCGGCTGCAAACGGCGGAAGCGAGAAGGCGGTGGAGCTCTTTTGGTACGACCGAGGCAGCGATACCGCCGGTGCTATAGACAAGATGGTGTCCCCGTGGCGAGCGGCGCATCCCACCTGGAAGCTGACGGCCACACCGGACCTTGACGATAACAAACTGGCGGCACTGGTAGCCGGTGGCCAGCAAATAGACGTGCTGAACTGGTATCTGGCAGTCTACAACGGGAACCAGACGATGCATCTCTGGTCGTCACTGGATTCGTACATCCAGCGCGATCATTGGAACGTCAGTCAGTACAACCAGGGCCTGCTGGAGCGCATCTGCAAGATGGACGGGAAGTTCTACGCCTTGCCCTACGCCTACGCCGGGAACGCGCCCTTCGGCTTCGTCTACAACCGCAACCTGTTCAAAGCCGCTGGCGTCGCAGAACCGCCAACGACTTGGGAGACCACGTGGACCTGGGAGCAGTTCACCGGCGCAGCCGGCAAGCTCACCGTTCGCACCGGACAGCAGCAAACGCAGGTGGGAGTCGACCAGTTCGGGACCAATTACACGACGCCGCCCTTGCTATGGGAGCCGGCGCAATGGCTGGCGGACGACCTTAAGACCGTGACGTGCGACAGTCAGAACATGGTCACGTGCTATCAGAACTATCTGGACCTATTGTTGCGCGACCGTGTACTCGGCAGTAGTCCAGGCGACAGCCTGGGTACCGGCGACCCATTCTACAACGGCAAAGCTGCCCTGACGACGCACTGCTGCGGAACGGTGCAGTACACTGCCAAGATTCCGGCTGCTATTGACTGGGCGTTCGCGCCACTGCCGAAGGGCGCCTCGGTGTCGCCGGACCTCAATATCGTGAACGCCGGTATTCCGACCCTCGCCAAACAACCGGATGCCGGTTGGTCGCTCCTCCAATTCTTACTGGAGAAGGGACGCCTGGCCGATCTGCAACAACGCCAACCGCCTACACCGGATGACGCTGCAACATGGGTTGACGCGAATTACAAGGATCTGCCCAACAGCAACGCCAAAGAGGTCATCCTGGGCGGCATGCAGATCGCTCGGCCGATCGATCCGCTCATCGTGCATCCAAAGCGGCTGCAGATGGTCAATACGGTCATCACGCCGGCCATGAAATCGATGGAATCCGGTAAGGAGACGGCGCAGCAAGCGCTGACGCGAATCAAGCCCTTGCTGCAGGCAATCGTCAATTCATAGGAGATCCACGGTGGCGGACCGACCGAATGTGCTGTTGATTTGCGTCGACCAGTGGCGCGGCGACTGCCTCAGCGTCGCCGGGCATCCAACAGTGCTGACGCCCTACCTCGACCAATTGGCACTGGCGGGCGCCCGCTTCAGCCGCGCCTATACTGCCACGCCCAGTTGCATTCCGGCGCGGGCGGCGCTCTTCACCGGGCTCAGCCAGCGCAGCCACGGCCGCGTCGGCTACGCCGATGGTGTGCCCTGGAACTATCCCACCACGCTGGCGGGGGAGTTCACGCGGCATGGTTACCAGACGGAAGCAGTCGGCAAGCTGCACGTCTACCCTGAGCGTTCCCAGATGGGCTTCCAGCACGTCGTGCTGCACGACGGCTTTGTGCATTATGCTCGTCGCCACACACCCGATCACGACCTGCTGGACGATTACCTTCCCTGGCTGCGCGCCCAGTTGGGCCGCGACGCAGACTACTTCGACCACGGCGTGAACAGCAACTCGGTGGCAGCGCGTCCCTGGGATAAGCCGGAACACGTCCACCCGACGAACTTTGTGGTGACGCAGGCGCTGGACTTCTTCCGGCGGCGGGACCCGCGTAAGCCGTTCTTGCTGTTCCTCTCCTTCCACCGCCCGCATCCGCCCTACGACCCGCCAGTCTGGGCCTTCGAGCAGTATCTGGGCCAAGCGATGCCGCCGCCACCAATGGGCGATTGGATCGACATATTTGCAACACACGCCAACCCGCACCGCCACGACACGCAAGTAGGGCCGGTCGATCCGCGCTTGCTCCAACGGGCACGCGCCGGCTACTACGGCCACATGACGCACATCGACCAGCAGGTGAACCGGCTGCTGGAGATCATGCATGAGCGCGGGCTGCGCGACAACACGTATGTCTGCTTCGTGTCCGACCACGGCGAGTTGCTGGGCGATCACCAACTCTTCCGGAAGAGCCTCCCCTATGAAGGCTCAGCGCGGGTGCCGCTGCTGCTCAGTGGGCCGGCCGGCAGCGGCATTAGCCCTGGTCGTGTCTGTTCGGAGGTGGTGGAGTTGCGCGATGTATTGCCGACGCTGCTGGAATGCGCGGGGTTGCCGCCAGCCGAAGGAGTGGAGGGCCGCAGTGTGCTGGCCCTGGCACGCGGGGCACCCGCACCGTGGCGGCCGTACCTGCATGGGGAGCACACGACGTTCGGCCAGTCGCTGCACTGGCTTACCGATGGGCACGACAAGTACGTCTGGTTCAGCGGCGGCGGTCACGAGCAACTTTTCTGCTTGGACGACGATCCGCAGGAGGAGCGCGACCTGGCCCGGTGGCCGTCCCACGCCGATCGTGTCGCGCGCTGGCGGCAGACGCTCATTACCGAGCTCACCGGCCGTGAGGAAGGCTTCACGGATGGCCAGCGCCTGATTCCTGGGCGGCCGGTCTATGCCTGCCTGGCGCATGTGCGGGCAGCGGACGCCGCTGTCGGATAGGGTACCCGGGCGGTGACCGGCAGCACCCCCACGGAGTGGAGCAGCGACGCCGGGTCGCAGTCCCACGGGAGCCAACCGGCGCCGCCAGGCGTGGCGGCGGTTCTAGTGGGTCACGCCGCATTTGATTGAATATCCGCTTCGACAGCGCCGGAGCCGCCGAGGCGCCG
>DHIZ01000291.1 GCA_002404055.1 Chloroflexi bacterium UBA4733
TGCGCCTGAATGCGGTACGACCGGCGTACGCGGGCCGGGTCCGACTGCGAACGCGTCCGTTCCCGCTCGAGATCGATAGAGAGCCAGCGCCGCGCGACATCCTGGAGCAGGAATGGTGGCTGGCGGCGCTGCAAGAGCCGCTGGCGGAGTTCCAGCCGTTCCCGGGCGACAACTGGCCGACGACGACGCTGCCCGCCTTCGAGGCCGCCTGGTGCGCTGCCCAACAGGGTGAAGCGGCCGGTCACGACTACGATCTGCGCGTCCGTCGGGCCTTTTTCGCCCAGGGCCGCAACATCGGCCGGCGCGCGGTGCTGCTGGACCTTGCCAAGGAGGCGGGGCTGGACCTCGCCCAGGAGACGGGACTGGACCTGGAGCGTTCCGCCGCGACTTCGCGGGCGAGGAGGGGCGTGCCACCGTCCTGGCCGAGCGGCAGTTGGGTCAGGGACGCTACGCCGTCCACGGCACGCTCACGCTGATGCTCGGTGACGGCACGAGGTTGCGCGCCCCCCTCGCCGAACCGCGCCTGCGCAATCGCCGGATCGTCGGCATCGGACGTCCCTCCTGCTACGGAGACGCCTGCCTGGATGCCACGTGGGCTCGCTTCGAGCGCACCTTGGCGAGCGACGCGGGTAATTATCGCTCCCTCCACGGCCGGATACACCAATTGCGTCGCCGTCGCCTGCGCAAACGACGTCAGACCGTGCTGCCTGGCGCTCGTCAGGCTGAAGATGTCCACCACGCGCGCTCCTCGCACCAGCAGCGCGTCCGAAATAAGGGAACGGTGACAGCGCCACGGCACCGCTTCGGCGCACATGGTCGCGACCCGCGCTTCCTCTGCCAGCGCCAGCAGGTCGGCCAGGGCCGCGGCAAACTCGCACGTCTGCATGTAGTCCGCGTAGCCACGGAAGCTCAGGTTGCGCCAGCCCGTGTTGGGCGAGTCGGGGCGGGGGTGGCGATGCCCTCCCAACTCTGGCAGGTGCGTATAGCCGATGCCAGCTGCTGGTAAGGCGCTTGCCAGCGCCGGGCCGTCGAACCACGGGTACCGCCGTGAATGTGGCCAAATCCGCACGTCAATCACCCGTTCGATCACATAGGCGCGGAGGATCGCTAAGAAATCCTCGAACAGGCGCGTGGAGTGGCCGATCGTCCAAACCGTCAGGCTATCCGTCGAGGTCATTCCTCTCCTCGCGCCATTTTGGCCGCCGTGGTCACTGAGGAATGGTACAACGGTTGGTGGGCCGAATGGCGAGCGTACCCCGGCTTGCGGCGGGAACGTCCAGAAAGTCGTGACGGTTGCAGGTCTTGCGGCGCCCCCATACTCAGGGGATGAGCGCCGAATCCTTCGCGTACCGCTCCACTTGCTGCTTGGCGGACTGTGCTAGCGCTTCTTTGCCGGCCTTCTTTAGCTCCGACTCCAAGATCTCCAACTCCTCGGCCGGCCGCACACGCCAACCGAGGCGGTACACGAGATCACCGCCGATCCAGGCCGAGACCAGGAGCGCGCCGATGCCGACGCTGGAAAGCGCGAATGGTACCGATGCCGTACTGCCCCACCGGGCCTGGCCGCGCCGCGTCAGCAGATTGATGCCGCCCAGCGTGAGCAATCCGGTGTTGAGGAGGCCGTGCAGCAGTGCGGGCGTCCGCGCCGGGTGGTCCGCAGGAATGTTGAGGAAGTCCCACCAACCGAAGGCCCCGGCGAGCGCGCCGCCGCCGACGCCGGCCGCGAGTGTATACGTTGCCGCAGCTTTGAACTGCGTCTGCTGCCTGGTGCTCTTCGAGAACACATGCGAGATCCCCCCGCCGACCGCTTCAATGGAAGGAGCCTCGGGAGCTGGACTGGCCGTCCGGGAGACGACGTCAAAGAGGTAGCTGATCATGAAGCCGGCAGTCGGTAGGTCGGAGGCCATTGCGTGCAGCGGATGGCCCTTGACAATGGGCTGTTTCACGGTATTCTCCCGTCCTCGTCGTACGACGATCAGCGGGCATGCAGTCGTTTACCCGCCCTTGGATGTACCCGCGAGGCAAGAGGCGTGCCAGGTGAACTTTTGTACTTGCCGGTTCCGGCCCCAGCGGCATGCGGTGGTCACCGAGCAGAGGGAGACCATCATCGGTGCCGAAGCCCGCCTTTTCCGGCCTGACACCGCCGCTGGCGCCATCGCTGGGTGGCGCCGACCACAAGCGTGCGGTTTGATCGGCGCAAGGACGGCTACGTCAAGGTCGTACTCGACCTGGCGGCGCGGGCATGATGGCAGGGCAGCGCGGGGATATACGCGCCGCAGGCCCCTGTAGAAACACCCGCGGGACTACGGGACACGAACTGCGACACGCCAGTACCGATTCGGGAAGACGAAGATAGGAAGATTCTCGGCCCGTAGAACCCAGAACTGAGCCAACAAAACCCCGATCCACTGGCGCCGTTGGCCACCGACTCGAATAGTGGCTAGCGTTTAGCGCACCAGTTCTGATGGAGGCACACTCTTACTTCGGCGCGTGCCTCATCGCAGGATTGCGCAACGAGAAGTCGATTGTGACAGGAGAGGATTCGGCGACTGAATAGTGACATCATCGGCCGGTAGGGCATAGTCCACCCAGATCGCATAACCGCCGACTGCCAGCGGAGGGCAGACAGCGGCGAAGAGCACCCGTCCGTTATGGAGCCTTTCCACGACATCCACAGGCGTCCGCCTTGAAGCCTGCTCTTTGCGGATCAGGTTGGTCTCGATGCCATTACCGCTCTTGGGAGAGTTCATCCTTCCGCACACTCAAGGTAACGGTGTCATCCTTGACGCTGGCGATGTGATCGCTGCGTACGTACCGGTTCGTATGAAAAAGGCCTGGGCCGTCGATCTTGACAAAGCCGTCGCGGATGAGTTGGTCGCGCATCGGTCCAGCCACATCGGGCTCGGGTTGCCCGCCGGTTACCGAATCCACTAAACCGCCAATTATGCCCTCCTGCGGCCGATTCCCCTCCGTGGTGACGTCGCCAGGATCGCCCATGCCGACATACTCGACCGTGCCAACCTTCTCCCCGGCCACGTCGACGACCTTCATTCCCTTATATACTGACTCGATCATCTGGTGCTGCGACGCTCGTGCGAAGTCCATTTTGGCCGACTCCTAATCCTGATCCTTGGGAACGTGCCCCTCGTCCACATCATCATGGCGGTTTGGAGAGCGCTGGTCCATGCGTGCTGGAGGAGCGCAGGATGTGTGCCACCGAGTATGGACGCCCCGGTACGGTAGCGAGTGACCAATAGGCGTTCGAAGATCAGCAGTTCATTGCTGCGCTGCCGCGCGCTCGCGCTGCTTGGCAAGCGTCGTCTTGAGATAGCGATTATATCCTTCGGGGCTCATCCACCCCTTCGGAAAGTCCACCTTCTCCAGGTCGGCGGCAGGAACGTCGAGAAACTGGTGGCTATTGCTGGTATTGCGGCGCACCCGAACTTTGTACCTGTCATGGCTATGTTCCCGCACGCGGGCCACCCGCCCGTCAGGAAGCCTGACGCAGTCGCCAGGGCGGATTGCCTTAGCCACAAAACGCCTCCTCGCATAACTGACGGCGCACCGGCCGAACCGCTGACCGCATGCTAGCGTACCGGCATTGGCTAGCGCACGCTGGCGAAGAGTTCGCGGTACTGGGCGGCGACCACGGGCCAGGCCATGGCCCGACCGTAGCCGGCCGCCTGGGACTCAACATAGCGGCGCAGGTCCAGGTTGCCCAGGAGCTGGTCAATCGCACTGCCAAGCGACTCCGCGTTGCGGGCCTCGGCCAGGAGGCCCCGACCTTCGGCCAGCGCCTCTGTCGCGTACAGATAGGGCGTCGAGACGATGGCCTTGCCGCAGCCCAGCGCGTAGGCGAGCGTGCCGCTGGTGATCTGGTCCCGCGAGAGGTAGGGCGTTACGTACACATCCGTTGCGGCCAGGTAGCGCACCAGTTCGGCCTGCGGCAGGAAACGGTTGACGAAACGAACGGACTGCTCCACTCCTAGTCGGCGGCAACGCGCCCGCAGCTCGTTGCGATAGCGCTCACCCTCCTGTTTGCGCACCTCCGGGTGCGTCTCACCGATCACCAGGTAGAGCACGTCTGGATACGCCACGACGAGCGCGGGAATAGCGTCGATCATATACTCGATGCCCTTGCCCGCGTTGATGAGCCCGAAGGTCGACAGGATGCGGTGTCCGGCCAGCCCCACTACCCGCTTGGCCGCTTCCAAGGTCGGCGGTGTTCGGGTGCCGACACAGGCCGGGACGCCGTGGGGAATGTGGTGGACTTTGGCGAGCGCCTGCTCGTCCAGGCCGTATTCTTCCTCCAGCAACACCTTGGCGATGTTCGCCATCACCACAATCGCTGCCGCTCGCTCCCCGATTGCCCGCACGGCCTCGCGGGCACCAGCGCGGGGGGCGGGCATGACAGTGTGCAGGGTGACGACGACGGGTTTGTCGAACGCCGCCAGCATCGGCGCGACGTAGTCCTCATAGGTAACGTCTTCGCACCAGACGCCGTACTTGCCGAACTCGTGCTGCAGGCTCACGACCTCTACCCGTCGCATGCCGTTCAGCCGGCGCGCCGCCGCCACATACGACGCCGGATCCCCTTCCTCCATCTGCACGCGTACCGTGGCCGCATAGTCATAGTGCTCGCCATCGCCATTGATGGCAGCGATCACGACGCCGGTGGGCTGCGGCAACGCGCGCAGGCCCTGGACCAGATCGCGGGTGAAGGTGCCAATACCGCACGCCCGGGGAGGAAACGTGCTCACGCAAGCGATCTCCAGGTCGCGCTGCGCCGCCTGGATCATGCCGCCGGTCTTTCTTTGTCAAGGAAAGGATAACACCCCACGCCTGTTCCGCTGCTGCGATGCACCCCGCTGGCACAAAAGTTGCCCGGTGGCGTTCAAGGGGTCGCCACACGGCGGTCAGACCACGCGCAGGAATGCGTGTACGGGGAAGGATGAGACCTGATGGCGACACAACCAACGGCGACGCTGGAGAAACTGAGCGACTCGAACCTGACGGTGCAGGACCCGAACGCGGATATCCGCGGGCGCAAGGTCCTGGATAAGAATGGAGATGAAGTTGGCAAGGTCGACGACCTGATGATCGACAACCGCGAGCACAAGGTGCGTCTGCTGGAGGTCGAGTCCGGCGGCTTCCTCGGTCTAGGCGAGACCAAGGTACTGATTCCGGTCGACGCCATCACGCGGATCGACGACCATGTCCACATCGATCACACGCGTGAGCACGTGGCCCGCGCGCCGCGCTACGACCCGGACCTCGTGCAGGACCAACAGTACCTGGGTAGTGTCTACGGTCACTATGGTTACGGGCCGTTCTGGGGGATGGGTTACAGCTACCCGATGTATCCCTATTATTGCTAATAACGTCAGACGAGAGGACGAAGAGATGAGTGCGAGCGTCGCAGACCCGACGACGACCGCGGCGGCATGGCCCGTGTTCCTGGCGACGCTGCAGAGTCGCCAGGAGGTGGCGGAAGGGACCATGGCGTTCTGCTTCGACAAACCAGTTGGCAGGACGTTCGTGGCCGGGCAGTTCATCGATCTGACCCTGATTGCGCCACCGGAAACGGACGCCGAGGGGAATACGCGCAGCTTCTCGATCGCGAGCGCTCCGTTCGAGGCTACAATCATGGTCGCCACGCGCATGCGCAACACGGCCTTCAAGCGCGTGTTAAAGACGCTGCCGCTGGGGACCGAGGTCAAGATCGAAGGTCCGTTCGGGGATCTGCGGCTGCACCACAACGCGGCGCGGGCGGCTGTCGTGCTGTCGGGCGGCATCGGGATCACGCCGTTTCGGAGTATCCTTCTGCAAGCCGCGCACGAGCAATGGTCCCAGCGCATCTTCTTTTTCTATGGGAATCGCCGGCCCGAAGATGCACCGTTCCTCACCGAGATGCGGGCCCTGGAACGCGAGGACACGCACTTCACCTTCATCCCCACGATGGCCGAGATGGAGAAATCGCAGCGCCCCTGGGACGGCGAACGGGGCTTCATCGATCAGCAGATGCTCGCCAAGTACCTGCCCCGAGTCGTGGCCGCCACGTATTACCTGACTGGCCCCCCGGCAATGGTGAAGGCCTTGCGAACCGTCCTCCTGGCCACCGGTGTCGACGATGATGACATCCGCACGGAAGAGTTCACGGGGTACTGAGCCGAATCACGATGTGGCTGCGCCTGTTGGCAGGATAGGAGGCACACGATATGGAACACCCACCCTCGGTGACGACGAGGAGCGCGGTGGGACGCGTGCGGAGCAAACGCGCGTACGAGCCGGCCAGCGACAGCGACGGCTATCGCGTGCTGGTGGACCGCCTGTGGCCGCGCGGCGTCAGCAAGGAAAAGACCCGGCTCGACACATGGATGAAGGAGATCGCACCGTCGACCGAGTTGCGCCGCTGGTTTGGCCATGACCCGGCGCGCTGGGACGAGTTCGAGCACCGCTACCAAGCCGAACTCGCCGAGCCGGAGCACCGCCAACTCGTCGACGAGTTGGCGGATCGGGCCACGCACGGGCCAGTCACGCTCATCTATGGAGCGCGCGACACCCTCCACAACGAGGCCGTCGTCGTATGCGCGGTCGTGATCGCTGCTCACGCGAAACTAGGGAAGGGGGCCGATCGATGACGCCCGCCGCACTCGGCTTTCCCGGCTGGATACGGGCTGCGCACTGGATCAACGTACTCTTCATCGGGTTCATGATCCGTGCCGGCATCCAGATCCTGGCGGCGTATCCCCGGCTGTACTGGAACGTGCATTGTACGCCGGGGACGGAGTGGCTCAAATTCACCAAGAAAGGGATGCCGAAGGATCGGTTCTGGACCGCGCTCGATATGGAAGAAGCGGTCCCGTCGTGGCTGGGGCAGCCGGGAGGCAACAACCTGGGCATGGGGCGGCACTGGCATTTCAGCGCCGCGCTCTTCTGGGTACTCAATGGACTGGTCTACGTGATCCTGCTATTCGCCACGGGTGAATGGACGCGGCTTATCCCCACCTCCTGGGCTATCCTCCCGGCGGCCTGGCACACGTTCCTCATCTATGTGACGCGGGGGCAGCCGCCCGCGAGCGCCTTCCACCCTTTCGATCCGCTGCAGCAGCTCGCCTACGCGGCAGTCATCTTCTTGCTGGCCCCCTTCCTGATCCTCACGGGGGCAGCGCAGTCGCCGGCCATTGAGGCGCGGTTCCCGCGCTATGCCTGGCTGTTCGGGGGCCGCCAGGGCGCTCGTAGTCTCCACTTTCTGGGCCTCGCCGCCTTCGTCGTCTTCATCATCATGCATACGGCGATGGTGGTGTACACGGGATTCGGTCCCAACATGGGGAATATCATCTTCGGTCAGCCCGATCAGGGGCAGCGGCAGGCCGTAGCGATCGGACTGACCCTGATCGCGCTCATCTTGCTGACCTATGGTCTCACCTCCTGGTACTCCCGGTCCGCGCCGCGCCGCGTGCAGCGCACGCTCGGCGCGCTGATCGCGCCGCCGATGCGGGCGTTGACCTTTCACGCACGCTCCCGGCAGCAGTACCCATCCAGCGCCATCTCGCCGTACTTCATCGTGAACGGACGACCGCCCGAGACGCCGGAGTACCAGCTGTTGCAGCGGCACGGCTTCGAGGACTGGCGTCTCAAGGTGGGCGGCCTCGTCGCGCACCCGCGCTCGTTCAGCCTGGCCGAGGTGCGGGCGCTGCCGAAGCAGCGCCAGATCACCGTGCATCACTGCATCCAGGGGTGGAGCGGCATCGCGGAGTGGGGCGGCCCACCCCTGAGTGCCATCCTGGAACAGTGCCGGCCGCTGCCGGCAGCACGCTACGCGATCTTCCATTCGTATCAAACCGACACGTCGGGACGGCCTTTCTACGAAGTGCTAGATATCCGGCTGGCCGGGCACCCCCAGACCGTACTCGCCTACGAGATGAACGCTGCGCCGTTGACCGTGCCGCACGGCGCCCCCGTGCGCCTGCGCGTGGAGACGCTGCTGGGCTTCAAGATGGTCAAGTGGCTGCGTGCTATCGAGTTCGTAGCAGACTACCGCGGCATCCGCGACGGGCAGGGCGGCTCGCGCGAGGACAACATGTACTATGAGGAATCGGTCAGCATCTAAAACGATCAACCGACCGGGCAACGAGACTAAACGGGACAAGGAGAAGAACCATGACGGATAGCACACTGCCGGAACTTTGGGAGTGGGCGGAGTACTACTGA
>DHIZ01000014.1 GCA_002404055.1 Chloroflexi bacterium UBA4733
CTCCGTCACCACGGCGCTGATCGTCCCCAGACTCACCGCTCGCCCCTGCTCGGCCAGACAACGCTGCATGCCGCGCTCGCCCGCATGCCCCTCGACCAACAGCGTGAGGACCAAACGCCCCAAGGCGTCATCCCACTGCCAGCGATGCCCGGCACAAGCCGCCAGTTGCCAGCCAAGGCAGAACTATCAGTGCCACGCAAGGCAGGGGCCGGCAGCCGTCTCCTGCCTTGCAGGATCGGTTTCTCCCGTCAGGGGGAAACCTGGCGAGCGGTGCGAGCCGGAAGGGGTTCCTCCTCCGCGCTCGACGAGCAGCGGGAAAGGAGCATCGGATACACCACTGGCGTATCCGATATTAGCGGGACGAACACGCTTCTCCCTACGGCGCACTACCCGCGTTGAGCGCGTTGAACTGCTGCAAGGCGTGCTGGAACGGGTAGGAACTGATGTGAACCGCTCCGGTGAAGGGGCGGTCTAAGGCCAGCACGCCAAAGAGCAGGGCAGCGATGGCGCCGGCCAGGATAGCGATCATCATGGCGTGGACGCGCACCTTCTCCAGGTGAAAGAAATAGGTGAACGTGGTCGTCACAATGCCGCCAATGATGAGTAATCCCCAGAAGATGCCAGGCACGGTGCCCTCGGCCGCCAGGTGCGTCTGGTGGCGTTGCAACTCCAGGTTGTAGAGGTGGTCTTTCGCCTGCGCGAGGTCGCTCTCGGCCTCCGGCGTCGTTGGCTTTATCTCGCGGAAGACGGTCCACACGGCGTTGAGTGGGTCGGGCGTCGTGTGATGTGTGAGGGTGCCGTGTGTCGGCCACTCGGTCGCGGGTACCGTCGTGGCGTAGAGGCGCAGTGCGGCCTGGGCCTCGTCGCGCAAGGGCTGCGGGAACGTCTGCGTGTCCCGGAACACCGCCACCAGCGCTGCCGCCTCGTTCGTCACGGCCGTTTCGGCATCGGCAAAACGCTGCCAGACCGTGACGACGATAAATCCCAGGACGACGGCATACACGACGCCGACCGTGGCGAAGACGAAGCCGGCAATGTCGTTGTGCCCATCGCTAAGGTGCAGCTTGACCACCGACCGAGTGGCAAGCAGCCCGAGGACGGACAGGATCATGGCGAGGCCGATGATGACGACGCCGGCAAGGTTCAGCGGCATTCCGAGCACAGGTGTTTCCCTTCAGCGTAGCGCATCGGCTCCCACGACAGCGCAGGCTGAGCGATCTACAACAGCAATGGTGTATCGGTCGCCTTGCCTATGTGATACTACCACTCGCACCCGAAGCCCAACGCTTGCACCGTTCGCACGTACCGGAGAGGATCTCCATGGCCATTCCGACCCGACCCAATATCGTGCTGATCATGGCGGATCAGCTGAGCGCGCTCGCCACATCGCCCTACGGCAACCCTGATGTCTTGACGCCGAACATGCAGGCGCTGGCCGAGCGCGGCGTCCTGTTCGCGCACAGCTACTGCAACGCGCCACTCTGCGCACCGTCGCGAGCGTCGATGATGACCGGTCGTTTGTCCGGCCGCCTGCCCGTGAACGATAATTCGGAAGAGTTGCCGGCCTCGGCGCCGACGTTCGTCCATCACCTGAGGCGCGCCGGCTACCTCACGGTACTCTCGGGCAAGATGCACTTCGTGGGCCCCGATCAACTGCACGGCTTTGAGGAGCGCCTGACCACAGACATTTATCCCGCCGATTACATGTGGACCAAGCTCTGGACCGAGCAGGGCGACCCGCCCCAGCGTGTTGGCCTGCCGGGAGACCAGGAGACGGGTGCGAGCTACGTCCGGCAGATGGCGCAGATGGTCAAGGAGTCGGGGCCGATCTCCTGGAGCTACCAGCTCGAATATGATGAGGAAGTCCACTTCCGTACACTGGAGCGCATGCGAGGTCTCGCGCGACGGCGCGGCGCTGCGGCAGAGCAGCCCTGGCTGCTCTGCGTCTCCTATACGCACCCACACGACCCTTATGTCGCGACGAACGAATACTGGGACCGCTATGAAGGCGTGCCAATCCGAATGCCGGAAGCGCCGCCGCCCGGCCATCACCCGCATCCCGCCGACATCTGGGTGAACAGCTACCACGGTGTCGACCGGGTGGCGCCCACGCCGGAAGACATCTACCGCTCCCGCCGCGGCTATTACGCTTCGGCCAGCTTCATCGACGATAAGCTGGGCGAGTTGCTGGCCGAGCTGGAGCGACTTGACCTCACACGGCAGACGATTGTCATTTTTACCAGTGACCACGGCGACCAGTGCGGCGAGCACGGGATGTGGTTCAAACGGATTGTGCGCGAGTGGTCAACCCGCGTCCCGCTGATCGTGGCTGGTCCCGCGGTGGACCGCGGCCGGCGTGTCGAGGCAAACGTTTCCCTGGTTGACCTCTACCCGACCATCCTGGACATGGCCGGGGTTTCCCTGCCGGAAGACGTTCCCCTTGGCCTCGACGGCAACAGTCTGAAGCCGTTCCTCACAGGTACATCTGCGGGCGCCTGGCCGGACGCGGTGTTCATCGAGAACAACGGCGAAGCAACGATCAAGCCAATCCGCGCGCTGGTCGCGGACCACTACAAGTTCATCTACGTCCACGAGCGTCCGGACCAGCTCTACGACCTGGCGAATGACCCCAACGAGTGGCACAACGTCGCGTCCGATCCCGCCTATGCGGACGTAGCAGTAACGCTACGGGCTCGCCTGCTGCATCATTGGGACCCGGCGCTCGCGGAACAACGCATCCTGGCGAGCCAGCACCTGCGCATGCTCCTGAAGGAAGCGCTCTTTCAGGGCAAGTACGCCCCCTGGGACTATCAGCCGCAGGTCGATGCGACGCGCAGCTTCGTCCGCCGGACTTCGAATGTGCAATGGGACCCGCACCTGGGGCGGTAACCGGCCCTCGCTCCGTATACTACGGCTATGTATGAAAAGACAACGCTCCCCAACGGCCTGCGCGTCGTCACCCATGCGATGCCTACCAGCTTTTCCGTCTCGGCCGTCATCCTCATCGGCACGGGATCACGGTACGAAACGCAGGAACAGGCCGGCATTTCCCACTTTGTGGAGCACATGCTCTTCAAGGGAACCAGGAAGCGCCCGACGCCGAAAGCAATTGCCGAGACCATTGAGGGAGTCGGTGGCGTCCTCAACGCCGCCACGGAGAAAGAGCTCACCAGCTATTACGTCAAGGTGGCGCAACAGCACGGCACGCTGGCGCTGGAGCTGCTGACAGATATGCTGCGTCACTCTCGCTTTCTGACAGCGGAGGTCGACAAGGAGCGCCACGTCATCACCGAAGAACTCCATATGACGGAGGACATGCCGCAGGATCTCGTGAACTCCCTTATCGACGAACTCGTCTGGCCCGAGCACCCCTTGGGACGGGAAATAGCGGGCACCGACGCGTCGGTGAAGGGGCTACGCCGCCCAGCCCTATTGGCCTACCTGGCCGAACGCTACGTGCCGAATAACGCGGTGGTCAGCGTTGCCGGAAAGATCATCCACCAGGACGTCGTTGAGGAGGTTGAACGCTTGCTCGGCGACTGGCGGCCGGGTCCGCAGCGCTCGTACTTGGCGGCGCCAGGTCAGCCGGGGAAGGTGCGTCAGGCGCTGAAAGTGAAGGACATCGAACAGGCGCACCTGTGCGTCAGCGCTGGCGGTCTACCCAGGCAACATCCCGATCGCCGCGCGCTGGACATCCAGAACTTGATCCTCGGCGGTGGTATGAGTTCCCGCCTCTTCCTGGAAATCCGCGAACGGTGCGCCCTTGCCTACGACGTGCAAGCCTACCTGGACTATTTTGAGGACACCGGCCTGTCGGTGATTTACGCCGGCACCGATGCCGCTCAGGTCCCTGCCTGCCTCGACGCCATTTTGAGCGAGTTGCGCCGTTTGCGCCGTCAGCCTGTGGCGGCGGAGGAGTTGACGCGGGCCAAGGAATACCTCAAGGGGCGCATGCTACTCGGCCTGGAAGACAATTCCAGCCTGGCACACTGGCTCGGCGCTCAGGAGTTGCTGACGAGTCGCATCCAGACCGTGGAGGAAATCGTCGCCCAGGTCGACGCCGTTACCGTAGAAGACGTGCAGCGCGTGTCTCAGGTCGTGTTCGATCCCGCCCAACTGCGCATGGCCGTCGTTGGGCCGGTGAAGGACGACCGAGGGTTCGGGGAATTGTTGGACGGGGCTGCATGATCGGAAGGCCGCGATTGCGGGCCCACTATGTGGGCGCCCCCGGCCAAGGACCTGGGGCACTGCGGTACCGATCACTTCCGTGCGTCCGGCATAAGGCGACCGCAGTCGCCCTCGTCGCTTGGCCGCCGATCGCAATCGCGGCCCTGCCTATCGCCCTCCTACCTACAGCACCAGCAGCCCGCGCCGTGCTGCGCGCGTCACGGCCTCGGTGCGGCTGGCTGCGCCGAGCTTGGCCATCACCTCGCCGACGTGAAACTTGACGGTGTGCTCGCTGATGGTGAGGCGTTGGGCGATCTGCTTGTTGGCCAGCCCCTGCGCCAGTAATTGGAGCACCTCGCGTTCCCGCGCCGTGAGTGGCTCCTCCGGCGCCTGGGCATCGCCCGGTAACGCCGCGGCCCAGGGCTGGACCAGGGTGTCGATCAGTGACGGGTGCAGCACGATCAGTCCTTCGGCCGCGGCGCGAATCGCCGCCGCCATTTCCTCGGCAGTGGAGCCGCGCGATAGATAGCCCCGCACGCCTTCGCGCAACGCCCGGCCGATGGCCGAACCGGCGCGGGCGCCACCGAGCATCACGACCGCTGCCTCGGCGCCCGTCGCGTGGAGACGTGTCAGCAACTCGGTAACCTCGCGGCCCGCCGCCCCGCTATCGAACAGGACGACGTCGGGCTGTAGCGACCGGGCCAGGGCAACGGTCTGCAACAGCCCGTTGCCCTGAGCAATAGTCTCGATATCGGCAACGCCGACCAGCATCGACCGCAGACCGGCCGCCGCCAGGGGGTCAACCGACCCGACGAGGACGCGAATCATCACGGCGCTCCGCGAGCAGCGGCCGCCCGGCAATGGCCCCGCGCTTCAGCATACGTGGTCAGCAGGCGAACGCCGTCCCCATCCTACTGTGGCCGGTCGCCTGGGGTGACGGACAGGTCTTGCGGCTGGCCGCCGCGCAGCAGCGCCAGCGTTGCCGCCGTGCCGATTGGCGCCGTTGCCAGGAGCGCCTGCAAGTCGTCGGGCGCCTGCAGCGGCTGTCCCGCGAACGACACGATGATGTCGCCGATCAGCAGGCCAGCAGCTTCTGACGGACTGCCCGGTTCGACCGCCAGTACCAGCAAGCCGCTCTCCTGCGGCCGACCCAATCGCTCCGCCATGGCCGCCGGAATCGGTACCGGCTGGGACCGGAACCCCAAGAAGGCCCGCCGAATCCGACCATGTTGCTGCAACGTCTCGACCAGGCGCGTCACGACATCGGCCGGCACGGCCATGCTCGCATCACCACCAAGATGGGAGCTGAGCAAGCCGGCGATACGCCCCTGCGCATCTACCAGCGCCCCACCGGAGAACCCCGGATACATGGTGACGCCGCTGCGCACGTAGCCACCCAACAGACCACCGCCGCGCGTCCGGGCTGGCCCGCCGACGGCGCTGATGACGCCCCAACTGGCCTGCACGCCCTCGGCATCGGGACGCGCGACAGCGAGGACCAGGCTGCCCGGTCGCAAACTGCCGGAAGTCGCCAGTTTGGCCGGCGTTCCGCCAGCGTTGGTCAGGCGCAAGAGGGCAAGATCGTTGTCGGGCGCCCTTCCCACCAGCGAGGCGGTCGCGGTCTTACCATCCGGCAATCCGACAGTGATGTTGTCATCCCGTTCCACCACGTGGTCGGCGGTGACAACCAACCCATCCGCCCAGACCACACCGCTGGCGGCCTGGCGCTGGCGCGCCTCCACGCGCACGACGCTCTGTCCGGCATTGGCAACTGCCGTCGCCAACTCCTCCGAAAAGGTGGTCAAAGCGTTGCTACCCTCTGCTGACATCCGTTTTCTCCTCCTGAGGTCTGCATGATATGCCGCGATGGCAAGGCATCGCTGGCTTCTACAACGCTACCGAGTACCGGTCGGCTCAGCATCCGTGAGATGGGCAGGACCTGCCTAGCCACATGGGTAGGGCATTCGGCCCGTGACCCTATTGCAACACCGCCAGCGTCGTGTCGATGGCGCGGAAGAGTTGCCAGGCGCCGGTCGCCACGTCCCAGGCAGTTGTCAGCGGGTTACCCTGTGTCTGAATGGCCGGTTCCACGTGCGCCAACAGGCTGATATAGGTCAGGTGGACGAGCGACGGCTGCGCATCCTGCAGTTTGAGTGATTCAGCGTTCGGAATATAGGTGTCCTGCCGGTCTGCCACAATGTAGACGGGAGTTTGCAGCCGGGCAAGATCTGTCTGCGGCGACAGCGCCGCCAGTTGGACCGGCAGCGGCGCCGGCAGCGCGGCGATCAACGCAGCAACCTTGCCGGGATCGCGATTTTCCAATAAGGCCAATAGCGCAAGTCCACCCGTGCTGAGGCGACTGGCCGGAACCTTTGTCCAATCCGGCGCGACGTAGTGGTCGGGCGGCGGGTCGCCGAGAAAAGGAGCAAACACCGCACGATCGCCGGCATCCGGCAGTCCCATGGCCAGGCTGCGCGCTACCGCCGCGACGACCCAGGGGTCAGGCGAATACGGAACAAGCGTGCTGTGGCGAGTGTACGTACCGGTTGTGATGACCTGGATCATGTCCAGGCTGCTGACATAGCCGGAGAGCGCGACCACCGCACGCAGCGGCGGCAACTGTGCATCCTCGGCCGCCAGCAAACCAAGCGTCGCCCCCACGCAGAAGCCGACCAACTCCAGCCGCCGGCCATCGACGCCTGGCACCGTGTGGACGTTTTGCAAGGTGAAGTCAAGGTCCTGCAAGCTGGCCGGCGACAGAATCTCCTTGAGCAGGTCCGGGTAGTCGGGAATGATCGCCGTGTAGCCACTGCGCGCCAGGGCCGCGCCAAACTGCGCCAGCGGCTCGTACTTGCGCCCAGCGCTGAGCGCACCATTGACGATGAGGATGGTCGGGTGCGCACTCCCACCCTGTGGCGAATACACATCGGCAACCACCGGACCTTCCGCACCGACAAAGCTCCAGGTTCGGATAGTAGGAGCGCCCAGCAGGTGGGTGATCGGGCCGGACGGCGCCCCCGGCACGTTTGCCAGCAACATGTAGAAGCTAGCCGGCGCCACACGTAGCGAGGGCGTGATGACGACAATGACGAGGAGTGCCACCACGGCAACCACCACGACGAGGCGGCGGGGAAGAGGATGGAGCAGGCGAGGGTGGGTGGTCATGGTCGTTATGGTAGCGTGTATTTGGTGCACCCGAGCGGCGCACTCGAGGGCCTCCCCGTACAATACACCAATCACCGAGGAGGAAATGATGGCAACAACAGCGCAGACCTTCGACGCGAGACTCGTCGAAGACATGAAGACGGCGATGCGGGCCCGCGACGAGGTGCGGGTCAACGCGATCCGCTACTTGCGCTCAGCCGCCAAGAATCGCCAGATTGAACTGGGTCACCCACTCACCGACGCTGAGATGATTGACGTGATTCGGAAGCAACTGAAGCAGCGGCAGGATGCCATCGAGCAGTTCCGGGCCGCCGGCCGGCAAGACCTGGTCGACAAGGAGCAAGGTGACCTGGAGGTGCTGCAAGGGTACATGCCGCAGCAAATGGATCGCGCCGCCGTTGAGGCGGTTGCCCGGGAGGTGATCGCGGAATTGGGCGCCTCGGGACCAGCCGACATGCGGCGCGTTATGCCGGCGCTTGTGGCGCGGCTGCAGGGCCAGGCCGAGGGCCGCACGATTTCTGAGGTCGCCACTGCGCTCCTTCGTAAAGCCTGAATGGGAGCGGCGGCCGGCCTGGTAGACCACCTGGTGAGCGTTGTCGGCGATGAGCCGGTAGCGGCCGGGTTGGCGGAACTTATCGAGCGGGCGGCGCTCGCCACGTTGCACCAGCAAGGCGTCGCGCAGGCGACGGAAGTCACCATCGCGCTCGTGTCCCCCGAGGAAATCCGCGAGCTCAACTGCACCTACCGGCAGGTCGACGAGGAGACTGACGTGCTCTCCTTCGGCATGGATGACGACCAAGAACCCACGTCGTTGCCGGATGCCTTGCCGTATCTGGGCGACATCGCCATCAGCTTCCCTCGGGCAGAAGCACAGGCGCTGGAATACGGCCACAGCATCAAGCGCGAGTGCGCCTACCTCACGGTGCATGGCGTGCTCCATCTGCTGGGTCACGATCACCATGACCCTGATGACCAGCGCCAAATGCGGGCGGCCGAGGAAGCGGTGCTCGCGCTGCTCGGCCTATCCCGCCGCGATGAGTAGTGGCAGCCGCAGAATGGTATCATCGGCAAATTGCAAACAGCACCAGAAAGGGTAGCCCCGATGGCCGACCTGCGTACCCTGTCGCAACAGGTCGTGGCGAACGTCGAGCGCGTAATCGTGGGGAAGCGCGACGTCGTTGAGCTGACCTTGATCGCCCTGCTCTGCCGGGGCCATACGCTCATAGAGGACGTGCCCGGCGTCGGTAAAACCATGCTGGCAAAGTCGTTCGCGCGGTCTATCGGCTGCACCTTTCGCCGCATCCAGTTCACGCCCGACCTGCTGCCCAGCGACATCACCGGCGTGTCCATCTACAACCAGAAAACCCAGGAGTTCGACTTCCGTCCCGGGCCGATCGTTGGCCAGGTAGTGCTAGCCGACGAGATCAATCGCGCTACGCCGAAGACGCAATCCGCGCTGCTGGAGGCGATGGAAGAGGGCCAGATGACGGTGGAAGGCCAGACCTTTCCGCTGCCAATACCGTTCATCGTGCTGGCGACGCAGAATCCTATCGAATACGAGGGCACCTTTCCCCTACCGGAAGCACAGCTCGACCGTTTTATCATGTCTGTCCGTCTGGGCTATCCGTCCGTACGTGACGAGATCGCCATCCTGGAGAGCCAGCAGTTGCAACACCCGCTCACCAGTCTGGAGCCGGTGATTGACGTGGACCAGCTCATCGAACTGCAAGAGCAGGTCCGGCGCGTCTACGTCGACCCTTTGGTGAAGCAGTACATCGTGGATATCACCACGGCCACCCGCAGCCATGCTGATGTCTATCTGGGCGCCAGCCCGCGCGGTTCGTTGGCGCTCTTTAGGACCGGGCAGGCGCGCGCGGCCATTCAGGGACGAGACTTCGTGATTCCCGACGATATCAAGGCGCTGGCGGAAGTGACGCTCGCCCATCGCCTGATCATCAATCCGGCGGCACGCATTCGCAACATTGGTCCGCGCGACATCGTCAAAGAGGTGCTCAACTCCCAGCCGGTTCCAGGGTCACGTCCCGGCGAGCGCGTGCGCTGAACGGTTGCTCGGTACGCGCCCACGCCAAGATCAACCTGAGCCTGGAAGTCACAGGTCGCCGCGCTGACGGCTATCACGAACTCGTGTCGGTGTTTCAGGCCGTGACGCTGTGCGATGTGTTGGAGTTCGAGACGGCTGGCGATGTCACACTGGTGAGTGACCCGCCATTACCGTTCGACAGTGCCACCAACCTGGCCTTGCGGGCGGCATTGTTGCTGCGGGCGACAGCACGTGTGCAGGCAGGCGCGCGCATCCGGCTACGCAAGCGCATTCCTGTCGCGGCCGGCCTTGGTGGTGGTAGCGCCGATGGCGCAGCGACGCTGCTGGCACTCCAGACGCTGTGGGGACTGACGACTTTTGACCTCAACCCGATTGCCGTGCAGTTGGGTTCCGACGTGCCGTACTTCTTCGGTTCGGCCACAGCGCTGGTGCGGGGGCGCGGCGAACGCCTGACATCGTTGCCGCCATTGTCCCCCCGAGCAGTGCTCCTCGTTCGCCCCCCGGTCGCCCTGGCGACAGCACACGTCTTCGCGCAATTGCGCCCGCCGGAGTGGACCGATGGCAGTGCGACGCTGTCCCTGGCGGCGTCCCTGGCGGCTGGTGAGGGGATGGTGGAGGAGCATCTACGGAACGGCCTCCTGGCCGCTGCCGAACGCTGTTGTCTGCCCCTTCGGACCCTGCGCGAGGCATTGCAAGCCGAAGGCTGGACTCCGCATCTGAGCGGCAGTGGGCCGACGATCTTTCTCTTCCCTGAGTCACCTGCCGAGGCGGCACGTATCCGAACGTGCGCCGAGGCATTGGGCGCGGAGTGTTGGGGATGCCGCACACTTCGACAACCACCGCTGAAAGTGCGTCGGCCGGGGCTTGAATAGCAGCAATTTCCGTGCCTATGTCACACATGAGCAAGGGACCGTAGGAAATTCAGGCTATCTGATACACCGAAATCAACACTCTTCCTTTACTATGCAAGGGCACCACGGAAATAGCGGTGTCCACCGGCACACGATGCCGGACGGCAAGGTGGAGGAGGGATCGACAGGGTGCGTCGATTTATTGCGGCGATTGCGCTGGCAGTCACACTGGTTACGGCCAATCCGCCGCAGCAGCAAGCCGAAGCGGCCTGGAACGCCTTCCCATATGGGCAATGCACCTGGTGGGCAGTCAACATGCGACCGGACCTGGCAGGCAGCGTGTGGGGCAACGCCTGGCACTGGGTCTACGAGGCCCACTGGAGCGGTTGGAACGAAGGCTATAACGCTCAACGCGGCGCCGTTGCGATCTTTCAACCGGGAGCCGGTGGCTCGGGTTGGCTGGGTCATGTCGCCTACGTGACGGCAGTCGGCAACAACGGCTGGTTCCAGGTCAGCGAGATGAACTTTCCCTGGTGGGGCCGCGTCAGCTACCGCTGGACGCACACGGGCTGGGGCGTGTCGTTCATCTACTGGTGATGCGCTATCATGGTGGCGTGAACTCGCACGCGTAAATGAAGGGCCGGTCACCACCGGCCCTTTTGTTTTGTCTGTCGTCAGCCCGTCACCGGCTGCCGGAGGCAACACCAGGGAGCAGTGGTTGCAATGCCGGGCCTTTTTGGCCGCCTCAACCCCTTCCGGCGCCCGCTGGAGAAGACGCGCGAAGGCTTTTTCGGTCGCGTCACCACACTCTTCGGCCGAGCCCAGAAGATTGACGCCGAGTTTTGGACTGAACTGGAAGACCTGCTCATTGAGGCCGATCTAGCCGACACCGCCGAGGAGGTGCTGGACGATCTCAAGCGGCGCGTCCAGGAGGACCGCATGCGTTCGCCGCGCGATGTGCAAGACGCTCTGCAAGCAGAGTTGATTCGCCTCCTCGGTCCGTCACAGGAACCGCTGGCCCGGGTCGCCGGGCTGACGACGGTGCTGGTCGTCGGTGTCAACGGCGTCGGCAAGACGACCTTTATCGCCAAGCTGGCGCACCGGCTCAGCCAGTCGGGCGAGCGCGTGATCCTGGCCGCCGGTGACACCTTTCGCGCCGGGGCGGTCGAGCAGTTGAAGCGCTGGGGCGAACGAGTGAACGTGCCGGTCATCAGTCACCAACCCGGCGCCGACCCGGGAGCGGTAATCTTCGACGCCATGCAGGCGGCCAAGACGCGCAACTTCACCTATTGCATCCTGGACACAGCCGGCCGCATCCACACCAAGCACAACCTCATGGAAGAACTCCAGAAGCTGGAGCGCGTGGCGCAAAAGGTGGACCCCACCGCTCCCCAGGAAATCCTGCTGGTGCTCGATGCCGTCACCGGCCAGAACGCCATCCAGCAGGCCAAAAAGTTCGCCGACACTGTCGACATCACCGGCGTCGTCGTCACGAAGCTCGATGGTTCGTCCAAAGGCGGCGCCCTCTTCGCCGTGGCTCGCGAGCTCCGCGCCCCCATCAAGTTCGTCGGCACAGGTGAGAAGCTGGAAGACCTCCAACTGTTCGACGCTGAGGCGTTCGTGCGGGCGCTCTTTGAGCGGGAAGAGACGGAGTGAGGGGGGGACTCAAATGCCGGTTGGGTAAGCCCGAACAGGGGCCGCGATTGCGATCGGCGGCCAAGCGACGGGGGCGACTGCGGTCGCGTTCTGAACCGTCAACGGCAGACCCAAGTGACCGCAGTCGCCCCCGTCGCTTGGCCGCCGATCGCAATCGCGGCCCTGGTTGACTTTCAGCCGTCCCTTGCCTTATCTACGCCGAATTGCCCCCTACACCCGAACCGTCCCCCCCGCATCCACCTGCAGCACCAGCGCGCGTCCGGCAACGCCGTGCTCGCGGGCTGTCGCCAGCATGGCCGCTGCAACTTGTTCTGCTTTGTCGCGATGGGTCGGTGCGGCGGCGCTTGGACCGGCGCCGCTGACCGCGGCGCCGTAGGCGCCGGCGCTGCGCGCGGCATCCAGAATGGGCTGCATGGACTGATAAAGCGGCATCCGGTAGGGCTGGTGCAGACGGTCACCCATTGCGGTAGCGAGGAGCTGGAGTTGGCCGCCGGCCATCGCGCCGACCAGCAAGGCTGCGCGCCCAACGTTGTAGACGGCATCGCCCCGTAACACCTGCTGGGGTAGGACGGCGCGGGCTGCGGCTGTGGCGACAACGTACTCCGGCACAAAGACGACCAGGCGCAAGGCGGGCGGCACATCGAGCCGCAACGTGACCAGGTTCGCGCCATCCTGCACGGCGATAGTGAAACCGCCGAGGAGCGCTGCCGTCGTGTTATCGGCGTGACCCTCGACGGCGGCTGCCAGGGCTAGTAAGCGGTCGGTCGGCAACTGCCGGCCGCTGAACGCCTCGCCCAGACGCAGTCCGGCGGCAATCGCCGCGGAACTGCTGCCCAGACCGCGTCCCAGAGGGATCTGGTTCGTCAGGCGAAGCGAGAGGGGCGGGCGCTGCCACCCCACCTCCGCGGCAAAACGATCCAACGCCAGCAAGACCAGGTTGGGTGCTCCAGCCTGCAACAACGCTGCGCCTTCCCCACTCACGATGAGCTCGTCGTGTTCGGACGGCGCCGCTCTGACCTCGTTGTAGAGCGCCAGCGCCAGCGCGGCAGCGTCGAACGCGCTGCCAAGATTGGCACTGGACGCCGGCGCACGCAGGTGGACTTCCATGGCTAGAACTGCAACCTCCGTTGACGCATGCGGACGCTCTGCACGATACCGATGGCCAGTAGGCACGTTATCAGCGAGCTGCCGCCGGCGCTGATGAACGGCAACGGGATGCCCGTCACCGGCATGATGCGCAGGTTCATGCCGACGTTGACGAAGCCCTGGAACAGGATCATCCACATGACGCCGATGGCGATAAACCGGCCGTAGAGATCCTGCGCCACCCCGGCGGCCTTGAGGATGCGATTGAGCAGCATACCGAACAACAGGAACAGCAACAGGCAGCCCAAGAACCCTAACTGTTCGGCGATGGCCGAGAAGATGAAGTCGCTCTGTTGGACGCGCAGGTAGTGTAGTTGGCTCTGCGCGCCGCGCGCCCACCCCTGTCCCATCCAGCCGCCGGAGCCGATGGCAATCAACGCCTGGATGATGTTGTAGCCGGCGCCGGTAGGATCCTTCTGGGGGTTCAGGAAGATTGTGAGCCGGGTGATCTGATAGCCGTGGAGAAAGTGCAGAGCGAGCGGTGCACTCGTCACAGCGGCCCCGAGCAAGAGCAGCAGGTGGCGGATCCGCACGCCGGCCGCCGTCACCATGCCCACCCAGATGGCGATGTAGACCAGGGCGGTCCCCAGGTCCGGCTGGGGATAGACCAGCGCAGCGGGAACCGCCGCCACCAGCAGCGTCAGGAGCACGGCGCGCAGCGTCGTTATTCGTTCATCGAGGTCGGCCAGGACGCGCGCCAGGGTCAAGATCACAAGGAGCTTGCCGAGCTCCGACGGCTGAAAGGGCAGGATACCCAGGTTGAGCCAGCGCTGAGCGCCGCCGGATGCGCGTCCCAGCACGAGGACCGCCAGGAGGAGCAGCACGTTTCCGGCGCACAGGGGCCAGAACAGCGCGCGAAAGACGCGGTAGTCGACACAACAGGCCATCAGGAGGAGGGCGAGGCCCATCAGGCCGTAGACTGCTTCCCGAATGGCGGCACTGCGGGCAGCCGCATCAGCGCCGGGTGCGGCCAGTGCAGCATAGATCATGGCGATGCCGTAGGCGGTGAGCAGCAGGCTTAGCGTCACCAGCAGCGGGTCAAAGTAGCGCCAGAGCTTAGCCGACATGACCTGTTGTAACCGCCGGCGTCGGCTTGAAATAGGCCTCGAACATGGCCCTGGCTACGGGCACAGCGGCATCGGGGGCACTCCCCCCAGCCACTATCACCGTGACAACCAGTTGCGGGTCGCTCAGGGGCGCAAAACCCGACCACCAGGCATCGAGCCCGGCCTGCCCCACGCCGTCGCTTGTGGGTGCGGCGGCGGCTCCCGTGCCTGCTATGGCTAGTGAGGTCACGCGCACGCCTTGTGAGGCGCCGGCGCTCGTGCTCTGCGCCAGACCATTGCGCACCGCCTGCAGCACCGCCGGCGCGAGGCCGAGCCGCCGGACTGCAGCGGGCTGCAGTTGCTGCAACACCTTGCCGTTGGGAGCAATCAGGCGCTGTAACAGTTCTGGACGATAGATCGTGCCGTCGTTGGCAAGGCTCGCCGTGGCCACTGCCAGTTGCAGCGGCGTGACGGCGAAAGGTCCCGCGCCGGCGGCAACGAGGTAGGTGTCGATCGGCGTCCAGGCCTGGTTCTGATTGCGCTGGTACCAGGCCGGGTCCGGCAGGAATCCTGGCGCTTCTGCCGGCAGCGCAATCCCGGTCGGCTGGGCAAAGCCGAACAGGCGCAGCCACGACAGCAACTTGTCCTGTCCGAGGCCGGCCACGGTCAGGCCGGGAGTCGTCGCGCCGCCGCTGAGCGCGGCGAAGAGCGTGTCGCAGTGCTGGGCGAGCGCCTGCGTCAGCGTGAACGGCCCGGCGCCGGTGCCGAGCGGATTAGAGAAGTTCCAGCCGTCTTCGGTCAACACGGAGGGACATGACAAGGTTTGCGCCGGAGTCACGACGTGCTCCTGCAACGCCGCGGCCGCCAGAAACGGGTTGAGCATCGACCCGGGCGGATACTGCGCCGCCATTGCGTGATTAAGCAGGGGATTCGCCGGATCGTTGAGGAGTTGGTCCCACGCCGCCTGGCTGATGCCCTGCACGAAGAGATTGGGGTCATAGGACGGCACGGAGACCAGCGCAATTACCGCGCCGTCGCGGGGGTCGAGCGCCACTGCTGCACCTTCCGTTGCGCCCGACTGCTGGACAGCGGTCACCAGCGCCTGGTAGGCCGCCCGTTGTACATCGGCGTCCAGCGTCAACTCCACGCTGTCGCCGGGCGTTCCGGCCTGCTCGCCGAGCGTACCGACGGTGCGTCCGCCAACGTCGACCACAACAGTTCTGTGACCGAGTTGGCCGCGCAACTGTGCTTCGAAGCGTTGCTCAATGCCGGACTGGCCGGCCACATCATCGGGCGAATATGGTTGCGTTGAGTTCTGGGACGCAGCCAACTGAGCCTGGCCAACGCGACCGACGTACCCCAGCACGTTGGCGAAGACTGCGCCATCGACATACTGCCGGGTCGCCTGCGAGTCAACATGGATGCCGGGGAGATCGTCTGCGTGCTCGGTCAACGTCAGGGCAACGTCTCGCGGGACGTTGTACAGCAGCGGCAAAGGCAGCGCCGGATTGTCTTTGTCGTCCTTGACCTGCTGATCCAACCGACTCAGGCTGGCGTGCGTGTACTGCGCGAGCAGCGCCAGCACCGCATGCCCATCGGCTCGGTTGAGGTCTGCTGGTACTACCGAGCCGACCCAACTCGGCACATTCTCGACAAGTTGCTGGTCGTACCGGTCGTAGATGATTCCCCTGGCCGGCGCGATCACGTCCACGCGCAGATGGTTCTGATCCGACTGCCGTTGAAACTGCGTGCCTTCCACGATCTGTACAAACCAGAGCCGCCCCGTGAGCAGCGCGAAAGCCAATGGTACGGCGATCCGCGCGTAGATCAGTCGCCGAGCACGCACCTTATCCAGCATCGCGGCCTATCCAGCCGCGCGGAAGCGCTCGGTCGGTTCCAGCGTGCCGAGCCGCCGGGCGAGTCCACTGCAGACGTAGCCCGCCGGGATCGCCAGCAGGCCGTTGAGGACGGCGCTGGGCGCGACAACCGTGCGCAAGGCCGCCTGCCAGTTGATTGGATCGTGCAGGGACTGCAGGCCAACCAGTAAGGTCGCGTCGTAGGCGGCCGTCGCCACGACAGCCGCCGCCACGAAAACGCCGATCCCGGTAGCAAACACTGTTCCGCGCCACCAGCCGACCGCCAGCACGGCCACCAGCAGCGCCGCCGCCGATAGCCCTAGCGGCGCGCCGACCAGCACGTCCAGCAACACCCCGGCTGCCGCGGCGAGCGGCACCACCGCCACACCACCGGCGAGCAGGGCCCAACTGGTCAACGCCACCAGAACGGCGTCGGGCATCACGCCGACCACGCGCAGGTGCGGCAACCAGGTGCCCTGGAGAATGACCAGCAACAGCAGCGCGATGAGCGCTAGCGGCTTCATGGGGTGGGCACAGGCAGCGGCTGGGGCACAAAATCGGTGACGACGAGAACCTGACGGGCGTTCTGAAGGTCGGCCGCGGGTGCCAGCATCGCGAACTGGAAGAGATCAACCGGGCGCTGCCGCACCTGGCTGATACGGCCGATAGGCAGGCCGCGGGCGAAGGTGCCGCCGAGGCCGGAGGTGAGCACCCAATCGTCCTGCCGTAGCGGCGCTGTGGCCTGGACGAACTGCAGGAGCAAGCCGGTGCCCGGTTCGTACTGGACAACGCCGGATGGATCACTCTTATCGGTGCCGCCTGAGACGACGACATAGGCGGCCACCGTACTGCCCGCGTTGTCGATCGGCGTGACGACGGCCGCGTGCGGTCCGAGGCGAACGATTTGCCCGACCAGCCCGGAAGCGTCGACGATCGCCATGCCGACCTTGAGGCCGTTGCTCGAACCCTGATCCACGGTCAGCATCGCTTCCAGGTTATTTGTGCCACGCGCGATCACGGCTGCCGGCTGGTAGGTATGTTCCGGGTGTGCCTGCTTGTACCCCAGGAGTTGCCGCAATGTGCCGTTGTCCTGACCGGTGACCTGCAACTGTAGGTTCTGTTGCTTGAGGGTGGCGTTCTCGGCCTGGAGTTGACGGTTCTGTTGCTGCAAGGCGCCGATCTCCGAGATGCTGGTCCACGTACCGGCGATGTCGTCGCGGACCGTCGAGGCCGCCCAACTGAACGGTGCGACCAGTGCCTCGCCGGCCTTCTGATAGCGTCCGACGAGTTGCAGCGTGTCCAGAGCCATCAAGGCGAAAGCGCCGACGAGAAATACCGATACCCACCGAACAAGTCGCTGCAGGCGCATACGATTCCCCTAGCGGTTACGCGACGTCGGCTCATTCGGCTGCGTCAGCGATACCTTTTGGAGCAGCCCCAACTCCTCCAGGCACTTCCCGGTGCCGCGCACCACGCACGTCAGCGGGTCATCGGCAATCGTCACGGGCATCAATGTCTCTTCACGCAAGCGGTGTTCCAGCCCGTGCAATAGCGCGCCGCCGCCGGCCAGCATGATGCCGCGATCCATGATGTCCGCCACCAACTCCGGTGGCGTTTCCTCCAACGCGGCCTTCACCTCCGTGACAATGGCGTTGACCGGACCGGAAATGGCGTGCCGGATGTCGACACTGCTGACCTGCACGGAGGCTGGCAGGCCGGTACGCAGGTCGCGGCCGCGCAGCGAGGCGACCAACTCTTGCTTCAGCGCACAGGCCGAGCCGATAGCCATCTTGGTTTCTTCCGCCATGCGTTCACCGATCAGCAGGTTGTGCTCGCGCCGCATGTACTGCATGATCATTTCATCAATCTCGTCGCCGGCGATGCGGATGGAGCGGTTGACCACGATTCCGCCGAGCGAGATGACGGCGATCTCGGTGGTGCCGCCGCCGATGTCGACGACCATGTTGCCGGCCGGTTCTGATACCGGCAGACCTGCGCCGATGGCCGACGCCATCGGCTCTTCGATCAGGTAGGCCTCGCGTGCTCCGGAGTTCAGCGCTGCTTCCCGGACCGCCCGCCATTCCACTTCGGTCGCGCCACTGGGGATGCCGATGGCAACGCGTGGCGCGGGGGCGAAGAGGTAGCGGTCATGCACCTGCTTGATCCAGTGGCGGAGCATACTTTCCACCACGTCGAAGTCCGAGATGACACCGTCCTTCAAGGGCCGGATGGCCACGATGGTCGCCGGCGTGCGGCCCACCATGCGCTTGGCCTCGGTACCCACGGCGAACACTTTGCCGGTGCGCAAGTCTTTGGCCACGACGGAAGGCTCGGAGATCACCACACCTTCATTGCGCACATAGACGAGCGTATTGGCGGTGCCCAGGTCAATGCCGAGGTCTTTGGAGAACAGGCCAAGCAGGTCACTTAAAGGACGGAACACCGGCGCTGGCTCTCCGCTCGTCTCTGAGGCGTTCCACTGCGGCGCGCCACCGGCCTCCACCAGACGCCAGCCCACCGGAACCCCGTAGGGCACTGGCTAGTATAGCAGCGTCGGCAGGAGCAATTGTAACGGATGCGACCACTCGTTTGGAGCCGCCCGTTTTACCCCTGCGCCAGCAATTCAGCGAGGAGCGCCAGCGCGCCATCGGCGAACGCCTGTTGGTTGCTTTCGCGATCATCCTGACCAGTCTGCAATTCGCGCACCTCTTCCTGAGACGGCCCAACCACCGCGACATAGGCCATGCCGGCCGGCTTACGGGAGCGACGACCACCTTGCGGGCCGGCAACTCCGGTCTCGGCGACTCCCCACGTAGCCCTTAGTCGAGTCCGCGCCGCACGTGCCAGAAGCAACGCCGCCGCCGGGTCCACGGCCCCGGTCGTTGCCAAATCCACCGCAATGATGCCGAGCAACGCTTCCTTGGCCACGGCCGAGTAGACTATGGCGGAGCCAAGGAACCAGGCCGAACTGCCCGGTATGGCAGTCAAGGCAGCGCTCAGGCGCCCACCCGCCGACGCCTCCGCCACGGCGACCGACTGCCCCCGCTCCGTCAGTGCGGCGGCAATCTGCGTCGCCAACGGCCGTGCCTCCAATATTCCTACTCCCTTGCGCTGGGCCAAAGTTGTTACCATGGCAGCGTGCGACTACAACAACTGCATCTGGCCGGCTTTCGAAACTACCGGCGCTTGGCTCTGAACCTTCCTGCCGGCAACTCGATCTTCTGTGGCGACAACGGTCAGGGCAAGAGCAATCTGCTGGAAGCAGTGTATCTGCTGGCCACGTCGCGCTCCTTCCGCACCCGTGCCGATCGCGAGCTCCTCAACTGGAATTCGGCGGCTGACGCACCGGGCGGCGCATTTGCCCGTGTCGCAGCCCTGATCGAACGCGCCGGCAATGGGGTCCGGCTGGACATAGTCATCGCTGCACTGCCGGAGACTGAGCGTAAGGACGCGACCAATGGCACGGCGACGCGCAAGCAGATTATGGTGAACGGCGTCAAGCGGCAGCCGGCGGAACTGGTTGGCCAGCTCATGGTCACGCTCTTCACACCGGCCGACGTCGATCTGGTACTCGGTCCGCCCGACCTGCGCCGCCGCTACCTCGATCTGACCCTCTCCCAGACCGATCGTGCCTATTTTCGGGCACTCACCAGCTACCAGCAGGTGCTGGCGCAGCGAAATTCCTTGCTGCGATCCCTGCGCGAAGGACATGGCCGGGTCGAACAACTGAGCTTCTGGAACGACGAGTTGCAACGCTCGGCTGTCTACATAATCGACCATCGTGTCGCCGCCATCAGCCGGTTGAGTCAACTGGTAGGGCCGAACTACCAGGCGCTTTCCGGCGACCAGGCGACTATCGGCTTGCGCTATGTAGCGTCGCTGGATGAGCAACCGGACGCTGCGACCGGCGGGACTGCCGAACGCTACACCGCCGCCTTGCAAGGCATTCGCGCTCGGGAAGTGGCCGCCGGAATGTCCCTCGTCGGGCCCCACCGCGACGACCTCGCCTTCTTGCTCGACGGACGGCCGCTGGCGGCCGCCGGCTCCCGCGGCCAGATCCGCCTCGCCACCGTTGCCCTCAAGCTGGCCGAAGTGGCCCTCATGCGGGAACTGACCGGCGAGACGCCCGTCCTGCTGCTGGACGACGTGCTCTCCGAGCTTGACCGCCGCCGAAGGTCCCTCTTGCTCGCTTCGCTGGCGTCCGATCAGCAGGTGCTCATCACAGCGACTGATCTGGAGGCCTTCTCCAGCGACTTCCTCACCCGCTGCCGGCGCTACCGGGTCGAAGCAGGGACCGTGACGGAAGACTGACCAAGCAGGCCGTCGACCGTGCCGAGCAGCTCCTCCTCGCGGAACGGCTTGACGAGGTAGGCATCAACACCCAGACGCACGGCCTTCTCGCGATGTTTCTCGCCGGCACGCGACGTCACCATCACGGCCGGCAGGCTGGCGGTCTCCGGCTGTCGCCGCAAGATCGCCAGCAACTCGAAGCCGTCCATGCGTGGCATCTCGATGTCCATCACCACAGCATCGGGACGCCAGCCCTGTAGCAGGTCCAGCGCCTCGACGCCGTCGCGAGCGGGGCGCACCTGCCAGCCCTGGCGCTCGAAGACTGCACAGGTGAGACGCCGCACGCTGGGACTGTCATCGACCACGAGCAACTGGCGCTGCCGGTGGATTTCGCGTGGCGCGGAAAGGACTTCCCGCCGGACCACAGGCTCTTGCTGCAGCAACGCCGGTATATCCAGGATGAGCGCAAGTTCCCCGTTGCCAAGGGCCGTCGCGCCGTGGACGCCGCGCACGCTGCGCAACTGCCGCCCGAGGTCCTTGACCACCACCTCCCGTTTGCCGGCCAGTTTGTCCACCACGAGGGCCACCGTACCCTGCGCTGATCCCACGAAGACCAGGGAGAGCGGAGCGTTGCCATGCGCCGTCGCCGGCAATCCCAATAGCGCCGCCAGTTCGACCACGGTATAGGTGCGACCACCGTGGCGAACTACCTGCCGGCCATCCTCAGTCTGGACGCGCCTGGCGGCCACCTTCTCCACGTGGCGCACCAGGGTCAGGGGAATGGCATAGGTGTACGCCGCCGCTTCCAGCAGGGCGACGGTGAGCAGCGAAAGGCTGATCGGTACGCGCAGGGTGAATGTTGTACCTGTGCCGGAGCCCGATGAAAGCTCCACTTCGCCGCGCAAGGCCTGGATGTTGGCGCGAACCACATCCAGCCCGACGCCGCGTCCGCTGATGTCGGTGATTGTCGCGGCGGTGCTCAGGCCGGGTGAAAAGACCAGTTGCTGAAGCTCGTTCTCCGTCGGGTGCGCCGCGTCACTCACCAGACCGCGAGCGATGGCGGCACGGCGGATGGCGGCGGTGTCCAGGCCGGGGCCGTCGTCTGCCAGCACGATGATGATTTCCGGTCCCACACGCCGGGCGCTCAAGCGGATGGCGCCTTGCGCCGGCTTGCCGGCTGCCAACCGCGCTGCCGGCGACTCGATGCCGTGGTCCACCGCGTTGCGCACAAGGTGGAGCAAGGCGTCGGCGACCTCCTCCATGACCGCACGGTCAAAGAGCGTCTCCTGCCCCTCGACGACGAACTCCACCTGCTTGCCCTGTTGGGCCGCCACCGCCTGCACGGCGCGCGCCAACCGGGGCAAGATCAGTTGCAACGGGACCAGACGAGCGTGCAACAACACCTGGTTCTGCACGGTATGCAGCCGCTGCTGTTGTTTCAGCGTCAGGCGCAGATCGTCCAGCACGTCGGCGATCTCGGCGTCACTGGCGGCAACGTCGAGCGCCGCCTCGGACACCTCTCGGGTCAACCGATGGAACTCGGTGTAACGATCCATTTCCAGGCTATCGAACTCGTCGGAGGTGATCGTGCCGACCGATCCGCGCAGCGCGTCACGCCAGCTCGGTGTGACGACGCTCTCCGATTTTGGCACAAGCGGGGCAGGCAGCGCTGCCTGGGCCCCGCCGACCAGCATGGCGGCGAAGCTTGTCCCGCTCTCCAGGCGGCTGCCGGCGGCGCGCAAACGATTCCCCGTGTGGCGTACGTCGTCAAGGGTGCGCTTCAGCCGCTGCAGCCGCAGTTCCAGGGCTGATTCGGTGATAATCAACTCGTGGTTGGCAGCCAGGAGCCTATCCAGTTCGGTCAAAGGTACCCGCAACGCCAGGCCTGACGCCGAACCGGCTCGCTCGACGGGGTATGCCGCCGACTCCCCAGGCTCAAACTCGACTAAGGCAGCAGGAGATTGTCCTTCCAGGGCCGGGAGGTCGCCCGCCTCCGACATGGCTGCAGACGCGCTGAGCGGGGCGACGGTCGATCGTTCGACCGGTTCCGACTGCACCGCTGGCACCTCGATGCCCGTCACGACGCTCAAGCGCTCGGCGAGCACGCGCGCCTGGTCGGCGGCGGCGACGTCGCCTCGGACCAGCGCCTCCAGCGCATCGCAACTCTCCAGCAGGAGCAAGGTCTGGCCGGGTCCGCCCGGAAGCGTGCCCTCTTCCAACTGGCGGTCTAGCGCGCTTTCGATCTGATGGCACAGTGTGGCGACGTCCGTCATACCGACAGTAGACGACGCGCCTTTGAGCGTGTGGACACTTCGCCGCAACGCCTGCAGGTGCTCCGGGGCTTCCGGTTGCGCGCGGAGCGCCAGCGTCTGTTCGCCAATTGCCTGGATGTGCTCCGCCGCCTCCTGGGCGAAGATGTCGCGCATTTCGGCGGCGAGCTCGGGATCATCCACATAGGCGTATACCGGTGTTGGTTGAGGCCTCCGGGTGGCCAGGGCCTGCGGCGTGGGATCGAGCAGCGCCGCCACCTGGAACTCGTGCGTGACTTCCTGGCGGATCTCTTCTTCCAGTTGCGGACGCAAGTCTTCCTCGATGTAGCGCTGCACTTCCTGTTCCAGCGTTTCGCGCTGTTCCAGCAACGCCCGTTCTCGCTCCGCTTCGGCCTCGCGCAATGCCTGCTTGTGCTCGTCCAGCAACGCGCGTCGCTGCTCGGCGTGCAACCGACGCTCGCTTTCAACAAGCAAGGCAGCGTCCTGGCGTTCGCGCTCCAACTGCGCTACCAGAGCCGTTCGCTCGGCAACGAGTCGCTGTTCCCATTCAGACTGCAACGCCGCCAGGTCAACGGCCGGCAGCGCCGGTTCGGCTGCGGTTTCCTCCAGCGCCTCGTCCGTTGACTCCACAGGGGTACTTGCTGCTTCCGGCGCTCCGCCCAGAATTTCGGCGAGCCACTCGGCGGCGATGGAGCGGCTCGCGGGCGGACTGGGGGCCCTCGAGCCAGTGGCCAGCCGTCCGGGCAGCACCGTCAGGCGGGGACGGTCGGGCTGGAGGGCCGAACTGTCGCTACCCGCAACGACCGGTGCGAACTCCACCGCCGCAGTGAGTGGTTGGCGATCGTCTGGAATAGCGGTCTCGAGGACCTCGGGAGCGACGGGGAGGGCGGCGTCAGCCGGTTGGTCGTCGATCGTGAGGGCAGCAACCGGAGCGATAGGTGCGGTCTCTTTGGCGGCTGGCAGTGGCTCAGGCGCGGTGCTCCCGGCGTGCAGCAGGCGGTCGCGCGCGTCCTCGCTCGGCGCTTGCTGCCGGCTCGGCGCTTTGGTTCTCAGCCCGGCGTAGGCCTGGTCGTTCTCTTTGACCAACGCCTCCATGTCGCTGCCCGCCTGTTGAAGCGTCAGGCAACTCCGGATACGCAGGAGCGTGCCGTCGATAGTGGCCACCACGGCGTCATCGATAGCGATGTCACCGGCATAGGCTCGGGCGAGCAACGCCTCCATGGGGGCGGCAACGCGCCGCAACTCGGGGATACCCATCATGGCGGCGGAGCTCTTGATGGTATGCGCGAAGCGGTGGCTTTCCTCCAGGAGGTCCTCGTCACCGGGTGATGTGAGCAAACGGCGCACGTTGGCGGCGATGACCGGCAAATACCCCTCGATCTCGGCGAGAAAGCCACCGAACAGGTCAAACTGGTCATCAATCTGGGCACTGGCCATCGGCGCTCTCCTCCTGGTTGCCACGCTGTCGCAACGGTCCCGGTTACTAGGCCGATTTACTCTCCGGCAAGCGGAACGCGGCGACCGACGTTCGCAACTGCGCCGCCACCTGGTCCAGGTATGTCACCTTCTCAGCGGCGTCGAGTGTGCTGGCGTTGGTCCGGGTCGTCACTTCCGAGATGTCACGCATGGTCTCGGCAATCTGCTTGGACGCCATTGCCTGCTCGGCGGTGGCATCGGAAATGGAGGCGATGCGGTCGGTCAGTTGGGCCATGACGCGGTCGATGGCGAGCAACGCCTGCCCGGCCTCGTCGGCCAGTTGCGAACCGCTGACCACCTCGCGCGTGCTCTCCTCCATCGCCATCACCGCCTGCTGGGTCTCGCTCTGGATGCCCTTGACCAGGGTGGCGATCTGCTTGGTCGAGGCGGTCGCACGCTCCGCCAGCCGGCGCACTTCGTCGGCAAGCACGGCAAAGCCGCGACCGTGCTCGCCGGCCAGTTCGGCCTGAATGGCGGCGTTGAGCGCCAGCAGGTCAGTCTTATCGGCGATGTCCTCGATCAACTTGACGATGTCGCCGATCTCTTGAGAACTCTCGCCCAGTTGCTTGACCTTCTTGGCGGTGTCCTGCACGTTGCTGCGGATGCGGCTCATACTGGCGATCGTCTTGGCAACCGCGTCGCCGCCGCGCTGGGCATTGGCAAAGGCTTCTTCCGCCACCTGGCGGGAGAGGCTCGCATTCTCGGCGACGCGCTGGATCGACTCGTCCATCGTGCGCACCGCCTGCGTCGTTTCGGCGATGCGTTCCGATTGCTGCGCCGAGCCGGCGGCCAGCAACTCGGATGACTGCCGCAACTGCATGGCCGAGGTGCTCACCTCGAAGGTGCTGGCCTGCACGGTGCCGATGATGCGCCGCAACTCCTCGATCATATAGTTGAAGGAGTCGGCCACCGAACCAAGCGTACCCGACGTGACCTCCGCCTCTACCCGCAGATCGCCATCGGCGACGGCGCTGACCTCGTCCAGCAGCTTTTCGATCTGCACCTGCATGGCGTCCTTCTGCTCGCTGGAGTGCAACAGGGTGGTGAGGCGGTCTACCGTCACGTTGACGTCTTCGGCCAGCAGCCCGAACTCGTCACGGCTTCGGGTGGCCAGGCGACTCTGGTAGTCGCCTTCGCGCACGCGGTGGAGGTAGCGGGTAATGGCGCCGAGCGGCGCGGTGAACTGCCGCGCCAGGAAGATCGACAGCACAATGATGGCCAGGCCGATACCGGAGAACCACAGAGCGGCAGTGCGCAATTCCGCGTTTGGCGCGGCCAGTAGGGCAGCCTGGGGCAGCACTTCCACATAGGTCCAGTCCTTGCCGTGCAGGCGCACTCCGGCGGCTTCGACGGTCGCCTGGGTACCGTTACCAGGATTGATCGCTGCGTGGCCAACAGCGCCGGGCGCCGTCAACGCGTGCGTGAGTTGCATGACCTGGGGCGCAGGTGAAAGCGCTGGCGCGGCGCCGGAGGGACCGAAGCGCTGTTGCTGGTCCACCAGGAGTTGCCGATCATTGGCCGACAGCGGCGCCATGGCGGTGTAGTTCGTCTTCGGGTCAGCGCCGTTGGCGACCAGAATGCCGTAATGATCCAGCAGCAAGCCGTAGCTGCCGGGAGCAAGGACGTTGGCATCGGTCTGCAGCAACTGCTGCAACTGGCTGGCCGGCGTGCGCAGGACCGCGACACCAACGACCGCGCCGTTGTTACCGCGGATTGGCGCGGCGAAAAAGAGGGAGTACTGCGTGCTTTGCGCGGCGATTGTCGGCGACTGGATATAGTCCTGGCCCTTGATTGCTTGCTGGAAGTAGCTCTGGTCGGCGAACTTCTGGTTCATATTGCCGACGTCGGTGGTCAACACGCTGTTTCCGCTGCTGTCCAGGTAATAGGCGGCAGCCCCTTTGGCGGTAGCGATGGAGTTGGCGGCAGCGAACGTATCGAGCGTCGCGCCGGTGCGGCTGCCGGCCGGCAACTGCAGGTAGGCGCCGATGCCCGGTAGCGAGGCCAGCAGTTCGGCGCTGGTCAGGCGGTCAGCCAGGAAGCTGTCGATGCTGTTGGCCTGCAGGCCGGCGTGCCCCACCAACTGGTTGGTCGAGGACGAGAGCAGCGCCTGGCGACTATCCAGGTAGTTGCGGTAGGTCAGCAACGCCATTGGCGCCAACGCGACCAGGAGCAACACCAGCGTGAACTTGGTGCGCACGCTGCTACCGGGCGTCCACAAGGGGAGGTTCTTCACAGTTCTGCTCCTTTGTTCGTCATCAGGTGTCGCTCGCCTGTCGGAGCAACCTGGGCCGATTTGGCTACGCCCGCCGTCACTGCTCGAGTTGGTCGGTCAGCAGAAACGCCGGTGAGCGCATGAGTCTCGCCAGGTCCAACATGCCGAAGGATTGCTCGCCATAGGTGACGTGGCCGGTCAGGTACCGGTTGATTGCTCGGTCCGGCAATGGCGGCACCGGCGCAACGTGTTCAGGCGCAACGGTGACGACCTCCGTTGCTGCGGGCACGGCCAGCGCTACCGAGATGTCACCGTCGGCGGCGATCAACAGGCGCGAGAGCGTGCTCTCCGGATGAGGGCCAACGCCTTCTCTGAGCATCGCGGCAAGGTCGACGACGGGCAACACGCGGCCTTCACGGTAGGTCACACCGAGTATCCAGGCAGGGACGCGCGGGACGGGTACCACATGCGCCATTGGCTCAACACTCACCAACTGGCGGAGCGGCACGGCAAAGTCGCCATCATCCAGACTGATCAGCAGACAGCGTTCGGTCATAGCCATCGCGGCACGCTCACATGAGCTGCCGAACGTGTGACAGGAGGGCCGTGGAGTCGAAAGGCTTGGTCAGGTAGACATCAGCCCCCTGGCGCTTCCCCCACATCTCGTCTGTCCGTTCGGACTTGGATGTCAACAGGATGACCGGAATGTGCTTCGAGTCGGCGCCGCTTTTGATGGTCCGGCAGACCTGGAAGCCATTCTTGCGCGGCATGACGACGTCCAGCACCACGCAGCCAGGTTGTTCTGCACTCACCAGGCGCAGCGCTTCCTCGCCGTCGGCCGCCGTGATGACATCGTAGCCCTCGCGTCGAAGGGGGGCGACCATCAATGCCAGGTCGGTGGGACTGTCGTCAACCACAAGTATCTTGCCACGCATCACTGGTTCTCCTTCTTGCTACCGGCGCGACTCATTGACGTGCGAAAGCAAACTGCGTGCGCTGCGGCTTGCGGTCCAGGTGCTTTCGGACGACACGCACAAGTTCAGTAGGATCGAACGGTTTGGTGACGTACTCGGTGGATCCAGCGAGGCGACCGCGCACGCGGTCGAAGAGGCCGTCCTTGCCGCTCAGCATGATGATGGGCAGCTGCTTGTAGTCCTTGTTGCGTCGGATGATCTGACAAATCTGGTAGCCGTCCATCCGAGGCAGCATAATGTCGAGCAGGACCAGGTCGGGTTTCTCGTCAGCAACCATTGCCAGGGCAGAGAGGCCGTCGGCGGCACACAGCACGCGAATTTGCTCCCGCTTCAGCGTCAGTTCCACCACCTTGCGAATTGTGGGGCTGTCGTCCACCACCAGTACAGTTGAGTCGCTCATCCGTTGGTCCCTTCTTTAGGCAATGAGGTGAAAATGCTTCTGACGTAACGCGGAAAGGCCGGTGGCCGGCGCCAGCGTGGCCGGCGGCTTCACCAGATGTATTGTTGTTTCCAGTTCCAGCAGCAGGGCGCCCAGCATGCTCCGCACGCGCTCGGCCGCCATACGTCCAGTGATCCCGTCTTCCACCAGCGTCACCGCCAGTTGCAACAGGAACCCGTACAGGCCATCAATTGCTTCGCTGTAGAATATGTCACGCGCCTTGCCGCTCAGCGCCGCATAGGCCTCGACAAGGTCGCCGCTCTCCAGGACGCCGTGGCTGAGCGTGACCAGTTCGAGCGCGCCGTACTGTTCTTGCAGCATCGTCAACGTTTGCGACAGGGAGAAGCCAGAGCCGGATGGTCTGCCCGCCGGTTGGCGCAGCAAGCCCAGAAGGGTGTTGGCAGCATCGACAACCACCCCGACCAGACCCTGCACCTGCTTGTCGCGCTTGCGCAAGGTGGCGATAGCGGCGGTGCGTACCTGGAGTTCGATCGCCCGTCGGTTGAGCGCCGCTTCCGCCTGGACGTCGAATTGGGTCTCTTCCGATTCTTCATTGCGCCGTACAAACCGGCGTTCCAGCAGACACTGGGCGGCCTTCAACGTATCGAGGTCGCCGGCGTGTACACGGCGGGCCAGTTCGCCGAGGCTCATGCGCCCGTTGCAGAGCGGCAGGAGGTCGCGCTGCAAGTCCGTCAACGGGGTGGCTGCGATCACTGGGGGCGGCGAATCGGCCCAGATGAGGCAATCACCCTGGGATGGCAGCGTGAACGCGGCATTTTGCCACTCATCCAGTTCCCGCACCGCCTCAATCAGCAGCATGTCCACATCGTAGGCGGCGCCGCCCTCCTTCGTCAGTTCTTGCTGCTGAAAGGCGGCGCGCCCACTGGGCCAGCCGAGTACTTCGACCAGCGTGCGCTGCAAGTCGGCGCGACACGCCTGCTGGCGTACTTCCGGTGAGCGACGTGCCAGGTCGCTGTCTTGCGCCACCGGCAATAGGTCGCCTTTCACCAGCCGTCCGCGAGAGAAGTCTAGAAACGCCCGGCCTCGATCACTGGTGAGCAAGAGTTGCCCGGTGCGGCCGCGCAAACCGACGATCTGGAGCACCTCGGAAATGCCCAGTTGCTCATCGGCGCCAAACGGAACCTCTTGAGCGGCCATCGCTACCCTCACTGATCAGGCGTCGTACACGCCAGCAGTCGGCAGACACACCGGCCGTGTCCACCGCTAAAGGCATGGTACGTCGCCTGCCGTGCATTGCCTATCCCCCAGGCGCCCTACCCCAGTACTAGGACTTCTTTCTCGTATTTCGCGGAGCGACGGAGGCTAATCCGCTTGCCAGGGGGGTAAGCCGTTTTGCACAGCGGCAGCTCGCTCTGACTGCGGGTCATAGGGCAAGCGTGATTGTTCGACAACCCACCCCTCTGCGCCGGCATTCAGGATGGTGAAAGCAGCGAGCGGACGTTGATCCTCGGGGATGCCGACACTGGCGACGTTGATGAGCAGCGCAAACGGCGTGGGACGCACGAAGCTGCGGTGGTAGTGCCCAAAGGCGATCACATCGGCGTCGGTACCCTGGTAGGCGGCGGTGACCTCGTCGGCCCGATTGAGAATTCCTCCAGCACGGTCGTGCATGCTGCGCGGGCTGGAATGCACGACCAGGAGGGTGCCGGCGGGGGCCGTCAGGCGGTAGCGGTCCGGCAAGGCGGCGATCTGACGTAGGACCGTTGGACCCAATCGTTGTCGCGTCCAGCGCCGCTGCGCGTCGTAGGCTCGTGCGTAACGCCCGAGCGCCGCCAAATTGGGCGCATCCTCGCTGAGCAAGGCCTCGTCCTCATTACCGCGAATCAGCGTCCAGCCGGAAGTTCGCAGAAAGTGCCACACCTCGCCCGGTCGGGGCCCGCCCAGCACATGGTCGCCAGCAACGATGATCCGATCCAATGGGCCCTCGGCCGCGAGGGCCGCGGCGACGGCCTGCAAGGCACTGAGATTGCCATGCACATCGGAGAGCAGCCCGATCCGCACCGGCGCAGGCCCTTTCGCACGACTGACGCAAACCGAGCACATCATCGGGTACTTGCAAGGTACCGCTGCCAGGCGCGCGGTGCAAGCAGCGCGCCCGAACACAGCACGGCGTCGCGGGCTATACTCTGTGCCGATGTGAAAGGACGACAACAGCGTGTACACAAGTTTGAACACCGGCGCGATTGGCGTGAAGGCGGACCTGGCCGGAGCACTGGCCCTGGCGAAACAGCATGGCTTTCAGGCCATCGATGTTCCCATGGGTGAAGTACTGCGACTGGCGGATACCGAGGGTGCGCCGGCCGCCGCAGCGCTGTTTCGTGATGCCGGCCTGCGCTTCGGTCCCTGGGGCCTGCCAGTTGAATGGCGCACCGACGAGGAGAAGTTCCAGCAGGGACTGAGCGAGTTGCCGCGCTATGCCGCGTTGGGCCGCGAACTCGGCGCGACGCGGGTCAACACCTGGGTTCCCTCCGGCAACAACGACCGCTCGCGCCAGCAGCAGTTTGACCACTTGCTGACCCGCTTCCGGCCCATCGCCGCGATTCTGGCTGAACACGACTGCCGCCTCGGCCTGGAGTTTATCGGTCCGAAGACGCAACGCGCCCGGTTTACCCACGAGTTCATCTATACAGCCGGCGACATGCTGGAATTCGCTCATGCCGTTGGTCCGAACGTTGGCTTGCTGCATGACTGCTGGCATTGGTACACCTCCGGCGGCACAATCGCGGAACTGACAAGCCTGCGCGCTCAGGATATCGTGTCGGTCCACGTCAACGACGCTCCCCCCGGCATCGACCGCGATGCGCAACTGGACAATCAGCGCATGCTGCCGATGGAATCGGGGGTCATAGACCTGCCCGGCTACCTGAAAGCGCTGCAAGCAATTGGCTACGACGGGCCAGTGACGGTTGAGCCCTTCAGTGCCCGCCTGTGCCAACTGCCGCCCGACCAGGCAGTGGCGGAAACCGCCGCGTCGCTGGAGAAGGCCTGGAAGGCAGCAGGGCTGTAGGCGGAGGAACCCAGCGACCGGTTAGAGAAATAAAGGGACGCTGAGGATCCGTAGGGGCAGGGCCCCCCGCCCCCGCCCCGCCCCCCCCCCCCCCCCCCGCCGGCCGGTGGCCGCGGCCACGCCGCGG
>DHIZ01000336.1 GCA_002404055.1 Chloroflexi bacterium UBA4733
GGCAACTCCGGCTGGCTCAACTCCAGCAACTCGCTGACCGAGGAAAAGAGCGATTGCCCCGTCTCGGCCAGCCAGACTGCGTGCACATGCGCGCGCAGCAGATCCTCGTTGGCCAGATCGAGGCGGGGCGGCACGACGGCGCCGGCAACCATGCGGTCGGGCCGGCGAAAGTAGTACTGGTCGTGGGGGCTGTTGGAAGTGCAATAGGTCAGCACCAGCGCCGGCTGGCCGGAGCGTCCGGCGCGGCCGGAGCGCTGGGCGTAGTTGGCCGGCGTCGGCGGCACGTTGCGCAGGCTGACGGCGTTGAGGTCCCGGATATCGACGCCCAACTCCATGGTCGGCGAACAGTAGAGCACCGGCAGTTCACCCGTGCCGAAGCGCTCCTCCCGCCGCTCCCGTTCTGCCGACGGCACCTGGGCGGTGTGTTCCCGCGCCTCCATGCCGTGCAGCGCCCCGGCGGCCAGGTGGTAGAGCTGGGCGAAGAAGGGGTTGCCGGCCGTCTCCTCCGCCGGACCACGCGGGATGCGGATGGGGTCGTGAAGGACCACCCTCTCGCCCAGGTGCCAGCGCATGACGCCGGCATTGAGGCGGTAGGCGCCGGGCAGGTCGGGCACGGCCTCCACCTGCCCGCCTTGCTGCAAGGCGCGCACCAGATCGGCTGCCACGTCCGCCAGTTCCTCGCTCGGCAGGCGCTGGCCGAACTGCAACAGTTCCGGCCAGGTGTCGGCGCGGCGCAGGTAGCGCCCCAGCATGGAGCGAGTCGTCAGGTAGACGTCGTCGCGCCGCCGTTCCCTGGCCGCCGGGACCTCCAGCCGCAGCACGCCGGCTTCCAGCAGGCGTTCCCCCTCGTCGAAAGCCCAGGGCGCCGTGAGGTGGGCGAAGCTCAACTGGCGGATGCGTTCCTGGTGCTGGGGTTCCAGGTAGGGGGCTTTGAGTACCAGACTGCGCCGCAGGTGGTCCAGCAGGGCCCGGCAGACCTGCTCGCGCTGCAAACTTGTGGCCGTGGCGAGCGCCGGGTGCATGCCCTGCCAGACGTCGCCGGCCGCGCAGAGTTCGTCGAGCGCTTCGTAGTCGATCTGCAGCAGGCCGACCTGCTCCAGGTTCGGGGAGGTCACGCGCCAGCCGCGCCGCAGGTCGTGGTAGACGCGGTAGCCGACGACCTCGCGCAGGGCATCCTGCGTGGTGCGGCGCGCGGCATACCCCGCCTGGGGATTGGAGGCATACTCCTCCGGCGTCAGTGCCAGCGCCTCCACCACGCGCTGGGCGATCTCCTCGGCGCCCACGCCGGTCGCTCCGGCTCGCTCGACAGCCGCCAGGATGGCGGCGCGCAGCAGGGTCACCTGCACGAAGTCGTTGAAGTGTCCGGCTTGCAGGGAGGCGTCCTGCCGGTTGTCCGTGAAGCTCAACAGCTTCTGCGCCTCCTTCTCCAGGGACGGCTCGTTGCGCAGCGCGCGCACCAGGGCCATGGAGAGGATCGTGGTGGCCGTGCTGCGCCCTTCCGAGGAGAGCTCCGCCAGGCGGCTGAAGTCCTTCTCCCGCCCCGAGGCGTAGGTGATGCCGCAGCACAGGCAGAAACGGAAGGGGGCCGGCACAAACCAGGCGTTGCTGCCGCCCGGCTCGTCCTGCTCCAGCACCTGGCCGGCCGCGCTGACGCGCAGCGCCCGCGGCACGGCGCGCCGGGCGGCGGAGCGGATGACGACTGCGCCGCGCCGCTGCTCTGTCCAGTCTTCCGGCAACACCTGGGGATCGCTCAGCGGATCAAGCAGGTCCGCCGTCTCCAGCACCAGGAAGCCGCTCTCCAGTTCCGCTTCTTCGGATCGCTCGTCCAACTCGCGCGCCCGAAAGTGGCCCCGGCTCGAAAGGTGTACCACGAGGTAGTCCTGCCCGCAGATACGGCAGAAGGCCAGGGGATAGAGACGGCGGTCGCGGTCGTGCGGCACGAAGACCTGCTTCTCGCTGCTCAAGTGGCGGCGGTCGGGCGGCTCCGGCGTGGCGTACACCGTGTCGCCCCGGCTCACGAACTGGTGCAGGCGAAAGGCAAACAGCGGAAAACCGGTAGTCGGGTCGCCGGCTCGGTAGCCGGCCAACAAGAGTTCCCGCAGGTGCGCTACGCAGTGCTCTAGCGTGACGCCGGTCAGTTCGCTCAACGCTGTTGCCACGGCGCTCAGCGTGCGCGGCTCCCGCCGCTCGTAGCGTTCGCGCGCGTCGCGTGCCAACCCAAAGGCCTGCTCGGCCCAGATGGCGAGTGGCTGCCGCGCCAGGAGCGCATATTCGTCGGAATAGGGCAAGGGCGCCTGCAGCGCTGCCGCCAGCGCGTCGGGCGTCGGATCATCGCCCTGCGTGGCCCGGCGCAGCGTCTCACCGATGACGTTGGCCGGCGGCACGGCAGCGCCGAAGAGGCGGGAGGCCACCCGCGCCACCTCCACCTGGCGCTCTTCCCGACTGCCGCTGCCCGCCAGCGTGGCACTGGTGCCCACACAGCGCATGCTGGGCGCCCCGCAACGCTCGCGCAGGCGGCGCACCAGCATGGCCACATCGGCGCCCTGGCGTCCGCGGTAGGTGTGCAACTCGTCCAGCACCACGAACTCCAACCCCTGGCAGGCGTCGACCAGCGCCCGTTCGTCGCCGCGCGTCAGAATCAGTTCCAGCATGACGAAGTTCGTCAGCAGGATATCCGGGGGCCGGGCGATGATCGCCTGGCGCTGCTCGTCGCGTTCCTGGCCGGTGTAGCGGTTGAAGCGCAGCGGTCCGGCGCCGCCGGGGAAGCCCCAGTTCAGGAACTGCTCCAGCGCCTGCGCCTGGCTGTTGCAGAGAGCATTCATCGGGTAGACGACGATCGCCTTGATGCCCTTGCCGGCCCCCGCCCGCAGGATGTGGTCGACGATCGGCACAAAGTAGGCGAGGCTCTTACCGGAGCCAGTGCCGGTGGTGAGCACGTAGCTCTCGCCGGTCTGGGCGGCGGCGATGGCCGCATCCTGGTGCTGGTGCAAGCGGATCGGCCGGCTAATGTCGCCGGGATGCTCCCGGCGTCGGAAGATCTGGGAGCAATCGCGGTGCAGGATGCCCGCCTGCACCAGGTCGTCAACCGAGCGTCCGGGCTGAAAGGAAGGGTTGAGTTGCACCAGCGGTTCCGGCCACAGCCGGCCGCCGGAGAAATAGCCGTCCACAAAGTCGTGCGTGCGCGGCTCGCGAACCTTGACGAACCCCTGAACATAGGCGCGGTACTGCGCAATCAGCCCATCGCGCAACGCGAAGACATCCATGGTCGCTTCCCCTTCGGCGGGGATTGTAGACCATCAGGATTCAACAACACCCAACGTCGGCCACAGCGTATCCAACCCTGGCTCGGCGCGATTGGTTCGCACGTACCGCACCGTCGCCAGATACTGTTGATGGCTGGCAATCGCCACCGCGTAGTAACCCTTTTGCCAGAGGTGTCCCCCCTGGAGATCAGCGCGCAGGTCCGGGAAGGTCGCAAAGAAGGCGCGGGCGGTATCGCCCTTTAGATGCTTCATGAGGATCGACCGCGGCATGTCGGCAAAGTCCTCCACGATCAGATGGACATGCGCCGGCAACAACTCCCACGCCGGGCAGAGGATGCCGCGAGCCGCGATCACGTCATCAAGGCAGCGACGCATCATCCGATCGTACTCTTCGTTCTCGAAAACCGGCAGGTTATGCCAGGTGTGAAACGTAACGTGGTGCAGGGGCATACGCCGTCTCCTCCGTAGGGTGATCGACACGTCTGGCGCGAGGCAGCAAACCAGCGGCGACCATTGTAGCTCGTGGACCAGCCTCCCGGCGGAGAGAACCGCGACTGCGGTCGCGGCTACCGACGGGGCGACTGCGGTCGCGACCACATATGCGCCTGTCATAGCATCTCCTGCCGAGACCTGCAACAATGGCCCTGAGGTGTAGTCGCTCCACATTCGCTGCCACGGCTGTGTTCTGTGTCATGCAGAGCCGCACGAGCGATGCAAGGGTGGGGCATGCAGGCGACCGCAGTCGCCCCGTCGGTAGCCCGGGTGCCCCCTGGGCGCGCAGTCGCGGTTCCCATGTTCCCATTTCCCGCACATGGAAGGTAGACTCGTGCCGTGAATACACATAAAGCAACGACGGATCCATCCCCACCGGTCGTGCAGACGCTGGCAGATGAGGAAGAACTCATCTCCCGCGTCGGCACTCCGGCTGCCCACTTGACGCCGCTACAGCGCGAGCGCGTTCCAGGTTCCGCCCAGAGCATGGTGCAGATCGCTCCGAACTTCGACGATCCCCCCCTGAACACTGTGAGGAAGGAGGCAAGCTATGGCCAGGGACCAGCGCAGGCGCCAGCAGATCCGCCAGCGTGATGCCGTCCGACGGAAACAGAAGACGCACCGGCCAGGCACACTGGCAACTAGCGGCCAGCGCGCGCTGTTGCGCGCAGCGATGCACTGGCCCTTGTACGAGTGCCTGATCGCCAGGGATTGGGAGAAGGAAGGCGCGCTGGTACAGATCGTCGTCGCGCGCCGCGGCCCCCAGGACGAAATAGGGGCGGCAGTGATCCTGGTCGATCCCGGCTGCCTCGGCGTCAAGAACGCCTACACCAGCTTGTTCCTTTCGCCCATGGAGTACCGCGACACCCTGCGAGCCCAGGTCTCGTCTGTCCAGTCGATGCGGAGCGCCGATCTGAACCTGGCGGCCAAGATCATTCGGGACAGCATCGCCTACGCCCACACCCTCGGCTTCCCGCCGCACCGTGATTATCAGGAAGCGGCATCCTTCCTGGATGGGGCGGAGCCCGACCGCTGCCGGACGTCCGTGCCGGTCGGTGGGCGCGACGGCAAACCGATCTTCATTTCCGGGCCGTATGACGATGTCCCGCGCATCCTGGCCCAACTGGAGCGTGCCGTCGGACCGGGAAACTTCAACTACACGGTCCACCTCGATCCTGGTGCGGCACCGGCGGACCTGGCGGCAGTTGACGACATCGTTTGGGATGACGATACGGAGTATGAGGAAGATGCCGGTGAAGGCCCCACGGATGAGGACGCGGCGCAGCAGCGTCCCAACCTACTGCGCCGGCTGGGTCTCCCCTTCGGTCGGTGACTCCAGTTCGGCTTCTTCGGAGTAGTCCAGCTTCAGTTCACCGACGATGGTATCGACCTGGTAGCCGGGGTAGAGGCGTTGCAGGTCCCACTCGTTGATCCAGCGGCGGACGTACTGGCGCATACTGGTGGTGGCCAGGCGCTCGAAGGAGGCGGCTGGCGGCGGTTGCCAGTCGTAGGCGCGCGCGTGGATCGTGCGCACCCGCTCGTGCGTCTCGTCGACCACGTGGCGACTGGGCAGACTGAGGCGGGTGGCCTCGCGGGAGATGACGCGCATGCCGCGTTCGGCATGGCTAGCCAGAATCTGGTCGGCTGCTGCGGCACTGGCGCGGAGGCGCTCGGGGATGAGCGTCGCATCTTTGCGCTCCTCCAGCACCGCCTCGGCGAAGTCGGTGGTGATGGCGACAACGGTGACCATGCCTGGATACGTTTCGCCCCGGCGCTTGCCCAGCCAGCGCGCCAACTCAGCGTAGGAGCGGGCGCGCTGGCGCAGGGAATAGCGACCGATCAACTCGGCCTCATCTACCAGCAGCACCCAACCGGCGTAGCGGGCGGCGACGATCAAGCGGGTCACAAACTTGAAGCGCTGCAAGGCGAGGTCGTTGGCGTTGATGGCGGTGCGCTGGTACTTGCCGGGTTCGCCTTGGGCATTCAGCCAGCTTCGCAGGTCGGCCACCTTCAGCGGATCGCCGGCCCAGAAGGCGATGATGTGGTCGAGGATCTCCTGATCCTTCACCTTTTCGTAGAGGAAGAGCGTGGCGGCGAACTGCGCGTTGAGGCCGGATTCCGGCGAGTTGGCCCACCGGTAGAATTCGCGGAACTCCGGGCCAGCAAAGTCCAGGCCGGCGGCGATCTCCGTCAGCGCGGCGCCGCGCTTCCCCGGCACGGCGGCGCTATCGATGGCGGCGCGGAAGAGCTTGGCTGGATCGAAGAGCGGCGTCTCCTTACTTAACACGATCTTGCTGCAGACGAACTGCTCTTCCAGCGCCACGTGGCGCAGATATTCCAGCAGGTGCGACTTGCCGGAACCGAAGTCGCCGGCCACCAGCAAGCCGCCGGACTGCGCGTCGCGCGCCACGTCGGCGCTGGCCGCCTCCAACTGCTGCCGGAATTTTTCCTCAATGGACTGCTGGTTGCTCCCCAGTGCCCGCACGGCGTCGCGGTTCGGCACGCCGGCACGCAGCGCCTCAATGGCGCGGCGATACTCCACAGCAGAAAGCTCCGGCGGCGATAACTCGGGTAGGGCGGCTTCGGCGGCCATCAGCTTGCCGCCTCCAGCCGGACCAGCGAGGCCAGCGGGTTCTGCCGGTGGCGGTCGCGCACCTCGTCGGCCACGCGCAGGTAGAGGGCCTGGTAACTGCGCAAGCCACGGCGCTCGTCGTGCAGGAACTCCTGGCCAGTGATCACGGCGATGAAGCAGTGCGCCAGCTCATCGGTGGCGTCGATGCACTCCCGTACCACCTCGTAGGCATCCAGCGCCGCGGCTGTGCCGTAGTACAGGCTCGTGCCGTCACGCTCAGTGGTGCGCACAGTCTGGGCGTAGCGGCGAATATCCAGGACCAGCACCAGCCCGCCATGGCCGGTCAGCGTCAGCCAGTGGACGAGCGAGTCCAGCATGTGGCGGGCATTGTGGCGGGCGATCCGCTGGAAGATGCCGGCGCGCTTGACCGTGGTAATCAAGCGCAACTCGCCGCGCAGCCACTGCTTGACCGACTGCCCCAACTCTGGAGCGTTGGTCGGGTCGAGTTGCGTCAGGCAGAGCTGCAGCATGGCGAAGCGGTACTCCCGGCTCATGGCGTAGTCGTGCAGGATCGCCCGATCCAGCCAGTTAGACACGTCGCGCCGGAACAGCGTCTCGGCGTAACTGTTCAGGCCGGCGACAGCCGCCATGGTGATATCCCCCTCCGGCAGCTTCAGCCCCTGCTCACCGAAAAGCCGCGCCAGGAAGGCGCGGGTGCAGGCATCCCAGTCCACCTGCTGGGCGACCGACCCGAAGAGCTTCTCGATCATGTGCAGGCGGGTCGTCGCGGCGTTGACGCTGGCGAACTGATAGCCGCCCTCTTCGGCCAGCGTGTGCAAACCCTCCTGGAGCGCCAGACGGCTGAGGTCGTCGGCGGGCGTCAGCACCTTAACCGCGGCGCCACCCTCGCGCACGAAGCCGGCAAAGTACTCGCGGCCGGCGACCGCGAGCCATGCTTCGGGCGTCATCTCGTCCTACTCCTGCCGTCAGGCAGGCTCAAAGGCAAGGCCATAGTAGAGCTTCTCTTCCCCGCGTTGGGTGATCACCTTCAACGTAGCCGCCTTCGCCCCTTTCGTGGCGGTCGCCGCCGAAGGGTACAAGCAGAGGCCGTCCTTCGTCGTGCGTTCGCCGCTCTGGTCGAGCAGATAAAAGTCGCGGGCGAACTCCTGCAAGGTGTACTCCCGCGCCATACCCGGCATCAGCGTGAACATCCGGTGGATGTCGCGCAACGTGACCACTGCATGCAGATCCAGGCCCTCCTGGCCTTTATCCGCCAGCACCCTTACCTTGTAGGCGGCAGCGAGCGATTCCAGGAACTCCTGCGGCTTGAAACGCGCCGGTCGCTGTTGCAGGTCCTTCAGGTGCGTCACCAACACGCTGGGGCGCAAGCGCCGTTCGCGCGTCTTATCGATCGTCACCGCCCGCTCAGTGGGCAGGACGCGGATGAGGGAAGGGTAGCTGTAGAGCACCTCGTCCTGCTCAAAGAGTTGGACGTTCAGGCGCTGGGCAGTCGACAGCAGCTCCCGGGCAAAAGCGCCATTGGCGAAGTAGGCCTGCTCGTCGAAATCCCAGCCCTCTTTGGCCACCTCGACCTGTTGCTGCAAGGCGGCCAGCGCCTGCTCCGCGGTAGCGATCGTCGAGCGTAAATCGCGCAGGTTGCCGACGTGGGCGGCGCTTCGGTATTTCTTGAGGGCGGTCGCCACGGTGTTGGCCGCCTTAAAGGCGGCATCGGCGTCCGCCTCCGTGCGAGCCAGCGCCTGCTCCAGGCTCGGCTCCCGTTCCTCTCCGGACACCTGACTCTCCCCACCATCACGCCTGTTCCACACCGATCTCGCCGTATGGTACCAGTTACGGCGGCCGTTGGGAAGAACCCCTTCCGGCTCGCACTACTCGCCAGGTTTCCCCCTGACGGGAGAAACCTTTGTCGCAATTTGGAGGACGGCTGCGGACATCTGGCTTGGTGGAGTCTGATGGTACGGCCTTGGCGCTCAACCTACGGACGGGGTAGCGAACCATGGGCTACCGCCTGAGCGGCCCAGAGTTCCGGGCGTTCAGGTACGCAGCAGGCAGCATCTGTGACGCTCCGGTCCAACCGTACGGTCCCGAAGGCGACTGCCCCCGAACTGCAACCAAGGTTTCTCCCGTCAGGGGGAAACCTGGCGAGTAGTGCGAGCCGGAAGGGGTTCCTCCTACGTGAACAGCGCAGCCACGGGGTAGCTGAAACCTGGCACAACGTCCTCCCCATCAAGCACAGCATTGATGCCAATGATGGTTGGTGTACTGGCGCCGGGATGCCACAGGTCGACCTGCTGGCGCTGGGGCCAGACGACCCACACCAGTGCCGTCCCGCCAGCCAGGTAGCGCGCCACTTTGGCCTGCAACTCTGGTCGGTACTGCTGCGGTGACGCTACTTCGACGGCTAGATCAGGGGCGAAGGGATACGCCTTGTCCGGGTCGACCTCCGGCTCGCGAAAGGCGTGAAAAAAGCCAATATCAGGCAGCAGGCCCGTGTCCCTTTGACCGCTCTGCTCAAAGTCGTACACCTCATCGGGTTGCGTGACGGTCCCGAGGCCGTGCGCCTGGACATGGGCAGCCAGCGCGAACAGGAGGTTGCGAGTGACCCGCCCAGCCCTCGGTCTGGTTCCTCCCATGCGGACAAGCACCCCTTCTACCAGTTCGTAGCGGTAGCCGTCTTGACCCTCGTAATCCAGGAATTCGGCAAGCGTCATGCGCGGCGCGCCGTGTACGACCTCCGCCCACGGCGCGACGGAGCCTTGCACGGTGTGAACCGGACTCATTGCTGCACCTTCCTTCATTCCGCTATTCTATCCCGCCCAACTCGGCCAGCGCTTCGCACGGCGCCTGCACCAGCCGCGCATGGCGCAGCCGCAGCAGCGAGCGGGCGAACACGGGCGTCTGGCGCCAGAGATCGGCCAGTTCCCGCGCCAGCAAGTGCGGCGGCAGCGCCATCTGGAACAGGGTGAGGCCCTCCGGTGTGCGCAACGCCTGGCCGGCGAGGTGCGACAATTCCTCCGGGTCTGCGGGCAACTGGGAGAAATCAATCGGGTCTTCGCAGCGCAGCACGATATTGCTGGCGGCAAAGCGGCCGACACCGGCCCAGGCGGCGAGCACGCGGTTCATGGCGACACCGGCGAAGGTGCAGTAGGAATAATCGCCGCCTTCCTCGGTCGCCACGGCCAGCCGGTCCCAACCGATGAAGGGACGTAGCTGGTCGGCCAGGACCAGTAGCTTCGCGCGCAGGTTCGTCGCCATATAGCGGTGTTGCAACGCCGGTAACACGTCAGGCGAAGGCGCAGTAGCACCACCGGGCTGCTCCCCGGCCGCACCCTCGGATGATGCCTGGGCGGTAATCAGCACGTGCAACATCTCCTCGACGGTGGCCGGATCAAGCGGCAGGTGAGCGTGCGGGTAGATGATCTCGGTTGTGGCCGGTGCGTCGGTGGCGTCGACCTGGATGGCGTCGCGCGTGACGCGGCGCACGCACCAGCGCTTGCCGGCAAAGTAAACGACATCGCCCGGTCGCAACGACAGCACATTGCCGCCGGGGATCGTGCCCAGGTCACGGCCGTAGGTCATCAGCTTCACGTCCCGGCTCTGCAGTGGGAAATTGCCCCAGTTGAGCTTGAGGTCGTGCAGCCGGTGCAACTGTTCGCCGGCGCCGTAGCGCTGTAGCACCGGATGACGCCGCACAATGTCACCGGCCGCCAGGCCCTCCAGCACCTGCTCGATCACTGTGTCATCAAGGTGCGGCCAGGCGGCAAAGGGTTCGGCCAGCTCGTCCAACGGTCGGTAGGCGCCGTCCCGTTCCAGCAGCAGCGACAGCAATTGCTGCGCGGCGGCGCCGTAGATGGCGCGGGGCGGCTCCCGCTCCAGGTGACCGGCCTGTACCTGCGTCAGCAAGGCGGCAAAGGTCAATGCGCCGCCCACGATGGAACCGTGTTCGGGAGCCAGCAAACAGAGCAGATTCGTCTTCGCGTCACGTCGGCTGCCCCGCCCGGCTCGCTGCAGGAAGGATTCCCAGCCGGAAGGGTGGCCAAAGAGGATGATGAGATCGACGTCACCAATGTCGATGCCCAGTTCAAGCGTGCTGGTGGCGACGCACAGGGCGCTTTCCGCCTCCTGAAAGGCCTGCTCCGTGGCCACACGCACCTCCTTGTCGAGCGAGGCATGGTGGGCGAAGACGTGCTCGCCAAAGCGCGTGCGACCGCGCAACTCCGTCGCCAGGCGGTCGCACTCCTGCCGAGCATTGACGAAGAGCAGCACTTTCACGCCGCCGGCGCCGGCGGCGTGATCCAGCAGCCGCACCAGACCGCCGCGGTCGTCGATCGCCGCAATGTAGGCATCCAGCGACTTCTGCTGCGGGTCCTGAACGACCACACAGGTGTGGCCGGGCCGGAAGAAGGCCCAGACATCGGTCGGGCGCGCAACAGTGGCCGACAGACCGGCAACCTGCACATCCCGTCCCAGCAACCGCGCCAACCGCCGCAGCAGCACGGCAGTCTGGAAACCACGCTGCGTGTTGTAGAGCAGATGAATCTCATCCAGCACCACCGCCTGGAGTTGGCGCAGCGATGCCGCGCGGGCGGTGAGCAGCACATCCAGCGACTCCGGCGTCGTGATCAGCAGGTCGGGCTTGCGCCGCCGGCTGAGGTCGTTGCGCTCACCGTGGCGGATGCCGGCTGTCAGGCCAAACTTCCGTAGTGGCGGGTCGAGACGGCGTAGCAAGTCGTTGGCCAGAGCGCGAGTCGGGGTGACGTACAGCAGGAAGGGACCGATCGCGGCGTCGGCAAGCTGGCGATTGCGCTGCAGGCAAGGCGCTATCACTGCCTCCGTCTTGCCGGTGCCGGTGCCGGAAAGCACCAGAACATCACGGCCAGCCAGCAACGGTTCGATCGCCGCCCTTTGGGCTGGCTGCAGCGCCGCGAACTGGCCGTAGAAAGCCCGGCCAACCTCAAGATCAAGCGTCACGGCGCACTTGCCAGCCGCTCATCCAGCGCCTGGACGACTCCCTGGATGCTGTTGCGCACCCGCTGCGCCGGCGCAGCAGCCCACGCCCGCGTCACGACCGCCGCCAGGTCGTCGTCGGCTACGACCTTCGCGGCATCCCAGCCATAGGCCAGGGCGTGGACTTGCCTGATGCAGCCCGCCAGTTCCAGCAACGCTTCCCGTGCCAGTGGCGCCACCGGCAACACCGGCAGCCGCAGAGGCGCGGCATCGGTTGGGGCAACGACCGGCAGGTAAGGCCGGCACTGCTCAACGAAGTCGGCGGTCACGGCGAAAAAAGCGTGGACCTGCAATTTCGAGCTGAAGAAGCACAGTAGGTTACGAACCGCTTCCTGACGCTGAGCAACGCGAGGAAGGTTATGCACAATGTCCTCCACCTCGTCGAAGAGGAGCACCAGCCCCCGTCGACCCGCTGCTCGCGCGATCTTTGCCAGGTCGGCCAGCGCCAGCCAGCATTGGCTCTGCCCCAGACCGTGCAGCACGAGCAGCTTCTGGGAATGAAACTTCCACTCCGGCCGCGGATCCTGGAAGCGATCGCGCAGCCCATAGACCAGAGCGTCGTAGAGCCGACGACCGCGCTCGCGGTAGGCGGAAGGGTTCGTCAGCCAGTCTTCCACCAGCAGGCGGGTCGGGGCATCGCCGAAGAGCCAGGCCCGCAAGGCCACGTACATGGCGGGTGACTCCAGATATTCGGAGTAGTCCCAGCGCCCGTTGCTGGAGAGGGGGTTGGGGATGAGGGGCAGGGGGTGAGGTCCCCCCACCATCCCGAACAGTGCTCCAACACCCCGTTCAGCCGAACCGCCAACCTCGACCTGCCGGCAGATTGCGCCGAAGATGGTGTCGAGACGGTCGAAGCGGACGCCTTCCTGGGCATTGACGACCACCAAACTGACGGCGAAGCCGGCGTCGAGGGCCAGCTCGCGCAGCAGCTGGAGTAGATGGCTCTTGCCGGCCCCGTAGTCGGCCTGGAGCAACAGGGCAGTGCCGGCGGCGGCGTACAACTGCTGCTCCAGCGTCAGCAGTTGCGCTTGCCGACCCACCGTGAAGGTCCGGCTGTAGCCGAGCGGGGGGATGCCGTAGCGCAGTTGCTCGACAATCTGTACGGCTGCCGCGGCGTCGGGGTTCATCCCTCGGCTCGGAGCCGCGCCATCACGTCGTCGTAGGCTTCCTGCACCAATTGCTCCCGTTCGCCGCTTTCGCCGCGATCCAGCGCCTGCACCGTGCCGGTCACCACGACGCGCCAGGTGCTGATGTGACTGAATTCTGGATGCATCGCCACCAGTTCCGCGACGTAGTGCTGGAGCGCCGCGTCCGGCATCACCCGCTCCTCAGCCTCGGCATCGGCCAGGAGGTAGATCTCGCGGATTTTGCTGGCGGCGCTGACGTAGTCGTCCGGGGACGCCTTCAGCGCATCCAGGTTCCAAACGCGATCCAGCGCGTTCGGTACCCGCAACTCTGGTCGCCCAATGCGCTGGGCCAGCGCGCCGTAGTTGACGATGCCGTAGCGGTCGTCGACGAAGAAGTCGGGGGTAGCGGCATAGATCAGGAACGCGCCTTCACTCTCGTCGATGCCATTAATAAGGTGCAAGAGGTTGTTATGCGCCTGTTTCAGATCCGCCCGGCGCATGACGGAATAGGCCATCTCCGCTTCGTCCAACAGTACCACCAGGCCGCGATAGCCCACGTGGCAAGTAAAGCGACAGAGCGATTGCAGCATGAGACGAGCATTCCCGCGATCGATGCCTTTCTGGACCCCATACAGCGTGCGGTAGGCAGAGCCACCTTCGCCCGTGAACCATTGCAAGATGCGGGAGCGCGTATCCTGCAGCGCCAGCTCGTCGCCGGCATCCGGCAGAAAGGTATCCCAGTAAGCGGCGACCAATCGCCGGAAGTCCACGTCGATGCCGGTATCGGCGAAGAGGCGGGCCTTCGCAGCGGCGATCAGGTGGGACCTCACCCCCAACCCCCTCTCCTGGGCGGAGAGGGGGCTACCACGAAGGCTGACGGTACTCCCGTCGCCCTCGTCTCCCCTCTCCGTCCAGGAGAGGGGTTGGGGGTGAGGTCCCGCGGCAGGGGTGAGGTCCCGCTCCAAAATGTCGCCCAGGGGCGCGGCCTGCGAGCGACCTGCCGCGTACTGTTCGGGTGAACTCAGGTTGCGCACGATATCGAAGAAGACGCGCTCGAAATGGTGAAAGGGCGTCTGGTCGACGTTCAATTCCACGGTAGACACGAGATAACCGGCGGAAAAGGCTGCCTCGCGCAGGAGACGCAGCATATGTGTCTTCCCTGCGCCCCAATGGCCGCAGAGGAAGCGGATGCGCCCGCGGCTGGAGGTGGTCTCCAGGTGCCGGCGCCGCACGTCCTTTATGAACTGCTCGGTGCCGACGGAGTACGAAGATACGAAGCGACGGGGCGGGATGCCACTGCGCAGGCTCTCGATGATGTCTATGGCATCCCGGCGCTCGATCGCCGCCGTTAGCATCCCGCTTCCTCCTGTCCAAAGCTGATGAAACCGGCGTAGCCGCCCGCTTCCAGCCCGTGCAGCAACATACCCTGCCTGGTGCGCCGGGTCGGGTGGAGTTGCAGGCGATGCGCCTCCACGACGGTGTCCTCCGACTGCACCAGCCGAGCAAGATCAACGTTGAACTCGTCGGCGGGATAAGGTTGCGCCTCGCGTCCCAGGCGGGCCAGCACCCGGCGCAACGGCAGCGCTTCACCCACAACCCGCCCGTCCTCCAGCAGCAGCGCCTGGTAGGCGAGCCACAGGCGACGTAAGAAGTCGTCGTAATCCAATGACCGCGCAAAGAGCCGCTGCACTTCGCCCCGAATCACGTCAACGAGTGGGGCTACGTCCATACCCAGCACAATCTCCGCGCCATCGCGCGGCCGCACCGTGGCTGTGAGACGCGGCTCGTCGACCTCGACATGCAGGAAGCCGTCACGAACAGTGTAGCGGGGATGGCGAGACGTGCTGTCAAGCAGTACACCGGCTGCTTGCATGGCGGCTGGGAAGGTGCGCTGGAAGCTCGCTGCCTGCACCCGCGCCTGCTGCTCCACACTGGCGACGACGGCATCCAGCAACCCCACCGGTATGGCGTCAGGGCTTTGCTGCAGCAGCACGTCCGCTTCTCGACGCAGCAACAGCAAAGCCCCGGCCGGTTGCCCGGCAGTGATGAGCGCCAGAAGCTCTTGCCAGAAGAGCCGCAACCGCCGCGCCTGCGCCAGCCGCGTCCGTGCCGCATCTTCCTGGACCTGCGCCGCCGCCGCCTGCTCACGCACCTGACGCAGGGACTCGTCCGCCGCTTTCATCAATCTGCTTCCGCCTGGTCAGCCAACCACTGAGCGTCGTGTCGGTTTGGAAAGCATACGACAGGAATCACTGTCGCTGCACGGTGGCGGCGCTTAAGGAATGACTTCCAGCCGTTGCCGGCCGTGGCGACGATAGGCGTGGAAATGCGAATCGAGGGTGAAGATGCGGGTAAAGTTGCGTTGCTCAGCGAGAACGATCAGGCTGGCATCGGCAAGGTCCATTGGCGTGTCGCGATACTGCTCCATCAGTGCGTGCATACGGGCTAACCCAGATCCATCAATGGCGCCAAGCTGGACATCACCCCCTAAGATCAGTCGCCACAGCGCTTCTTGCGCTCGCCACCCTGTGTTGCCGAGGAGATACATTGCTTCTGCCAAGACCGGCCAGGTTATGACCAATGGAAGCCTAACAGATGCCATCACAGTGATACAGAGGACATGATCCTCCTCGTCCTGATCAATCAATGCAATCAGCGGGCCGGTATCGGTCAGGATCACGTACCAACGCCTTGGCGTGCGGCATGTTCAGCAACCTCAGCCTCATGCCGCTCTCGCAGAAGTTCAGCAAACTTCCTACTAGCGTCTCGTGCTCGCCCTCCGCCGCCATGGACAATGCCAATGACGTCTGCCAGCCGCAGATCGGCGCGATTGGCGAGGATGGTATCACAACGCTGTCCGATCGCTTGTCGGATCAACTCCGACTCCGAGACGCCTTCCATCCGCGCCGCTGCTCTCAGTTTGGTCTCCAGCGCAGCGTCCAGGCGCACGCTTTTCATTGCCTACTCCTTCGTATCTCAGATTAGCATTATTGTATCACACTCACCCTCACCGCCATCGCCAGGCGACGCGCACCATTTGGACTCACGACTGGCGTTGCACGCGCCCGCTGCGCAGCAGGGCCAGCGCGAAGAGCACCGCGAACACGTTGAGCGCTGCGGCGATCAGGAAGGGCAGGCCGCTGTTCACCACTACCAGGGCGCCGGCGCCGAGGCTGCCCAGCAGCATGGAACCGCTCCAGACGAAGTGCGTCAGCGCCAGGGTGCGCCCCTCTTCGCCGGGTTCCGACAGTTCTTTGATGAGACCGGGCATGAGCACGGAGAGCGACCAGGCCGAGCAGGCGCCGAAGATGCCGAAGACGTAGAGGCCGGCAAGGCTGCCGGAGAAGAGGCCGAGCAGCAGGGACGAAAGCACGATGCAGGAGGTCAGGAAGACCGCCGGGGCCCGGCGGCCGACGCGGTCGGCGATGCGTCCGGTGAGGAGCTGGCAGGTGGCGGCCAGGGCCAGGCTGATGCCGGTGTAGAGGGCGGCCGTCGATGGGAGGTGGCTGGCACGGTAGAGGAGGAGGGGCACGAGCAGGGTAGCTGCCCCCCAGTAGCAGGTGGGCATGCAGCGCAGCCCCACCAGGAGGCGCACCTCGTAGCGCTGCCAGATAGTGCGGTAGCCGAGGAAGGTGGCCGCAAGCGAACTCCGGGGTCCCACTTCCCCTGCGGGCGGGGGCGGCAAGAGCCAGCCGGTGGTGGCGATGACGGCCAGGGAGGCGACGACCATCGCCGCCGCCACCGCGCCAAAGCCCCAACGGTCGAGGGCTGGAGCGGCGAAGAGGTTGCCGAGAGAAGTACCAAGCGTCGACCCAAGGAAAAAGAGGGCGGCGGCAAAGCCCAGCCGTACCTGGCGCACGGCGCCCATGAGATAGGTCTGCCCGCCAATGGTCTGGATGCTGGAAAGCATACCGATCACGAGTGACAGCGCCAGCAGCAGCCAGACCGCACGAGTGAGAAAGAGGGCAGCAGCCAGAGGCCCGGCCAGCGAGCCGACGAGCATGGCCGGCTTGCGGCCAAAAGCGTCGGCGATGCTGCCGCCGACGAGCGCGCCGACGGCGCCGCTGGCGAGTTGCAGCGAGAGCAGGATCGAGGTGAAAAGCGGCGGCCGGTGCAGCACGGCATCAACATAGACGGGGAGCAGCGGACGCGCCGGCGCGGCGCACAGGCCGAGCGCGAACCAGGCCAGGAGTAAGCCGGCAAAGCCAGGAGTGAGCAGCGGCGCCGGAGGGGCCGTGACGGCGCTGCCTGCCCGGCTACGCGACTCCAGGGTCTTTGCCATTTGCCATCTCCTCTGGTCCGCGGCGGGCGACCCAGCGCGCTGCCGCACAGAACCTTGCTTGCCCTGTGCTACCATAGCAGACAACTCCGGGGGAAGTTCGGCAACAACCCGGTGCCCCCCGGTCCGCGCGTAGACACCTGGCCGGCAGACAGTGACCCGCTCGAGAAGAACGACTACTATGCGGATGGACACCGGCGTGCTGAAATCGGTCGCCAAGTTCCGCGACGGCTCGCCACTTTACCGCATCGGTATCGGCGGCATAGCCATCGAGAGCAGCACCTTCTCGCCGCTGGCGAGCACACTGGATGATTTCCGTATCCTGCGCGGCGACGCCATGCTGGCCCGCTACCCCTTCATGCCCGACTGGCGCTTTCAGGAGCGGAGCGACATCAACTGGCTGCCCTGTCTCTATGCCGGCGCGATCCCCGGCGGCCCGGTGACTAGCGAGGCCTATGCCACGATGAAAGCGGAGTTGCTCGACCGTATCCGTGCCGTGCTCCCATTGGACGGCTTCTTTTTCGATGTGCATGGCGCCATGACCGTGCAAGGGCTGGACGACGCGGAAGCCGACCTGGCGGCGGCCATCCGGGACCTGGTGGGACCGGACTGCCTGATCTCGGCCGCGATGGACTTGCACGGCAACGTCACGGCGCGCCTGGTCGAGACGATCAACCTCTTCACCGCCTACCGCCTGGCGCCGCACGATGACGCCCTGGAGACCCGCGCACGCGCCTGCACCAACTTGTTGCGTTGCCTTGATGAAGGGATCCGTCCGCTGCGCGCCTGGACACGCATCCCGGTGATCCTGCCCGGCGAGCGCACCAGCACCCTGGTCGAACCGGGCCGCGGCCTTTACGCCAGCCTGGCCGAGTCCGACGTAGTACCCGGCGTCATCGACGCCTCGCTCTGGGTGGGCTACGTCTGGGCCGATCAGCCGCGCAGTGGCGCCACGGTGGTCGTCACCGGCACCGACGCCGGCAACGCGCGCCGGGAGGCTGCCAGGATTGCCCAACGCTATTGGAATACCCGACGGGCCTTCGACTTCGTCGTGCCGGCGGGCAGCGCCGACTGGTGCATTGCGCAAGCGGTGGCGTTGAATAACCATTCCATCCTCATCAGCGACTCCGGCGACAACCCCACCGCCGGCGGCGTGAGCGACGTGCCATACATGGCGGGACGGCTGCTGGCGCACCCGACCTTCGCCAGCGGCGAACGCACGGCGATCATTGCCAGTATCACCGATGCGGCCGCCGCCGCTGCATGCTTCGCTGCCGGAGCCGGACAGGAAGTGGCCATATCGCTGGGCGGCAAGCTCGATCCGGTGCATGGGCAACCGCTGGCGCTGCGCGGTCAGGTGGCAACACTGTTCCCGGCAGACCGCGTCGGCGGGGATATCGCCGTGCTGCGGGTCAGCGGAGTACACATCATCATCACCAGCCGCCGCAAGCCCTATCACTACGTCCGCGACATGCAGGCGCTCGGCCTCGACCCAGCGCAGCACCACGTCACTGCCGTCAAGATCGGCTACCTGGTACCGGACCTGCGCCGAGCCGCCAGGCACGCCCTGCTGGCCCTGACGCCGGGAGCTGTGAATCAGGATATTCCGAACCTCACCTACAGCCGTGTACCGCGCCCGGTATATCCGCTCGACCCGGAGATGGCCGATCCGGAGATGCCAATACTGGTGTTCGATCAGTAAGGGAGGCCTGATGCCGACGGTACTTCGCCTTGGTGGGCATCGATTCTTCTTTTATTCCAACGAGGGCGCCGAACCGCCGCACGTCCACATACAGTCGGGTGGCAAGAGCGCGAAGTTCTGGCTCAGTCCGATAGCATTGGCACGCTCATCGGGTTATGATGGACGAGAGCTTCTTCTGTTGCGTCGGCACGTAGAGCAGCACCGCGAACTATTGGAGCGCGCCTGGCATGAATTCTTCCATCGCTATTAGGCCGGCAACGCACCCGACTGCTGTCGCAGTATGGTTCGCCGAGGCGCTGCTTTGGGTCCGTCTCGCCGACGGTAGGGAGGTTGGCGCGCCGCTAGAGTGGTTCCCGCGGCTGGCCAACGCCACGTCGGAAGAACTGCAGCGTTACGAGCTGATTGATCAAGGGTATGGCATCCACTGGCCCGATCTGGACGAAGATGTGTCTGTATTGGGGCTGCTCGGGTTGCCCGATTAGTCCGAAGTCGGTTCGTCCAGCGCCGAACGGTAGAGCGCGCGCAGCGGCGTATCCCAACGGCGAGCGCGAACGTCGGTTGAGTCCGCCCACCTGGCCGCAGCGGCCCATGAAGGGTTCTTCCTGCTCAATCCGCCGCCAGCCGGCCGCGAGCAAGTAGAGCCAGACATCGTGCGGATACCAGCGCAGCATCGCCCGTGCACGCTCCAGTTCGCCGGTGTCGTCGCGGAAAACCGCGCCGGCAGTAAAGGCTCGCAGTTCCTGCTCGGGGACGGTCAGCCATTCTTCCAGACGTAAGGACAGCTCGCCGGACTGGTCCAACTCGATACCCAACCAGCCGCGACAGGCGGCGCGTAGGGTCGTCACCTCCACGCCATGATTGATCGGGCGCTGGTCAGTCAAGGTCAGCAGGCTGTTGCCACCCTCCGGTCGGGTGAAATGTGTTGGAAACCCGCCAATCGTGAACGGCAGTTCGTCGCCCAGTGCGCGGCGGATGTGTTCGGCGAGGGCCGGACTGTACGTTGCCTCAGGCAGGAAGAGAGTGAGGCGCGGCCCCCAGTCATGGTCCATCGAACGGGGCGTATCGAAGCCCAAAACGTCCGAACCGGCATCCAGACGGCCGGCGCTGTAGACGAGGGCCGGAAAACGTCGCTCCAGGATGGGACGCACACCTTCGTGGTAGAGGAGGCGGCTCAGTTCAAGACCAGGAAGGAAGGCGCCTGACTCAACCATTCTGCTGCATTGGTGTTGACCGCTCCCCGCGCATATCGTGCCGGTCGTCCTGACCATCACAGCAACATGCTCGGGTTTCTGATCCTGGCCGTCAAGCGGCCGTTCAGGTATTTCCACGGCAAAGAGCAACGCATGCACGCGCGCTGCATATATGACATAATGCGCCTAACGCCCACGGAGATCGCTGATGAACAGCAACGCCATCTTCTTTATCGCCGGGCTGATCACCCCGCTCGTCCTGCTGATCGTGATGCCCCGTCTGTGGCGTCACATTCTGGCCGGCTATGTCCTGTTTCTCTACATCCTGTTCGCCTTCGCGGGGTTCGCACCGCTGCTGATCTTGCTGCTCATCGGCCTCATCCCGGCACTGATTGCCCAGGCGAAGGGGCACAGCTTCCTCATCTGGTGGGGCTACGGCGCCGTACTCCCCATCGTCGCCCTTCCCCACGCGCTCCTGCTAAAAAGGCCGGTCGAACCGCCTACAGTGCGTGAAACCTACTCATAAGTCGCTGACCACGCAATTGCTCTTTCGTGGTGCATCTACGAACTTCGGTCCACGTTGCCAACGCACGCCTGGCGACTGAAGTCGCGGCTATACCAAGCGAAGTCCGCCTACGCGGACTCGTTCTCAGCCCGCGACGGCGGGCTTCGCTCCCTGTAGGCGCGACTTCAGTCGCCAGCTCCCTACTCACGAACCAGGTTCTCGACTGCGACGCGTTTCTGTCCATCGGGTATGCTGATGCAACGAGACACGTCTGGCCGTTCGAGCCACTGTACGTCTGACTGTGGCTTCTGGACGGTACCTTCTGACGACTCAATAGTTGCCGAGGGATGTCAAGAAATGCGCGACGAACAGCTTGCCGAGATCGCGGAGCTGGTAGAGTCGGGCAGGTCGCTGGACTCTGCCGCTGCCCGGACGCTGGTCAGGGAGGTGTATCGCCTGCGCGAAGCGATAAACGAGCACTCAGCAGTAACCATCCGCCCGATCACGCCTGAAGGGACGGACCCATCCCAGGCCTGGTTTTGGACGCCGGAGTGGCAAGCCGGCGAGCGCGCGGTAGACGAGGAGATCGCCGCCGGCCAGGTACAAACGTTCGATGATGTCGACGCTCTGTTCGCGCACCTCAATCGGGAGCGGTAGCTGAAATATCGGACCGTGCCGCGAGCCGGCGGCGCATCGGCGGACACGAGGTTTTCGCAGACCCGTGAGCTGCACTGGAGGCTCCCAACAGCTCGTGCTTCGATTGAGCAGCACGGGCAGCACGGCACCGTCGTTCACCCGGCTGCTCCCTGTTGCTGCCGGTAGCGCCGGATCAGGGTGTTGGTCGAGCTGTCGTGCTGGAGGGGCGGGTCACCGGCGCTCTCCAGTTCGGGGACGATGCGCTGGGCGAGGACTTTGCCTAACTCGACGCCCCACTGGTCGAAGGAGTCGATATTCCAGATCACACCCTGCGTGAAGACGCTGTGCTCGTAGAGGGCGATCAGCGCGCCGAGTGTGTGCGGCGTCAGCTTCTCGGCCAGGATGGTACTGGTGGGCCGGTTGCCCTCAAAGACGCGGTGCGGCACAAGCCAGTCCGGCGTGCCTTCTGCCAGCACTTCTTCCGCCGTCTTGCCAAACGCTAAGGCTTCAGCCTGGGCAAAGACGTTGGCCATCAGGATGTCGTGGTGGTTGCCCAGCGGATTGAGCGCCTGGCAGAAGCCGATGAAGTCGCAGGGGATGAGCTTGGCGCCCTGGTGGATGAGCTGATAGAAGGAGTGCTGGCCGTTCGTCCCCGGCTCCCCCCAGAAGATAGGCCCGGTCTGGTAGTTCACCGGCGCGCCGTCCAGGGTGACGTGCTTGCCGTTGCTTTCCATGGTGAGTTGCTGGAGGTAGGCCGGGAAGCGCTTGAGGTACTGTTCGTAGGGCAGCACGGCCACCGTCTGGGCATCGAAAAAGTTGTTATACCAGACGCTGAGCAGGCCCATCAGCGCCGGCAGGTTGCGCTCCCAGGGGGTATTGCGATAGTGCTCGTCCATGGCGTGGAAGCCGGCCAGCATGGCCCGGAAGTACACGGGGCCGACGGCCAGCATGGTGGAGAGCCCGATGGCCGAATCCATGGAGTAGCGGCCGCCGACCCAATCCCAGAAGCCGAACATGTTGGCGGTATCGATGCCGAACTTGGCCACGGCATCGGCGTTGGTGGAGACTGCCACGAAGTGTTTGGCCACCGCCCGCTCGTCGGCCAGGGCGCGCAGGCACCAGTCGCGCGCCGAACGGGCGTTGGTCATGGTTTCCAGGGTGGTGAAGGTCTTGGAGGAGATGATGAACAGCGTCTCCGCCGCATCCAGGTCGCGCGTCGCCTCGACGAAGTCGGTCGCGTCGACATTGGAGACGAAGCGGAAGGTCATGCTGCGTTCGCTGTAGTCTTTCAGGGCTTCGTAGGCCATCACCGGGCCGAGGTCGGAGCCGCCGATGCCGATGTTGATGACGTTGCGGATGCGCTTGCCGGTGTGGCCGGTCCAGGCGCCGCTGCGCAGGCGGTTGGCGAAGTCCGTCATCTTGTCGAGCACCGAATGCACTGCGGGGACCACGTCCTGGCCGTCGAGGACGATGCGCTCGTCACGCGGCGCGCGCAAGGCGACGTGCAGCACTGCCCGCTGCTCGGTGACGTTGATCTTCTCCCCGCTGAACATGGCGTCGATCCGCCCGCGCAGCCCGCACTCCTCGGCCAGTTGCACCAGCAAACGAATGGTTTCGTCGGTGATGAGGTGCTTGGAGTAGTCCAGATAGAGACCGGCGCCTTCCGCTGTCAGGCGCTCACCGCGCCGCCGATCGGCGGCGAAAAGCGCCCGCAACTGCACAGCACGCATCTGTTCGTGATGCGCCTCCAGGGCCAGCCAGGCCGGACGCTGCGTCAACGCTGCCGGTGTTGTCATCGCCATTTCCGTCTCCCTATGTCGTTGCCACACCTACTGATCCAGACGCAGGTGGCTGCCAGTGCAAGCCTCCAGCCCGCTCCCTCGGTAATCACTCCGTACACCGATAGTGTAGCGCCAGACGCCAGACTGCCGTCACTGCGCGAACCGAACAACACTGGCACCGCTAATGCGCCATGGTGAGCGCGTGGGATCGGTCCCCGGCAAGGAGTGATGGATGCGCTGGTTGGTGGGTGGGACAATCGTGCTGAGCATGCTGCTGCCGGCCACGCTGGCGCAAGCGGCGCCTGCCTGCCAATTCCAGTTGGGCTTCGCCGCGCTGCAGCAACTCCTGCCCGACCGCATCGGCCCATGTCTGGACGATGCCCAGTATGACGCCGCCGGGGATGCCGTGCAGCACACAGCGAACGGCCTGCTCGCCTGGCGCAAATCGGACAACTGGACAGCGTTCACCGATGGTTACCACACCTGGGTGAACGGCCCGTCGGGTGTGCAAGAGCGCCTGAACACGCAACGCTTCAGTTGGGA